>JAZLKH010000020.1:0-33007 GCA_045597545.1 Fibrobacter sp.
AGTGCGCCGACACCACCATGGGCTTCACCCCGCTGGACGGCCTGATCATGGGCACCCGCTCAGGCAGCATCGACCCGGCAATCCTCTTCTACATCAGCAAGAAGTACGGCTACGACATCGACCGCCTGGACAAGATGGTGAACAAGGAATCCGGCCTGCTGGGCCTCAGCGGTCTCAGCAACGACATGCGCACCCTGACCCAGGCCGCAAGCGAAGGCCACGTTGGCGCACAGATCGCCCTGGAAACCTTCTGCTACAAGCTGGCCCGTGAAATCGGCGGCATCGCCATGGCGCTGCCCCGCATCGACGCCCTGGTGTTCACCGGCGGCATCGGAGAGAACAGCATGCTGGTCCGCAAGACCGTCATGGAAAACCTGAAGATTCTCGGCTACCAGATCGACGAGGACCGCAACAACAAGGCCGGCAAGGAAAGCGGCAGCTTCATCAACAAGGAAGGCACCCCCAAGGCCATGGTGGTGGCGACCAACGAGGAACTGCTCATCGCCCTCGACACAGAAGACTTGGTATAGCAGGCTCCAGGCGCGAGGTTCGAAAATACAAAAAAGGGGTTCCGCAAACGCGGAGCCCTTTCTTGTTTGCAAGGCGGAGGAACCGAAGCTGTATTAAAATACAGCGGGAGTTCCGACAACGCCGCATCGCGCGGCTTACAAGGAAAAATTACTTGATGGTGAATACCTGCTTATTCACCTGCAGGATCTTGCGGCCCTGCACACCTTCAGCAGCGGCGCGAACTTCGCTTTCGCTGACGGGGAGCTTTGCGCTCCACATCACGCGTCCCTGCATGTCAAAGAGGGCCACCTTGCCGCGGCTAGCCGTAATGGCGTTCTGCCAGTTGGCCTTGGGTGCGGCGATTACAGGAGCAATGGCCGTAGTGGGCTTCTCACCAAGTCTAACGTATACGTTTGCAGTAACGTAGGTGGCAGCATCGGCAGCCTTGACTCCGATACCGAACACATTGCCCTCAACGTATTCCACGTCTTCCTTGGCGGACAAGGTCAGCATGGAACCATCAATGGCCACATCCAATCTCTTTGCCATGGTGGGAGTCAGATTGGGAGTGAACACCAGGGTGTCGCCATCGACGTCTGTCACATAGTCGTACATGTCAATCGTCACAGTCCATGCGGTATCAAACTTTATATAAACCGTATCAGAGGCCAAGGCTACGGGCTTGTCATTGACACATTCGATTACTGCAGGAATCAAAAGATCCGTTGCAGCACCGCCCTTATCCTTTGCCGTCACAATCACATTGGCTTCGCCGCAGGCATCCTTCACGGCCTTGATGCTGATGACACCGGAGGCAATGGTGGGAGCCAAAAGACTGTCATCGCTGCGGACGGTGTAAGTGAGCGCCGTGGCCGCATCCTGGTCGTCGGCAAACCAACTCTGGATTTCGGTCTTGGTGAAACGAATCGTAGTGGTGAAGTCTTCCCTAAGGGCGGCAAGACGGGTGCCGACGGTATCGAGAACGCCCTCCACAACTTCGGGAGCCTTGTTCTTGTAAAGCACGTTCAAGGTCACCACGGCCATCTCGGACTCCAGGCCGGCCTCGTTTACAGTCTTATAGGCAAAGGCGTCCTCACCTTCGTAGCCCGCGTCGGATTCGTAAGTGAAGGAACCATCTTCAGCCAGTTCCAGCTTGCCATGTTCCGGTTCAATTTCAAGGACGGCAACCAGGGCGGATTCGCCATCGGGGTTCACGTCGTTAGCAAGAACACCCGTCTTGGCGGCAATGGTATTTAAGCTGTCCTGGATTACTTCGTAGGAGTCGTCCTTGGCAACGGGTGCGTCCGGAGTGGGATTCACCACCAGAACGAAGAGATTGTTGCTAATGGTAATCTTGGGGTCGGTCACCGCAAGATTCACCTTTGCCGTACCGCTGGAATCCCTCTTGGCAGAAACCTCGATAACATAATTTTCGCCATCGTCTACAAGGCTTGCATTGGCCACGGCAGACACCTTGGCGGAAACCTTGTAGTCATCGTCGCCATCGGCATCGACAATGGAGATATTCGTCTTGGGTACCATGACTATGAAACTTGCGAAATCTTCATCAACGGTCAGGGTGTCACCAAATTCATGCTCTTCACCGACCTCGTCAATGTAGACAGCAGAAAGCACCTTGACCACGGGGACATCGTTCACGTTCACCACGGTAATACTTGCGGTACCGATGTTACTTACGCTCTCGGGATTCTCCTTTTCCACAAAGCGGTAGGCAAAGGCATCCTTGCCAAAGAAATCCTTTTCAGGAACATAAGTGAAAATACCGGTAGATGTATTGAGATCCAGGGTACCGTGTTCCGGCTCGCTGACCAGCTCCAGGGCAATGGCATCACCGTCGGCATCGAAGCCCAGGCTTGTCAGGCGGCTGGAGAGGCCGTTCTTGTAAGAGGAATCCTCAAGAACTTCAAAGGCAAAGTCCTTGGCCACCGGCTTGTTCTGGCGGTCGACCAGAGTCAGGTTCAAGGTGTAGGTCACGGACTTCTTGGCGGGGTCCGTTGCGGTAATCTTCACCACAGCCTCGGCGCCATCGGTGGGATTCGGCTTGGTGGCGAGCATGATCATGTCCATGTCCGTGTACGAAGTCTTGCCGCCCAGGTCAACCACCTCGCCGGAAGCGGGCAAGGTAAGGGTTACAGTCAGCGGATCGCCATCTTCATCACTAAATAGTTCAGACATCGGAATCTTGAGGGTATCGCCCTCTACCAGTTCGGCTGATTCGACAGCAGTATGCCCACCTTTGATCACAGGGGCAAAGGTAACGCACTCGTCAGCCAAAACGAAGCTCTGCAGCATCACCTCGTTGGTGTTGGAGGCGGCAGTGGCATGAGTGTTCTTGAATCCGAATTGCACGCCCAGCTGCCTGGACACGTTCCATGCGACGGTGGTAGAGGACTTCCAGCCCTGCTTCAGTTCGGAGAAGGCGATGAACTGCTTCTTGAACACGGAGGAGGCAGCCAGTTCCATGCCATAATAGTTGTCATCGGTGATCGTAGACTGCTTAAAGTCCACACGGAACGGCATCTCGGCCTTGTAGGTCAGGCAGACACCCTTGTAGGCAGCCAAAGTGATAGGCACATCCTTCCAGGAAGCATCCTGCTTCCAGCCGAAACCATAGCCGGCACCGTTGCTGGTCGCACCGGCCTTTGCGGTAAAGTCAAGGACCTTGGTGCCGCTTACATTGGTGGTATCGATAGAAGCACCAGTACCATATTTAAACGTGAAAGAATAAGCCGGTTCCATATCCGGTTCATTTTCGCTATCCCAGACCACGGCGGTCGCTGCAGATGCCGCTGTTGCCAGGCCCAACAGGCCAAACGTCAAAAACTTCTTGTTCATGTTTCACCTCATGATACTCTTCTGCCTAAATGTATAAAAAAAATAAGAAAGGAGGTAACTAGGCAAAAGCCGAAAAAAGGGGCGATATC
Source organism: Fibrobacter sp. (assembly GCA_045597545.1). Taxonomy (GTDB): domain Bacteria; phylum Fibrobacterota; class Fibrobacteria; order Fibrobacterales; family Fibrobacteraceae; genus Fibrobacter. The sequence continues at coordinate 3,456 of JAZLKH010000020.1, forward strand.
CCCGTTTTACAGAAACCGTCCATAAAATTATCCCTCGGGTTCTGTAATTTCAGCGAAAAATCGTCGGTTTTCGTCAAATTAGTGGCGTTTGCTGAAAAAAAAGAGACAAAAAATCCCTTTTGACCACCCCAAATACGGAAAAAACGCGCTTCTTTTCAATACAAACTAATATTTTACAGAACCGCAAAACAACATGTCCCCGAAGGTTCTGTAAAAAGGCCAAAACAAGGGCTTTTCGCCCTCTAATGAGGGTCTAGCCTAGGGAATCCAATTCCTCGTAGCGTTCGTAGGCCTTTTCAAGGGCGGATTCGCGTTCGGTGATTTCCTTTTGCAGTTCCACGATGCGGGCCGCATTGGTGCAGACCTCGGGCTTGCACAGTTCCGTCTGGCGTTCGGCGATTTCCGATTCCAGCTTCTCGATCTTTTCGGGGAGCGAGTTGTATTCACGCTCCTCGTTATAGCTGCGCTTCTTCTTTTTTGCAGGCTGGCTTGACTGGGCAAGTGCAGCCGAAGCGCTCGATGCACCGGCCGCACCGGAGTTTCCGTTAGACTCGGACCTGGACGCAGCCCGGGCGGCCTCCCTTTCGGCGGCGATGCGAGCCGCCGCGGCAGCCTCCTTGTCGCGCATCTTCTTGTTGGCCTCGTAGTCGCTGTAACCGCCCACGGCCTCGAAGATGTTGCCGTTCTCCTCGATGGCAAGGATGCCCGTGGCCACGGAATCCAGAAAGGCGCGATCGTGGCTTACCGTAAGGACCGTGCCCTTGTACTCTGCCAAGAGTTCCGCCAACAGGTCCAGGGTTTCCATGTCCAGGTCGTTGGTGGGTTCATCCAGTACAAGCACATTGCTGGGGTGGCTAAAGAGGCAGGCCAGAAGCAGACGGTTGCGTTCACCGCCGCTGAGGGCGCTGATGGGGCCACGGGCACGATCCGCCGAGAACAGAAAGTCTTGCAGATAACTTAACACATGACGCTTGACCCCGTTCAAGGTAATGTAGGCCTGACCGTCGCCGATGTTTTCGATGAGGCTCTTGTCTTCGCGGAGGCTGGTGCGCATCTGGTCGAAGTAGGCGATCTGCAGATTGGTACCCAGGCGGATTTCACCGGCCTCGGGTTGCAACTCTCCGAGAATTAGGCGCAAAAGCGTCGTCTTGCCGCTGCCGTTGGGGCCTACGATGCCGATGCGGTCGCCGCGGGACACTTCGGTGCTGAGATCGCTGATGAGAGGGGCGCCGTCGTAGGAGTAGGTGACGTTTCTTAGGCGGGCGACGAGACGGCCGGAACGTTCGGCCTCGGTAATCTGCATCGAAACGTTCCCCGTGCGTGTGCGACGCTCGGCACGTTCCTGTCGCATCTTGATGAGCGCACGCACGCGCCCCTCGTTACGGGTGCGGCGAGCCTGGATGCCCTTGCGAATCCATACTTCCTCTTCGGCAAGGCGCTTGTCGAAAAGGGCGTTGGCCTTTTCCTCTTCGGCCAGGGCCTGGTCCCTGAACTGCACAAACTTATCGTAGGGAAAATCCCAGCTGCGAACCCGGCCACGGTCCAGTTCAAAGATGCGGGTTGCCACACGGCGTACAAAGGCGCGGTCATGGCTTACAAAGAGGACCGCGCAGCTGAGGCGGGTGACGATCCCCTCTAGCCACTGGATGGCCGGGATATCCAGGTGGTTCGTGGGTTCGTCCAGCAAGAGCAGGTCCGGGTCCTCGGCTACGGCCCGGGCAAAGAGCACCCGTCGCTTCTGGCCGCCACTCAAACTATCGTAAAGTGCGTCGGCATCGATGCCGGTCTTTCCCAGAATGGCCTCGGCGGCGGCATCGTGAGCTCCATCATCTACACGGGCGGGACTGCTCCAGCCGGCGGAGCTTCCCGCAGCCACCTTCCCCATCACAATGTCACGGACTGTACCGTCAATATGCGCGGGAATCTCCTGGATCATGCGGCTGATGCGAAGACCGGTCCTCTTGACGATATCCCCGGAGTTGAACTCCATCTCGCCAGTCAGAACCTTGAGCAAGGTGCTCTTGCCCTCGCCATTTCGACCCACCAGGCAAATTCGGTCACCCGGTTCAATATCAAAGGATACACCATCCAGAATCGGGTAAGAGGCACCCAGTCGTAACAAAACATTCTGTGCAGAAAGTATAGGCATGGGCCAAAGATAAATTACTCAAGTAATTTTTTCGCTTTTTTCCTTTAAAGATTACTAATTCGAAGTGATACGATAGGTATGCAGGACGACGGGCTCGCCAAATGTTTTTGAAAATTTACCAAAACTTTTAACATTCTCACTTGCATTTTTACGAAACTTTTGCTATATTGCGGCATCTATGGTAAAATTAAATACCTTTATTTCTTCTAGTAAGACGTAATAAAGAGGGGAAATCACGACGACAGCCCGTGCTGTCGGCAGCTTAGAATTCTTTGATTCTAGGCGTTTTCGCGCCTTCGCCGCACCTACCACGTTGCCCATCGCGCCACACAACAACAAACAACACCAAAGATCGTCTAGGGAGCAGACGACTATTCAAAAAAAAGAAGGAAAACTATGACAAAGAAGAACACCGCAGCCGAAAACACCAAAGCCACCAAGATTACCGACAGCAACAAGGCCACCAACAAGGGAGCTCAAGTGGTCCTTACCACAGCACAGGAACTCAAACTCGTCGAAGCCGCAAAGAAGGGCGATTTCGAGGCCCGCAACACCCTGTACCTGGCCTACGAGGACCAGGTCAAGAAATCCCACACCTTCAGCGGCATGGGGACCAACCCCTCCAAGTTCGGCAAGGGCCGCAACAAGAAGAGGGGCAACCTCTACGAGGAATACAGCGGCCAGCTCTTCGAAGTCTTCGTCAGGGCCATCGAAAAGTTCGACATCGACCTCGTGGATTTCTCCAAGCTGCAGAGGACAACCCCATTCCTCAGCTTTCTGAAGTTCGAAATCGCAAACCGCGCCATGGACGAGGTTCGCAAGAGCAGGACCAGCGACGAACGCTTCGTCGCCATGAGCGACATCACCAAGGGCGCCGGCAGGAACAAGGAACTTTCCGCAAACGACTACCGCTCCTCCGAGGAAATTTGCGGTGCCGCCGCCGAAAAGGCTCTCGAGCGCGTCTTCGACCGCAGCAATGTCTACGACAGCGCAGCCGACGACTACCACAACCTGGAAATCCAGGAAATGGTGACCAAGGTGATTTCCCTCTTCCCCAAGGGAACCAAGGAGCACACCACCCTGGAAACTTACCTCCAGGTGGCCCAGTCCGAGGACAGCGTGATTCCCGGAATCGCCGAAAGGCTCCATGTGACCCGCGCCACCGTCTACAACACCTTCAAGAAGGTGGTGGAAAGAATTCCCGCCAACCTGGCCGAGGAATTCTGCGACGCTCTACGCCAGGCGGCTTAGAAACTCTTGGGCCGCTTAGGCCTTTTCGCCCTTTCCAGGGGCACCTTCACCTGTTTACGCCTGTATCAAAGGGTTTGCAGATTTTATATTCCAAATACCGCTCATTTACATATATTCACTACCATGAATAACAAAATGAAGCTGGGTATTTTAGGCAGCGGCTACATCGCCACAAAGATGGCGGAGGCCGTTAAGGGTTTGGAAAAACAGGGTTACGAGGTGGAAGCCTACGCAATCGCCTCTCGCGACCAGGCCAAGGCGGAAAAGTTCGCCAAGGATTACGGCTTTGCAAAGGCCTACGGCAGCTACGAGGAACTGGCCAAGGATTCCGAAGTGGATCTGATCTATATCGCCACCCCGCATTCCCACCATTACGAACAAGCTAGAATGTGCATCGAGCAGGGCAGAAACCTGCTGGTAGAGAAGGCCTTCTGCGCCAACGCCAAGCAGACAAGCGCCCTGATTGCCCTGGCCCAGGAAAAGGGTACCCTTCTCGTGGAAGCCATGTGGACGCGTTTCCTGCCGGCGGTTAGGACTCTTCGCGAATGGATCGCCGCAGGCCGCATCGGTTCCGTGGAAAGCATCGAGGCGGACTTCTCACAGCCTTTGACCCATGTACAGCGCCTGGTGGACCCCGCCTTGGCTGGCGGCGCCCTCCTGGATCTTGGCATCTACAGCCTCACCTTTGCGGACCTGTTCCTGGGCGACTCCTGGAGCTGCAGGAACTGCTGCGGAGGCGGCATCGCAAAGCTTGACACCAAGTGCGTCAAATACGAAACTGGCGTGGACGCCAGCGACTGGATCAACATCACCTACAAAAACGGCCAGAGGGCCATGCTCAAGACCTCCATGACGGCGGCCTGGCACAACGAGGGAACCATCAACGGTACACTTGGCTTCATCCGCGTCGAAAACTTGAACGACATGGTGAAGCTGGAAGTCTTCGACAAGAACGGCGCCCTCGTCGAGAGCATAAATCCCGAACGCCTGGTGAACTGCTACGAGTACGAAGTCCTCGCCTGCCGCGAGGCGCTCCTCCGCGGACCGCAAAAGATTACGGACCCCTGCGGCACGATCCGCACCGTATGGGAATGCCCCGAGATGCCCCACGCCAAGACGTTTGAAATGATGGACCTGATGGACGGGCTGCGTTCAAACTTCGGCGTAAGCTACCCCTTCGAAATTTCACCGGGCGACACCTGGGACCGTAGCGGCGACATCTCCTACCTGCAAGTCTACGATATCGAAACCGGAGAATCCAGGCTGCTCAAGGAATTCGACCAGGTGATCGAGGCTCCCAACTGGAGCGCCGACGGAAAGTTCCTCACCTACAACTGCAACGGCCGCATCTACAAGCTCGACCTGGTTCGCGACGACGCAGGCAACCCGACCGCGGGCAACATCACCGAGGTTCCCTCCTACTACGTGGACAACTGCAACAACGACCATGTGCTGGACCCGGACGGCAGCGGCCTCTACGTAAGCCACCACACCAGGGACGACGGCCTTTCCCGCATCTACAAGATTTTCTTCGACGGTCGCGCCCCAGTCCTGGTGACACCCCTTGCTCCCAGCTACCTCCACGGCATCACCCCGGACGGCAAGACCTTGGCCTACTGCGCCGAGCGCAACGGTGAATACGACATCTACACCATCCCTGCCGCCGGCGGCAACGAAACCCAGCTGACAACGGCCAGGGGCCTAAACGACGGCCCCGAATACGATGTAGCCGGCGAATACATCTGGTTCAACTCCGTTCGCACGGGCCGCATGCAGGCATGGCGCATGAAGGCCGACGGAAGCGAGCAGACCCAGATGACCGACGACCCCCATTGGAACACCTGGTTCCCCCATATCTCCCCGGACTTGAAGAAGGTGGTCATGGTCTGCTACCACGAGGACGACGTGCGCCCGGGCGAACACGTCCCCAACAAGAATGTGGAAGTGCGCCTCATGGACGTGCTTGCCGACGGCAGCTGCAGCAAGCCGAAGACCATCATCAAGCTCTTCGGCGGCCAGGGAACCATCAACGTGAATTCCTGGTCCCCGGACAGCAAGCGCTTCGCCTACGTAAGCTACAGGCGGACGAAGTAATCCTCCACATTAAAGGCAGCTCGCTTTAAGATTTAATCCGCAGCCCAAAGGTTGCGGATTTTTCTTTTTACAGATTCAGATATTATATTTCTAGTCGATGAGACTTTTGAAGAAACTTGCCACAGGCCTTTTCGTAGCCCAGATCGTAGCCCAAGCGGTACTTGCCGCAGAAGGTGAGGTTGCGCTCACCGCCGCAGATTCCAAGCCCGGCATAGCCAGCGATCCCAGCGTTGTCACCGACACCGTGGAGCACTTCCAGCGCTTTTCCGCGTTACCGGTACTGGGCTACTCCGAGGAGACCCAGTTGCAGTACGGCGCCATGGCGCTTCTCTTCTTCAAGCCCAGCGAAAAGGGGGGCAAGGTCCCGGAGATCGACATCACCGCCTACGGTTCCACCCGCGGCCAGTTCCAGTTTCTCCTGGTTCCCTACTTCTACCTGTATCACGACCAAATTAGCGGCTGGCTGGACCTGCGCTACCAGAACTGGGTGGCAAGCTACTTCGGCGGCGGCAACGATCCCGACTTCGACAGGTACGTGGGATTCGACCGCGAAAAGGTCTACTTCGGCGCAGAGGTGGAATCCAACCTGGGCGTCCCCAGGCAGTTCAAGTACGGCGTGGAGCTGCACATCGAGAACACCGACATCAGCTTTGATGACGACGGCGACGTGGACGTGCCGGACTCCCACTCCGGCTGGCGTAACGGCGCGGGCTACCTGGTGGCCTTCGACACACGCGACAACACCAACTGGAGCAGGCACGGCTTCCTGGTGCAGTGGCAGCAGATGTTCTACAGCGACAAGCTGGGGGACTACACCTTCGATACCGAGATGTTCGACGCCCGCGGATTTACGGAACTGCCCTTCTGGAATATTTCCATGGCGACGGCAGTCCTTTGGCAACGCGCTAGCGGCGACGTCCCCTTCGACATGCTCTCGGGCCCCGACGGCATCAAGAGGTTCCGCGGCGTGGAGAGCCTCTTCTTTAGCGACAGGCAGTCCCTGATCGTGCAGGCCGAGCTACGCAAGTTCCTGATCTGGCGCCTGGCCGGCGACATCTTCTACGAGGGCGGCAAAGTAGGCGATCACTTCAGCGAACTCTGGCGGAACAAGTGGCACCAGGCAGTGGGTTTCGGCGGCCAGCTGGCGTTAAACCTCAGCGAACGTCTGTACGCCCGCGGCGAATTCGCCTGGGTAGACTTCAAGAAGCTGGGAATCACCGTGTACATCCGCGAAGCATTCTAGCGAGAATAGACTCAAACGAAATAAGCGCGGGTCCGAGGACCCACGCTTACCATTTGAGATAGAATATTTTTAAATCCTAGTCCTGAATTTTAATCCTGGACCTTGGTCCAGTTCAGCACACCCTTCTTCATCAGGTAGCAGTAGCCCGCTTCGAGAATCACGAGGAAGCCGAGAAGAACGAAGAGGAGTTCCCAACCGCCAGCCAGGAACTGGATGGACCAGGGGTAGAGGAAGGCCACTTCCAGGTCGAACACCAAGAACAGCATGGCCACCATGTAATACTTTACCGGGTAGCGTTCGTTGGAGGTGCCAGAAACGTGTGCAATACCGCATTCGTAGGAGGTTCCCTTGATGGCGGTATCCTTGAGCTTGCCCGGGTGGAGGAACCAGTTGGCAAGGAGCAAAATGGTGGGGACGCAAAGGGCCAGGACAACCAGGATGGTCATGGCAAAGGTAGTGTCGAAAATTTCAACGTTCGTCATAGTGATTTAAAAGATAGTAAAAAACTTTTTGCTAGTAAGGTGAAGAATTGTAAACTATATTTGGGAACATGAAAAAGATCACTACATTATTGGGATTTATGGGTGTGGTGTCTATGTTTTGGGCATGTTCCTCCGATTCCAGCTCCATAGCGCAGCCCGATGACGACGAACAGTCCGAAGTAAGTTCTTCTAGCGGAGCAGGTGGAGTGCCTGCCTCGTCCTCTGAAGGCGGCTCCAAGCCTACCTCCAGCAGCACAAAGCCCGCCGTAGGTGCCGACACAGTAACGGTGCACCAGCAGGTCGTGATTTCCTCGGACAGCAAGTACGAGAACCCGTACTACAGCAGCGCCGAAGCTTTCTGCTGGACCGAGCAGTGCGAAAAGGAATGGAAGTCCTCCTCTTCTACGGCTCCGGGAAGTTCATCTTCCCTGACCATCGAAATCAACATGTCCTCTTCCCAGCCGACGCCGCCCATGGTCACTGAAAACCAGATGATCGACCAGCGCGACGGCAAGACCTATTCCCTGGTTCGCGTAGGCGGCAAGCACTGGATGGCCGAAAACCTGAACTTCGCCACCAAGACCGGCAGTTTCTGCTCCACCGAGGGCGGCAAGGACATGTGCGCCACTTACGGTAGATTCTACGTCTACAGCGCAGCAACCAAGGCTTGCCCCGATGGTTGGAGACTCCCCACCTACGAGGAAGTCGAAGCTGCCGACGCTGAAGTCGAGCACGAATGGTGGCAGATCGGTGGACGATTCAAGGTTGCCGACGGTGTCGCTACGGACTACGGCCTGGACGACGAACAGGGGTACATCTGGATTCAGACCAACGGCGAATATAGCTCCTTCCGCGTAAAGAACTATAGCGGCGACAGCCCCCACGAATTCCAGACCGGCTCCACTGCCGACCGCGGCTACAATGTCCGCTGCGTCGAAGACCAATAGTCGAAGTTCTCCAAGGAAATGCAAAAACCTCGGCAGTACGCCGAGGTTTTCCATTTACTGGGATTTACGCTGAAACTGCGCAAGGGCGGCAGACTCAAACGTCTACCTTGCCGTGTTCCAGGCCTTCGTCCAAAAGAAGGGTCAAGTTTTTGATATCCTGCTCCATGGTATCGTAATAGACCTTGGCACGGCGAAGCTGCTTACGCAATTCGAAAATCTCAGAGGTAAGTTCAACAGCCAGCAACGCCAATCGCTTGCGATTGTCCATCTGGAACTTGGACGAGCGATCAAAACGACGGTCTATGAAATCACCGATTTCCTTCAGTTCCGCCTCGGGTAGGTCCGTGCGGATCTGGATACTTTCCTGAGCGACTACTACGCTTACCGATCTGAGAGGTTCAATTTCAGCCATTACTTCATTCCTACGCCAAATGGATCATCGTCCAAGAGGCGATTTACATAAAAAAATTTGTTTGCGAGCCTCCATTGCCCGCAGAGAACAGGTCGTTGTCCTCGTTCTTCTCTTCCTTCTCGGAAGCGCCGTGAACCTCGATAGTGGGGAGTTCCTCTTCGGCGGGGGCCTCTTCCACCGGTTCCTCGTCCATGTTCATGGTCAATTCGGATTCGGTCGGTTCCTGGTCGACCACGTCCTGTTCAATGGGCAGGTCGGTACCCAGTTCGTTCTCGATGGTTGCCACCAGCTGCTGGAACTTTTCCTGGGCCTCGGCGATTTCGTCGGCCTGGGCCTGGAGCTGGGCGTTGAGGTTGTCGATTTCGGAATTCTTCTCGGCAAGCTCAGCTTCCTTGGCGGCGATTTCGTCGGCCCTGGCGGCAAGTTCCGCATCCTTGGCGGCAAGCTGCTCGGTGAGGTTGGCGATAGAAACCAGCTTATCGTTTACCTGGGTATTGAGAGCGACCATCTTCTGGGTGAGGCCGGCGGCTTCGGCATCCTTGGCGGCAACGGCGCTTGCCTTGTCCGCAAGCTGCGCGTTCAGGGCGGCGATGGCGGAATCCTTTTCGCCAAGCTGTCCGTTAAGGGAAGCGATTTCCTGCTGCCTTGCGGCGAGGACCTCGTCCTGGGCTGCAACCTGGTTGGCACGTGCATCCAAGGCAGCCTTGCAGTCGGCAAGCTTTGCCGTGGCGGAATCCAGAAGCAGGGCCTTGTCCTGGAGTGTTGCCTGGGAGGCGGCCAGTTGCTGTTTCAGCTTTGCGTTTTCTTCCTTAAGGGTGCGGACTGTTCCCAGGACCCCTTCGATCTTCTGGGAAAGAACATTCACATTTTCAAAATTCATCTTTGCTCCGTAAAATTGAAATTCCTTGAAAACTTTACCTACATAAAATAATTAAAAATTTGTTTTTGTGGAAACTGGGATCGTTGAACTTTACCGTTGATTTGGAATTTTTTAAATTCCCCCGTAATGATTTCCGTCAACGAACATATCCAGCGCAGGCTCTCCGAGTTGCCCGATCGCCCAGGCGTATACATAATGAAAAACGCCCACGGCAAGATCATCTACATCGGCAAGGCCAAGGTTCTAAAGAACCGCGTCCGCAGCTACTTTGACGGAAGCGACCACACGGGGCACCGCGCCGCCACCCTGATGCTGCCCTACATCCGCGACATCGAATGGATCATCACCGAGACCGAGGAAGAGGCGCTGATCCTGGAAGCGAACCTCATCCGAAAGCACACGCCAAAGTACAACGTGCTCCTGAAGGACGACAAGCACTTTCCCTACCTGGCCTTTTCCGTACGGGAGCCCTTTCCGCGCCTGTACGTAACCCGTTCCGTCAAGAAGGACAGCTGCCAGTACTACGGCCCCTACATGGGCACCCGTACTACAGACAAGCTAATAGACCTGGCGGCAAGACTTTTCCAGATTCGCGAATGCACCATGAACCTGCCTGCGCCAAGACCCCAGCGACCCTGCCTCAACTACCATATCGGCAGGTGTTCCGCCCCCTGCGCAGGGCTCATTTCTCGCGAAGACTACTACAAGAACGTGATGCAGGCTCGCCTCCTGCTGGAGGGCAAGCGCGACGACCTCATCGCCACCTGGCAGCGCGAAATGGAAGAGGCCAGCGCAAACCTGGACTTTGAGCTGGCCATGAAAAAGCGAGACGCCATCCAGGCGCTGCAATCCACCGGAACCCACGCCAAGACCGACACCAGCGACCCCAACCTCTCCCTGGACATCCTCACCGTAAAGCAGAACGGATCCATGGCAGCAGCGGTCATCCTGGAGTACCGCGCAGGGGTCCTTACCGGTCGCAGGCACTATCGGCTGGAATGTGCCCTGGAAGACGACGCCACCGAAATCTTTAGGCAGATGATCCTCTCCTGGTACATGGACGTCCCCATGATTCCATCGGAAATCGCAACGGACATACCGCTCCCCGAGGACAAGGACCTGCTTATGGCCGCCCTGAGCGAAAGGGCTCGCCGCAAGGTTTTCTTCAACAATCCCCAGCGCGGCGAGAAGCTCGGCTTTTTGCGACTGGCCAGCGCCAACGCCGACATGATTCTCGTAGAGATGCGCGCCGAGGTGCAGAAGTACAGCGAGATCGACCAGAGCGTTTTCGAGCTGCAAAAAGTCCTGGGATTGAAAAAGACCCCCTTCAGAATCGAGTGCGTGGACATTTCCCATCTGAGCGGTACCAATACCGTGGCCAGCCTCGTGGCCTTCAAGAACGGCAAGCCCGACAAGTCCAACTACCGCAAGTTCATCATCAAGACCGTGGAGGGTGTCGACGACTTCGCCAGCATGCGCGAGGTCATGACCCGCCGTATCCGCCGCCTCGAGGAAGAGGGGACGCCCATGCCCGACCTGTGGGTATGCGACGGCGGCAAGGGCCAGGTGGACGCCACCATGCAAATCCTCAAGGAACTGGGCCATGACAAGGACCTGCCTCTCATCGGCCTTGCCAAGCGCCTCGAAGAGATCGTCTTCCCCGACGATCGCAAGAGCATCGTGCTGCACCGCACGAACCCCGCTCTCAAGCTTTTGCAGAACGCCCGAGACGAGGCCCACCGATTCGCCATCACCTACCAGCGCAGCAAGCGCAAGAAGGACCTGGAAGTGGAGTGGCTCAAGCAGCCGGGTGTAGGTCACGAGACCCGCATCAAGATCCTCTCCAAGTACAAGAGTGCCGACGCCTTCATGGCCGCCCCCCTGGAGGACATCGAAATACTCCTGGGCAAGGTTCGCGGCAACCGCCTCCGCGAACAGGTGGCCGAATACTGCGCCAATTTTCTCGCCGTTCCCGGCCTCGATGGCGAGGACGGAAATTGCAACAACGGCGAAAAGCCCTAATTTGCCAACTTGCCGCAAAAAAAAACAACTTTTTTAAACAAACGACACAGTAGTTCCTCTGCAACAAAAAAGTATTTTTCTTTTTTTTGGCTTTTCCACGTTTTCTTAAGTATATTAAGTCCAGGCATCCCACGGATCAACGCCCGATCTAACATTATAATAAAAGCTCGTCGCTCTTATGGTACAGTTTAGGCCCACGGCTCCCTGACATGGCTTGACCACGATCAAAGCTTAAAAAGGTGGGAAAAACGGATTCCGAAGGCACTGCTATCTTTTTTGAAAGAGTAGCTTCGAGTGTTTCGCCGTAGGTGATGCCAAACCTTTGAAAGCCCCGCGATTTTTTCGCGGGGTTTATTTTTATAACGCCTGGTAAAATTACCCGGACTTTTTCCTTCCCATAAATTTCTGAAAGCGGACAAGTACGTCCAAGAGTTCCTCCGGCATCCGATCCACTACCTCCTGGGCGATGTTTTCGGGAATTCCGTACATGGCCTCGGCCATGGAGCCGGCAATCGCCGCGATGGTGTCGCTGTCTCCTCCGAGAGAGACGGCCAGACGCACCACGTCCTCAAAGTCCCTTCCTTCGCGAAAGGCGCAAAACGCCTGGGGCACGGACCCTTGGCAGGACTCGTCCATGCCGTAGGTGGGGCGAATCTTATCGCATGTCATTTGACTCAGCGGATGGCCAAAGGTCTTTTCCACATAGTCACAGATTTCCTCCTTGGACTTGCCGCTACGGGCAAGGAAGATGGCTGCGGGTTCTTCTCGTTCAACCAAAATCCAAAATGCCCGCCATAGCCAGCATAAGGAAACTTCTGGCCGAATTCCTGCATACGCTTCACAACCAGGTTTTCCGTCTTGGCCTCGTCGCCGTATCCGTCCATCATGGCCTGTGCCACGGCGGCGGTCATCACGCTATCATCGGTGTACCCGGACCGCCTGGAAAACAGCGGAAAATCCGTAAACTTGTAATTGCAGTCATTGAATTCATAGGGGGCGCCGATCATATCGCCCGCAACAGCTCCTAGCATAAATACTCCTCTATCAAGGGAATACAATCCCTTCTTGGGGAATATCGTTCTTCGCAGCAAATCTGTACAAAATTTTCAGCAACTCTTTGTTATATTCTCACGGTGAAGAAATTCCTCCTGGTCATATTCGCCGTTCTCTTTTTGTGCGGGGGCGTTCTCCCCGCGGTGGAGGACTATCTTGACCAGACAGCCAACAGCAAGGTCGTCCTCGCGTTCTTCGACAAGAAGGATTCCCCCGAAAAGATCCGCCGTTTCATCGCCGACACGAACAAGAAGCTAAGCTCCGAGGAAATCGACAACATCGTTTCGCTCATAGAGAGCTATTCTCAGCAATTCGATGTTGACGACAAGCTGGTGGCGGCCCTCATCGGTCAGGAGAGCAAGTTCAGCGCCACCGCCAAAAGTCGCGTAGGCGCCCTGGGCCTAATGCAGATCATGCCCGCCACAGGCAGGGGAATCGCCCGTAAGCTCAAGCTCGAAAGCTACAACCTGACAAATCCCCGGGACAACATTCAAATCGGCGTGAAGTACCTGTCCATGCTCCGCAGTGAATACAAGGACGACTTCAACCTGATGCTAGCCCACTATAACGGCGGCTACAAGCAGGCAGAAATTTATCGCACCTTCAAGTATTTCGACTTGGGTCGACTCATTTTCATGAGCTACGAAACCTATGACTACGTCAAAAAGGTCAAGGCCAACTACCGTAGGCTCAGCCGGGAATTCTAGGTTTTACTTCTGCGGCTTCACCTTGGCGCTCATGGCGCTGAGGAACAGGTTCTGCCATACAACATAGCAGGTCGGCGCCAGAGCCGCAAGAGGCCCCGCATAAAGGCTCGCAATCCAGATCACCAGGGTGGTATTCTTCTGGCCCATGCTCTGGGAACTTTCGATGGGGTGCTTCTTGTCGCAGAACCATCCCAACAGGAACTGGGCCACACAAAGGACCAGGGCAACCACCGCCAACATGGGGAGCATGCCGCTGTTCCACAGGTCCGCAAAGCCCATCTGGCGAATGTCGAAGCTTGCCTTTGCAAGAATCACGAACACGCTGAAGGTCCACACGAACATGGTGTACTTGGAGAACTTGGACATCCTATCCGCAACTTCGGGGTAGAAGGCGCGAATGCCCAAGGCCAATGCCAGGGGGATAGAGATAATGGGCTGCATGGAATTGAAGATTCTCAGGGCGATTTCACCGAAGCCCGCCTCGGAGCCTGTCATATAGCCGTAAATCAGGGGAATGGTAACACAGGCTGCCACGTTACCCACCAGGAAAATCTTCAGGGCAAGTACCGGGTTTCCGCCCAGCATCTTGGCCATGGCAGGGGCCGCATTGGCCGGAGGGCAAAGGCAGATGATGGCGCCACCCAAAAGCACTTCGCGGGGCAGGCCGAAAATTTCCACCGCGCCCCACAGGATTCCCATCAGCAGAAAACTTGCTATCTGGGCGCGAACTTCAATTTTAAGGGTAAGGCCATGTTCCTGGGGCGGGACCTTCCCGATAAAGGTCAGGAACATCATGGTGCCGATCAGGAAGGGCATCATTGGGGAAAGAACATGACACTGGGGAAGCAAAATGCCCAAAATAATGGCAATCGGCATCAAAATGGCACGCAAATTCTTCATAACGGCGCCAAAATTAGAAAAAGGGGGGGAGCACGGCAAGACCAACAGAAATCATCCATTTTTACTAAATTTACCCCCATGGCTATGCTAAAATCCAGATACCAGGCGTTCGACTATGACAACGACGACGTCGGCGAAAGAAAGACGAAGAAACAGGGCAACCCCATTCTGATGATCGTGTCAGGCTACCTGGCGCTGATTTCCCTGGGAGCCCTGCTGCTATCGCTGCCCTTTGCCCAGAGGCAGCCCATAGGCGTTCTGGACGCCTTCTTTACGGCAGGCTCCGCAGTCTGCGTTACGGGTCTCAGTACCATCGACATCAGCAGCAGCTTCACTCCCTTCGGCAACTGGGTGCTGGTGCTCCTCATGCAAAGCGGCGGTCTTGGTATCATGACCATCTCTACGGTGATCATCCTGCTTGCCGGCATGCACCCGGGATTCAACCACCAGTCCGCACTCCTGGCGAACTATACGCAGGAAGGCAACGTAGACGCCTCCCGCATCCTCAAGGCGGTGCTACCCTTCACCTTTATCCTCGAAGCCATCGGCGCGGTCATGTACTTTACCCAGTTCAGTCACCTGGGCCTCTACGACCGCATCTTCTGCAGCATTTTTCAGGCCATCAGCTCCTTCTGCAACGTAGGATTCACCCTGTTCCCCGATTCCCTGGTGCAGTTCCAGCTGAATCCGCTGGTGAACCTCACCACCTGCGTCCTGGCCCTGGCGGGCGGGTTTGGCTTTCTGGCCATCACCGAAGTCCGCTACATGTTCCACTTCAAGCTCAAGGCCCTGCGCAAGATTTCCCTGCATACCCGTATCGCCATCGGCTTTACGCTGATTATCGTCCTTGCCAGCATCTGCTTCTTCACCTTTAGCGAATGGAACAACGTCTACGCCGACCTGGGATTCCTGCAGAAGCTGGAGACCAGCGCCTTCATGGCCCTTACCAGCCGCACCGCAGGCCTCAACTCCATTGACGTTCCCGCCCTCAGCGTAGGCTCCCTGTTCTTCTTCGTCATCATCATGCTCATCGGTGCAAACCCCGGTTCCTGCGGAGGCGGTATCAAGACAACCACCACCGCGGTGATCGTCCTTCTGGGATTCAACCGCCTGCTGGGTCGCAAGAAGACCCAGATCCTTGGCCGCACCATCCCCGAAACCACCGTGGACAAGGCCATCCGAATCTTCGTCGTGGCCATCGCCGTCATCGTGGTCGCCACCCTGATCCTGCTCCAGACCGAGGCTCTGGGAACATCCAACGCCCAAGGCTCCTTCCTCAAGGTATTCTTCGAGGTGGTCAGCGCCTACAGCACCTGCGGACTTTCCATGGGCCTCACCCCGGAACTCTCCATCCCCGGCAAGATCGTGGTCTTCACCGTCATGTTCGTAGGCCGCATGGGCCCCCTGTTCCTGATTTCCGCCGTGGCAAAGAAACAGGAAGACGGCATGTGGTACGCCGAAGAAGACATCATGGTCGGCTAGCATGTTCTCCAAGGCCTTGTTCATCACCTTAAGCCTCGCCTTTATCGCCCTCGCCTCCAAGTGGGACCAGAGCCCCTTCGGCCCCACCCCAGAGGAAATCCAGGTCCAGAAAGAGGAACGGGCCAAGCGAGACCTGCAGGAACAGACGAAACAACAGGACGAGTCCAGCGCCCCCCAGTACAGCACCATAACCGTCGCGGGCGTCACCTGGATGGCCGAGAACATGAACACCCGCTCCCGTAGCGGCGTCTGCTACAACAACGACAACAAGAACTGCCTCAAGTTCGGCCGCCTCTACACCTGGAAGGAGGCAAACGCCGTCTGCCCCGAAGGCTGGCGACTGCCCACCCACGACGAATTCGAGCTTTTGACTACACGGGCTTCCTCGGAATTCGAAAATTCCGTCATCTTCGCAGGGTTCCGCAAGTTCAACGGGGACTTCTACGACCTGAACCAGACCGCCAACTTCTGGACATCCGAAGAAGACGAGGACTACAAGGATTACGCCGAATACTGGACCTTCTACAAGTACAACCACCTGGGTGGCCAGTGGTCCAAGACTCGCTTCTACAAGGACATGGCCTTCTCGGTACGCTGCGTCAAGGACGAAGCCAACAAAGCCAAGGTCTCCAGGTTCTAGCCTTCCTACCTGGGCCCCGCTTTTTTCTATTTTTCGGCCATGGCTTCTAAACAATTCGTAGTTATCGGACTTGGCAACACGGGTTACTTCCTCGCCCGCCACCTGACCGCACTTGGTCACGACGTGATGGTTGTGGACCCCAGCCCCGAAAAGATCCAGGACATATCCAACCAGGTGGCCCAGGCCGTGGTTGCCGACGGCACCCGTCGAAAGCAGCTCCAGTCGCTCCCCCTTGCCAAGGTGGACAGCGTCATCTGCTGTATCGGCGAAGACCTGCAGGCATCGCTGCTCACCGTCCTGAACCTCAAGGAACTTGGCGTAAAGCACATCATCGCAAAATCCAGTAGCCCCGCCCACACCACCATCCTGGAAAAGCTGGGCGTCGCCGACATCTTCCATCCGGAACGCGACATGGCCATCTCCCTGGCCGAGCGCCTCAACCGCCCCAACATGCTGGACTACCTACCCTTCATGGAAGGCTTCTCCATCGTGGAACTGGCATGCCCCGAGAGCTTCTGGGGCAAGACCCTTAAGGAACTGAACCTTACCCACAGGTACGGCATCCAGATTATCGCCATTCGCGACCCCCTGGAACCCACTCCCAAGATCGGTAACATCGCCGACTACCCCCTCAAGGAGAACGACGTACTCTTCGTCATCGGCCCCAACGAGGCCCTGGACAAGTTCAAGGGTTAGTCACCCGCGGCAAAAACGCTCGGCGGCAAACGCCTCGGAAACTAAAAAAGGTCCGGTTCAACCGGGCCTTTTTTTAAATCTCTTGAATTTTACGAACTAGAAAACCGGCTTGCCGACGGCTGCCTTCTCTGTCGCCTTGGCACTCCTGGAGGACTTTTCGGTAGCCAAGGTGCGGTGCGTTACGGAACCTACGGAGAAGTAGCGGCCATCCTTCTGTACCAGGGCCGTATAGACGTTCAACGTCTTCACGGAATACCACTGCTGATAGAAGTTCAGGATATTTTCCTTAAGGCTGGACATCTCGTTGATGGCGGGGCTGCCGGAAGGCTTGCCATACTTCAAGGTAAATTGCTCGGACATGTAGGCGGCAGCCTCGAAGGACTTGCTGAGGCGTGCGCGTTCAACGCGGCCCGTACGAATTTCGAAGGAGTAGAACTTGTCGTTCTTGTTGAACATGAAGTCCACCTGGACCGGGAGTTCACCGAACATGAAGACGGGAATGACGACGCGTTCACCTTCACCGCTCTGGCCGTAGGGTTCGTAACCCAGCTTCATCACTTCTTCGATGACGGTCTCGCGGGAGGCTCCAAAGGGGATTCCGGCAAAGTCATTATAACGCTGTGCGCTGACTTCCAAGGACAGCAACAGCATCAAAAGAGTTATAATGAAACCAAATCTTTGCACTAGAATCTCCTAATTCCAATGTAAAAGATAGTAAACTTTTCCCGTATGGTAAGTCCTTATCTGATATTTTCTTAGAAAAATTGTTGAATTATCTATATTTTTTAGCATGTCTAGCACTTTTGGTAAAATTTTCTCTGTTACGACCTGGGGTGAGTCCCATGGTCCCGCTGTCGGTTCCACCCTGGACGGATGCCCCGCGGGCCTCGAAATCTGCGAATCCGACATCCAGGCCGAGCTGGACCGCAGGCGCCCCGGCCAGGGCAAGATGACCACCGCCCGTAACGAAAAGGACCAGGTCAGGATACTCTCCGGCGTCTTCGAGGGGAAAACCACCGGCACCCCCATCTCCTTTGCGGTATTCAACGAGGACCAGCGCAGCCACGACTACGCCGAAATCCAGAAGTGGTACCGCCCGGGCCACGCCGACCTGTGCTACGACATGAAGTACGGCTTTAGGGACTACCGTGGCGGCGGTCGAAGCTCCGCCCGCGAGACCATCGGTCGCGTGGCCGCCGGCGCCGTGGCCAAGAAACTGCTTGCCAAGGTGGCAGGCACCGAGATCATGGCCTGGGTGAACTCCATCGGCAACGTGGACTGCGGCCCCCTGGACCTGAACACCCTGACTTTAGACCAGATCGAGGCCTCCGCAGTACGCTGCCCCGACGCAGCGGCCAGCGCCAAGATGGAAGAGGCCGTCATGGACGCCAAGAACAACGGCGACAGCATCGGAGGCACCGTATGCCTTCTGGTGAAGAATCCGCCGGTAGCTCTCGGCGAGCCGGTATTCGACCGCCTGGACGCCCTTCTCGCCCAGGCCATGCTCAGCATCCCCGCCTGCAAGGGCTTCGAAATCGGCAGCGGCTTCGCCTGCGCCCGCATGCACGGCAGCGAGCACAACGACGAGCTCTACTACGACGGCAACCGCTACCGCACCCGGACCAACAACGCCGGTGGTAGCCTGGGCGGCATCAGTAACGGCGAGCCCATCTACTGCAAGATGGCCTTCAAGCCCACCGCCACCATTTCCCAGGAACAGAATACCGCAGGCCGCGGCGGCGAAAACGGAACTCTCGCCGCCAAGGGTCGTCACGACCCCTGCGTCGCCGTACGCGCCCCGGTGATCGTGGAAAGCATGGCCGCCCTGGTCCTTGCCGACCTGTTCCTGCAGCAAAAGCGTCACTGCCTGTAATGGGGGCGGGGCTCCAGGTGCAAGGCTTCGGAAACCTTTTTTACTTGCCCGCAGCCATTTGTTATAGAGTGGCCTACTTGCTGCACCACAGGTTCTTTTTGCGTCCAGGCAAACCTCTGCAGCACGCGAAACTTATCATCGTCGGCAGCCACCGCGCAGGCGGCGCGGGCAAAACGCCCTTCTGCATCTGGCTTGCCAGCTACATTTCCCGGCGCCCCGCGAAAAATTCACCGCAGGCGGCAAGGCCGCGCATCGCCATCCTCTGCCACCAGTACGCCTATGACGAAATCGCCATGCTGCGAAGGGAATTCCTCGACCAGCCGCATATTGCCGTCGTCGGTACAAGGAACCGTTACCGTTCGACCCTCCAGCTGGACAGCCAGTTCGACTACATCATCTGCGACGACGGCTTCGAGGACAGCCGACTGCCGGTGGACATCACGTTTGCGCTGCAATGGGAACCCCCTCCGAAAAAAATCCGCGACCTGTGGCCTGCGGGAAAGAATCGTAGCCTCGCCAAGGACCACCTCGCAACGGGGCTGTCCAGGACGATTCCGCTGCAGTGCTCGGGAGAAAGCCCGGACGTTTCCTTTACCATAACGTCCATCACCAACGACGGCGGACAGGTGCTGCCCAGGAACAGCAAGGCGATAATCCTGTGCGGACTGGGTGATCCCAGGCGGTTCATAGACGACATCCGGAACTACGGCATTTCTATACGCAGGTCCATAGTCTTCAAGGACCATTACCGCTACTTTGCCCACAAGATGGAGCTGATGCTGAAGATTTACAGCACCCCCATCATCATCAGCGGCAAGGACGCCTGCCGCCTGACCGACATCCAGGAGAAGGACTCCCGGGTATTCGTCGCCAGGCAGAGCTGCACCGTCTCCGAGGCGTGTTCAAAAATCATAGAACAGGCCCTTGGGTAATCGCACTTATTTTGTAAGTGTTTTGTATTCATCGAAAACCTCGGCATTGCCCAGTTGTTATATTTTCCCCGAACTAGAGAGGACGGGAAATGACCCTTACCAAAAGAATTTCTGAATTGCTCCAGGCGCTGTACCATGGAGTTCCCGAAAGGGAGACATGCATCCAGCTGGGTTTTCTGGCCACCGTCATGGACGCGCCCCTGTACATCTTCGGCAGGTCCGGATCGGGCAAGTCCCTGATAGCGGACCGAATCGCCGCCGCCTTCAAGAATGCAAAGATCCTCAAGATGGGCCGACGCCAGCAGGTGTTCCCAAACAAGCTGAGCGCCTTCGACCTGATCATCTTCCAGAACTTCAATTCCCAGGACGACGTGACCAAGGAGAATATCCACACGGCAATCCACGAGCGCGAGGGAGCATCGCTAATCCTTATCAGCGACCAGCGCCCCGAAGTGGCCCTGAGCCGCGTCGAGGCCACGGACCACATCATCCTTTCCACATCCCTCCCCGAAAGCCTGTCCCCAGCCGCGCTCTGCAGCTTGCTGCAGGACCATAGCAAGGCCGACGAGGTTCACATTCCCATGGGCCTCACCATTTCGCCTGACGAACTCAGGGCCTGGAACGTGGAAATCAAGAAGGTGAACCTCTCCGAGGATACCCTGGCCATCATCGGCAAGCTGGCGGAAATCTGCGACAATAACGACATCTACGTCCCTATCCGCAAGTGGATCGCCCTCACCAACATCGTAAGGGCCATCGCCTACTTCAATGGCCGCACCGAAACCCGCCTCACCGACACCTTCTTCCTGGGAACTCCCATCTGGGGCAAGGCCAACGCCAACAACGCCATCGTCAACGGATTTAGCGATGCGGTAAAGACCATCCTGTTCAAGAACATCCCCGAGGTCATGGAAACCCCCTACAACGCGGACGAAATCTACAGCAGGGTAAGCACCTTGCTGCGCAGCAGCACCAACCTGTACGAAACCAAGATGTTCAACAACGAGCCCTGCCTTTCGTACCGCATCACCATCGCGGGCGAACCCGCCCCGCTGTACGTTCCCCTGCGCTACATCGAAACCGACGAGGATTTCAATCCCTTCAACGAACTTCGCCAGATCGAGACCCGCGTCCGCTGTAACTATCACGGCACCTCCAGCTGCACCATCTCCATCGACTCCTCCGTCAGGGGCGTGGGGCTCCGCAGCTCCATGCAGCGAAACAACAGCGCCGCCCCCAGCAAGTTCGAGGATTTCGCCACCATGCCCAGCTACATTCTTCGCGAAAACGACCCGGAGATTGCCCAGCAAAAGAAGGCCAAGCTGGAGGAACTCAAGAAGGAAACCCAGGTGCAGCTGGAAAAGCAGGCCAAGAATCTCTTCGCCCTTCGCGACCTGTACCAGTCCAACAAGTCCTTCCGCGAGGACCTCTTCTGCGATGTCAAGATCTTTGACAAGATCCAGAAGGACGTCCGCGCCATCTTCGACGCAAACACCGCCATCGCAAACAAGCTCAAGCAGACGCTGGATCTCTTCGCCCAGGCAAGGTAGCCGCAACGAAGCTTTATAGGCAAAAGGCGTCGGGTTCTGCCCGGCGCCTTTTCAGTATCAAAATCTCACGAGGAATTACATATTGGCAAGGCCCGACACGTCATCGGGAACTTCGGGGCGCACCACCAAAAGGACCGCATTCTGCGAGATGATCACATAGCGCTCGCCGTTCACCTCGATCTCGTGACCGCTGGCATGCAGGTACAGGGCCTCGTCGCCCTCCTTCACCTGAAGCGGAACGTAGTTCACCCCTTCGGCGTTTTCGCCACGGAATACCGCATCGGGATCCTGGTTCGCGGGAATCGGATAGCCCGGCCCCACCTTTACCACAAGCCCCGTGTGTACGGAGTCGTGTTCCTTTACGCTGGGCGGCAGGTACAATCCGCTGCTGGTCTTGTTTGCGGACTCCAGCGGCTTTATAAGGATTCTATCTCCAATGACGACGATATTCTTTAAGGGATTCAGCATGGCCGTAAAGATAGAATTCTATATATTGCAGGTATGGTTTTCGTAGCCCTGTGGATCGCGATATTCGCATTTCTTGCCCTGTACCTAGGCAAGAGTCCAAAGGTACGCAGCTGGCTAAAGGTGCTGTGGCGTGCCCGCCTATGGAGACGCTGGCTCCTCCTGTTCGTCGTGATCATCGCGGCAATCGCTATCGCCTACAAGACCCACCCCACCATCGGGGAAAGGAAAACCGACACTGCCGAAATCTTTCACAGGTACTCCGCCGAGGCCGTTCTCAAGCTGGACTCCATCCAAAAGATCCGGGTAGATACCAGTTGCAGCCTGAGCGCTCCAAAACCAGAGATTGCCTATGTGCTCCCCCTTATTGTGAACGCCTACAACGAGATTGTCACCAAGCCCACCATGCCCGTGCTTACCCGTCTTGACGATACGCTGAACATAGAGATGCGTGGCTACAAGCAGTTCAAGAATAGGGGTATCCTGCTGAACAAGCTACTCAGAAAGAAACTGGGGAATCGCTACAGCGTAGACATCAGCAGCGAGGGCAACACCCACACCCTGCAAGTTGTTTACACGGGGCAGCCCTGGGACATCGAGCAGCTATTCGCCCTGCCCGTTCTAGAGGCCGCGAAGCAGAACAGCGTCGACCCTGCGCTGCTCATGGCGCTCATCCGCCACGTTTCCAACTTCGACTTCGACTTTCGCGGGGCAAGGGATTCCCGTGGCCTGTTGCTCTTGGATGGAGTCGATGGGATTCAGCAAATCGAAGCCGGGGCGAGACGCCTAAGCAAGCAGCTGCAAGTCGGCATCAGCCGCGAAAATGCGATCGCCACGTTCTACCCTGGCTACGGCATCAACGACAAGCCCGAAAACTGGCAGCAATCCCCCCTGGCCAAGAACTGGGTGGACCAGGTCCTGGGCGACATGCAGTTCTACAGGGAAAACGGGCTGAGACCGTAACGGAGCCAGGCGACTTTTACCGTAGCGACAGCCTCTGTCAACCTTGCCGATTTTTCTAAATTGTATCGCCGTGATCCAGGTACAGAATATTTCGAAATCTTTTGGCGAGCAGGTCCTCTTAGACGGGGCAAGCTTCTTGGTAGGTGACCGTGAACGCGTCGGCCTCGTAGGCCGTAACGGCTGCGGCAAATCCACTTTGTTCAAGATGATCCTTGGGCAGGAATGCATCGACGGCGGTTCCATCGACATTCCCAAGAAGTACACCATAGGTTATCTGCAACAGCACATCAACTTCACCCACGCCACGGTTCACGAAGAGGCCTGCAGCGTGCTGAAGGTCAATGAAGACGGCTGGATCGAGGAGCACAAGGTGGAGGCCATCCTCTTCGGCCTTGGCTTTGACGAAGAGAGCATGCAGAAGGATCCCATGCTCCTCTCCGGCGGTTTCCAGATTCGCCTGAACCTGGCAAAGGTTCTCGCCTCCGAGCCCGACATGCTGTTGCTGGACGAACCCACCAACTACCTGGACATCGTCTCCATGCGCTGGCTCAGCCGCTTTCTGCGCAGCTGGAAGGGCGAAGTGCTGCTGATCACCCATGACCATCACTTCATGGACGAGGTGTGCACCCACACCATCGGCATTCACCGCCACAAGATCCGCAAGGTGAGGGGCTCCGTGGAACTGCTCCGCAACACCATCGCCGAAGAAGAGGAAGTGGCCATGCGCACCCAGGAAAACGAGGCCCGCAAGAAGGCCCAGCTGGAAGAAGTCATCGAACGCTTCCGCTACAAGGCCACCAAGGCGGGCATGGTGCAGTCCAAGATCAAGGCAGCGGCAAAGCTCGCCACCGGCGAACGCCTCACCCACGAGCGCAACCTGGACTTCAGCTTTACCGAGGCTCCCTTCCCCGGCAAGCGCATGCTGCAGATTCACAGCCTCCGCTTCGGCTACGAGAACGGTCCCGAGCTGATCACCGACTTGGAGATGGAAGTCTTCAAGGGTGACCGCATCGCCATCATCGGTCCCAACGGTCGCGGAAAGACAACCCTTTTGAACTTGATCGCCCGGGAGCTGAACCCCACCGGCGGCGAAATCTGCCACAATCCCAATTTGCAAATCAACTACTTCGGCCAGACCAACATCAACCGCCTGAACCTGGACAACTCCGTGGAAGAGGAAATCGCCTCCGCCATCGAGGAGGTCTCCCAGAAGAGCCGCGCCCGCGGCCTTGCGGGCCTCATGATGTTCAGCGGTGACGCAGCATTGAAAAAGGTCAAGGTACTTAGCGGCGGTGAGCGCAGTCGCGTCCTCCTCGGAAAGATTCTCGCCAGCCAGTGCAACATGCTGCTGCTGGACGAACCTACGAACCACCTGGACATGGAATCCATCGAAAGTCTCATCGACGCCCTCGAGGACTACGAAGGAACCGCCATGGTGGTGACCCATGACGAAGAAATGCTCCACGCCTTCGCAAACCGCCTCGTGGTTTTTGACGGAGGCAAGGTCCGTATCTTCGAAGGTTCCTATGCCGACTTCCTCGAGAAGGTTGGCTGGGAAAGCGAAAAGAAGCCGGGCGGCGCAGAGTCCGCCAACATCAAGGTTTCCAACATCGACGTCACGGGCGACGGTTCGCAGCCTACAAGCGCCAGCTCCGCCGCAAGTTCCGCCCCTCGTGCCAAGGAGGACCGCAAGGCCCGCGCCGACTACATCGCCGAGCGCTCCAAGGTCATCAAACCCCTGGAAAAGGCCATCGCAAAAATCGAGGAGGACATCGCCAAGGCCGAGGAACAGAACTCCGCACTGGAAGACAAGCTTGTGGCCGCCTCCGAGTCCGGAGACGGCGCCGCCATCACCGCCATCGCCAAGGAAATGGACGATGTAAAGAAGAAAATCGACGAACTCTATACGCGGTACGAGCTCAAGACCGCAGAGCTTGACGCCGCCAAGGACAAGTACCCTCTGGATTAATATAGCCGTCGTATCCCGTTCGTGGCAGACCGCCCTTCTCAGAATACATAAAAGGCTCGCATCGCGCGAGCCTTTCTGCATTCTACTTTCCGCGGCGAATACCTAGCGTATAGGTGTCGTCGCGATCACCAGCCACCTTGTCTCCGGACCTGATTTTCACCTTCATCTTGGTGATGTATGGTCCCGTGCCCACAAGACGCCCCTTGTCGCTGCGGGCATTCCATTCAAAGAATACATTTCCCGGATTGTCGTAACAGTTTGACTTCTCCGGATTGGAAGCATTGTAGAACACCGTCTTGTCGTTACATTTGATAGTACCCTTGGCCTTGTTCACAAAACTTCCTAAATGGGAGAAGTAGTAATTTTCCCATTCAATCTTGATGGTGCCTAGGGCCGAATCCCTGTCGGCGCCGCTGGGCAAGTTCATAACGATACCCGTAGCCAATTCCCCAATGTTAAAGTTCATGAGCATACCCGGCATGCCGAGACTGTCGACTACATCCTGGATTGACATATTCGACGGGATTCTGATGGCCACCACATGCTCCTTGTAAGGCCACTCCTCGATATCACTCCCAAGAGTCACCAGGCCGGGCCCTTTAATCTCCGTTCTCTGTTCGCCATCAATGCGCACCTTCGGATTATTCAGATGAGCAACGTTACCGCTAAGATCCTTAAGTTCCCCAGGAATCAACCTGATGGAATCCCCCAGTACGGGCAACACCCCTGCCGCGGAACGCCTAAAGGAAATTCTGAAAACATTTCCATTGGCATTGGTTTCCGTATTGGCAAATAACAGCGAATCAGATAGGTAGGCCGTATCGCGGTACAGTTCAAAAAGTGCCGCAGCATCAACCTTCTTGTCGCTGGAAGCCTCGCTCAGGTTCACCGTCAATACGCTAAGATCCTCGGAAACAGGGTCGATAGTCGCGCTCAAGATTATCGGTCCTACGCGATCCTCGATAGACGCGCTCATGGCAAGCTTAACGGAGTCGCCGGAATCCTCGTCCATATAAGTATAGTGATACTTCAATGATCCCGCATAAGGTTCGTCAGCAAGGCCCGTAAACACTTCCTTCAAAAGCCCCTTGCTTTCCCTGAGGACTAGTAGCGAATCCATCAACACCAAAGGCCAGACATTTTCCATACCCGCGATGGTATGGAAACTCGCCTCCCCGAAATTCCAAGCCAGGGTATCGGGCACCACATCCTCAAAGGGCTTGCTAAAGGGAATCACCAGGCTGTCAGGAATACCATCCCCATTGGAATCGTACATCTGTGCCCGCATAACGAACGGTACCGGAGGCTCCTTAAAGTGAATGTCCTTCCACTCCAGTTCATTGCTCACGAAATCGCTAACCACCTTGAACGAGGCATTTTCCATAGCCGCCTCGCCGACAACGTAAAAGTAGGCGAAACCCGAGGAATCCGTCATAATGGACGTTACCGGCTGACCGTCAACATTCAAGAATGACAGCGAATCCTTAGTAACGAAGTTCAGGGGAACAATGCAATCGCCACATGGCTGGCCTATATACAGGACCGCAATCTTAAGGGGTGTCCCCTCGGGGTAGGTCACATGGGCAAGCAAGGTGTCATTCTTTCCGCCATCCTCGCCAAGCAACTGTCCACGCAGCGAATAACCTTCCGGGTCAAAGGCCACAAAGGAATCCGTCGGATTGAACACATCCACAAAGGCGATATCCGGCAGGGGGTACTCCGGTACCGTAAAGGAAATCATCTGGTACTGCGACAAGTCCGCTGCCAGGTAGCAGACCAGCACATAGTTCCCCGAAGGCAACGCCCTGGCACGCACAATGGCGCTAGTGTCAACAGTAAAGCCCGCCATGTTGTCGTTGATGAAAATTCCACCAAAGCTGAGGCCAGGCTCCAACAGCATTCCATCCGCCGGCAAGTTACCTCCATGCAACGTAAAGAGAGACTGCGCATAAGTCGTATCAATCTTCGTCACGCTGGAAACATCGCAACTCAGCGATTCATCGATCAGCAGCTGCATCAGCTCATACTCAATCAACCCCGTAGCGGACATCTTTTCCACCGGGAAGTAAGTCTTCTGCGTCTGCAAGTTGATGGAGGTACGCATCTTGAAGTTGGAACCCGTAGCGTTGCGCTCCGAGAAGAAGATATGGAACGGATATTCCACGCCTTCCTCAAGGCCAAGCGTATCCAGGTTGACGGAACCTTCCTCCGGATTATGGCATCCGCCAATATCCACCACAAGCTTATTGTTGATAAATACCCATACATCATCGTCGCCGCGGAATTCAAAATACTGCCCCTTGATATACCTGAACTGCGCGGAAATCTTCATGGCAAAACTGAAATTATGCTTGCAGTTGGCACGAACATCCCAGTCAAACTTCGGATTGCGAACCGTCTTTGCCGAATCCAGGTACTCCAAGTCGTCTACGGGGAAGAAACCAAAATCCTCTTCCGCGTCGCAGCCGTTCTTGTTGGTAATATCTGCAAGCCAGAAACCTTCGTCATCCATCTTCAGGTCAATATCACGGCACACCGCATTGGTGTACTCCTTGCCGTTCCTGTCCGTAGCCACAACCTGCGGCACAAACCATTTTTCAATCTCACGGGCGGCGGAGCATTTTCCCCAGGGATACAGCAGAGAATCCGTTCGGGCAGGCAAGCCATTCACAAGGGTATCCTGAACCATGCCCTTCACAAGACCATTGCAGACCTTGTTGGTCGCAAGCGTCCCTGTAGAATCCATGTATGTCACGGTAGTATAGTCATTGCCCCCATAAATATCGCCAAAATCCGGGTCCATACTCGGGTCAAAGCTTTCACCGGCCCAGTCCACCACCATGGCAGAAATTTTCATCGTCGGGCAAATCCCCAAACGTTCCGGGTAGACCTCCTTGAATTTCGGTGCGCTGGAAGACAGCGGGAAAGGATAAATCCAAACGGTATCATACAATGCAATCATGGAATCCAATGAAATGGGTGTACCGAAGCCATTACCTTCTCCCATCAGCCCTTCAAGGCTATAGAACTCATATCCGATAGTCTGCTTGAACTGGACATCCCAACCATCCGTATGCCTATAGACAGTCCCCTGGTACCATCCGCAGGTATCGCTCTGCGATGCATCCAGCTTATTGCGCGGAATAGATCCCATAGGAATGGAATCCCCATCCACAATCATCATGGGAGTCATATTGTCCCACGGACTCAGCAGGCGAATCGTCTTCGGTTCCAGCGGAGCATACAGAAACTCATAGCTTCCAGAAGTTCTCGTATACAGCCAAGTCTCATAAACACCCGTAGGGAACAGCTGCGATGCAGACGGACGCTCGGCATCCTTGAAGAACGTCACCGCAGGCCATTCATTCTGGCGACGGTAAATGTTGAAATGAGCCGATGAAGAAGCCCAATTCGAGGAACCTACCGTAGCAGGTTCAAAATCATAGTGAAACCAGTAAGCATAGTTTCCATCCGGCGTAGTTGCTACAGGATTATTCAAGATGTTATTGCCAATGGCAATGAAGACTGCACTATCCCTAAAAGTGGAATTCGTCCTCCACGGATGGTAAATGTGAAGCACATAAGTGGAATCGAAACACTCGCCAACATCACCCATGGACAATTCAGGAACCAGGCCACCGCCCACAGTACCGTCAACAAAAACAGAGTCCTGTAAATCAAGGCCGTCCAATTCCACCGTCCCCTCTGCAGGAAGCGACAGATACGGAGCCCTATATCGTATAAAATGTACAGTCTTCAGCGGATTCCGCTTCATCACCTTCGGAGAAATCGCACCATAAAACCAGCCGCATCGGGACTCGTCATCCTGCGCAAAACGCATCAGAATAGAATCCTGTCCCAAAATCATCTGGGGTAGCGCCTTGTTTCCCCACGGACTCTTGAACCACACCATCTTGGAACCAGGAGCCACGAAAGACTTCTCATAAGTCAAGTCCGTGGTGTTGGTGTAAAGCCAAACTTCCACATCCGTACCGAAAATATCGGCAATCTTCATGTCACCGGCAACCTTCCAAGCAACGCCGTTATTGTTGTTGAAATTCTGGTCCGCCGTATTCGGATAAATACCTATGTTGAAGGATTCCCAGCTCTGGAAATCCGAGACATTCTTGCTCCAGGTGAAACTAAACCATCCATCCCCTTCGTCAACCATGCGGGTCGAGGACGTTTCGCCGAAACTAGGATTGTAGCCACCACCAGCACCACCCAGCATGTGCAGAAAATACCCATCCTTGGACGGATCGTCACGCCACGGTGACTGAATATGTATGATAAGAGTTGCGCGAGCATAAACTGCACATAGCAACAAGAATAGAATAACCCAAAAATTGTGTCGCATAAACACAACTCCTTTTACTACAAACATCCCAATATGAAAATAATTTTTTTATTCCAAAGCGGAATAAAATTTGCACGCAAAAGGAAAATGTGTTGTGAAAACTACAAGGGAAAAGCTACTTACAAAAAAGGACTATCCTCAAGGCGCCAACCTACGCACCGCACCGGGAACTGCGCGCACAACGCCGTAATGCGCCGGCGACAGCAGGCGACATGCCCGCAGGATGGCCGAGGGATGCGCGGGTGCCGCAGCCGTAGTCCACTACGGCAAGGGACGCACCCGCAACGAGGCAGGCCGACGCGCCAGCCGCAGGACAAAAAAAAGGGGCCCCCGAGCTTTAAGCTCAGGGGCCCCGCGAATCCTGCAGCGACCTACTCTCCCGGGCCCGGGGGCCAGGTACCATCGGCAATAGGAGGCTTGACTTCCGTGTTCGGAATGGGAACGGGTATGACCCTCCCTCGATCACCGCAGAAACATTCAAAGGC
>JAZLKH010000021.1:0-46960 GCA_045597545.1 Fibrobacter sp.
CAAGCCTCTGCAGGTAGGCGACAAGGTGATCTTCGAGGACATGATCCACTACACCATGGTGAAGACCACGTTCTTCAACGGAGTTCGGCACCCCAGCATCGGCAAGTTCGATGAACAGGGTAAATTCCATTTGCTGCATAAGTTCACCTACCAGCAGTTTAAGGACAAACTTTAAATAATTACAAAGTACGAATTATGAATTACTAGACAAATCCAGGCGCCAACGGCGCTCTATAATCAAGCGGCGATGCCGCGTTTAATCCTCTCGTAATTCATAACTCATAATTCATAACTAATATGAAATTCACATCGGAAGAAGATACTTACCGCTGGGCTGTGGAATTCGGCAAGACGTTAAAGCCGGGTGACAAGGTGGCCCTTTACGGGAATCTGGGCGCGGGCAAGACGGTCATTAGCCGAGGCGTTTGCAAGGGACTGGGTTTTGACGGTGCCGTATGCTCCCCTACCTATACCATTTTGCACGAATACCCCAACAACCCGCCCATCTTCCACTTTGACCTATACCGTCTGGAAGGTGGCGCCGACCTTAACGAAGTGGGGCTGGACCCGGACTACCTTGAAAAGGGAATCAGCCTAATAGAATGGCCGGAGCGTCTCGATGAGAACGACCCCGGCTTGACTCACAAAATCGAAATCAAGATTCTTTCGGAATGCGAAAGAGAAATTTTAGTTACTGAGCTTTAGCAGAATCCACAACCGCTTCCGCAGAGGGAACGGGTTTTGCAGCAAGTTCGGCAATTTTCATCCACTCGGCCTTGTCGTTGTTATAGAGCAGCACAGGGCCTTTATAGTCGGCAACCAACTTGATTGCCGTGGCGGTATCGCCCTTGTCCAAGGCGGCGTTTACGGCATCATAAACATCCTTGTTGGCATTGCGCTTGTCCTCGATTTCACCCAGGCGATTCTGACGAACCACCTCCAGGGAATCGCTTACAAATCCCAGGTCCCAGGTTCCCTCGTAGCAAGTTTCGACTTCAGCATACTTGCTCACATCCGTTGCGGCAGCCACATAGAGCGCATCGCAAGCGGCGAAAGCTTCAACGCTAGAACGCTTGGCATACTGATAATACTGGTAACCACCAACAATCAGTGCTGCAACGACCAGAAGAAACACGCCATCCTGCCAACCCATGACCGGAGCCTTGGGCATCTTAGGCTTACCGTTAATGGTTTCACCTGCTTCCAGGCGTTCTTCTGCCTCGTCAAAGGGGCTCTTTCCATTCAAAAAACTGAATGCCATATCGTTAAATCCTCTCTATCCTTTTTAACGTACTACTTTTTTGCCAGGGCCGCAAAGACCCTTGCGTATAAATAAATCTGCTTGACCAGACTGGCAAAGCCATTGGAACGTGTGGGCGAAAGGCCTACATTCAAGCCAATCTGCTGAAAGAAGGCGGGATCCACCGACAAGATATCCGCAGGGGTCATGTCGTTGTAAACCTGTAAGGCCAAGCAGCCAAGACCGCGACTGATAAGGGGGTTCGTGGTACCGCCCTCCACATCCATTTCGAAGTGGATACGTTCTCCGTCGAAATTAGGTACCAGGTACATCGTAGAGGCGCATCCCTGGATAATAAACTTTTCCGCCTTTAGGCTAGCATCCATTCCCTTATGAGCCTTAGCCAAGTCCAGCAAGAACTTCCACTTGTCGTCGGGATCGGTAAAGGAAGAAAACTTGTCTCGGATTGCGTTCTGACGTTCTAAAATAGATTCACTCATAATTATCACGACTGATTTTTACGAAGGAACGAGCGCATCTTCCAAATCAGGGACGGGCAGGAAACCAGCACCGTAAAGAAGATGCGGAACAAAGTCTGCTTTTCGCGAGGCAGCCTAGAAAGCTTTTCGGCAGCCTTGTCGAACTGCTTGTCGGTAATCTTATTGAATGCGATCTTAGCATTGGCAATTTGCCTATGACCACGACCAAGAGCGTTCATCCAACGTTCAAGAACTCTAGCTTCGATAGCTTCTCTCTGCGCCCCTGAATCATCCAGCCACTCCACTACGGACTCCGCTACAATCTTGCCGCAGCGAAGAGACTCCACGATACCGGAGCGACTAATGGGGTTTACACAGCTGGCTGCATCACCAGCCTTAAACAGTCCACACCTAGCCATCGGTCTATCGGACTGACCACAGGCGATCATGCCACCGTAAACAGCCTTGACCGTAGCCTTGGGATATTCCTCGGCAATCCAATCCAGCAGTTTTTGGCGATTAGAGACGTTTTGCTTGACGTCCTTGCCCAAAACAAATCCGATATTAACTTCCTTACCATCACGAGGAAAAATCCAGCCGTAGCCCGAGGGGAAATCACTACCAAAGAACAATTCTATATGTTCGCAGCTGTGTTCAATTCCTTCGGCAACGGCAAAGATGGCCGGTTCCAAGTCAGCATCCCCAGCTTCAATCCCCTTGAGGCATTCGATATTCTTGGTAAGACGAGCACCAGGACCAGTCGCATCCACCACCACGGGAACATGGATTGTTTCTTCCGCTCCACTTACAGATACTGTCACTGTCCAGCCATTTTCCTCACGAACGAGGTTCTTGACCAAGGCGTCAAAATGGCATTCCACACCGGCGTCTGCACAGCCCTGCGCAATAGCCTTGTGGAACTTGGAACGGTCCAACAGGAGGCCGCAGTCCTTGCTGTAAAATTCGGCTCTGTAGCGGCTGCGAGAAGTAAAGTAAATACCCGACAAGTCCTGACGAACCCAGGAACGATCAATGGGCCAAAGAGCTCTTAGACGATTTGTAGAAACCGCTTCTGCACAAAAAATGGGTTCCTTCCAGGGTTCCTTCTTGTCCAAAAGCAAAATCCGTCTACCACCGGAAGTCAAACGTCCGAGGGTACAAGCAGCCATGAGACCGGCAGGACCGGCCCCACAAACCACTACATCATACTGGTTTGATGCCAAAAAACTCATTTCGGGGTACAAGTTAGCTTTTATTTATAGAGTTTTTTTTATTCTCTTTGTAGTTTTTCATTTTTTTTAGTTATTTTAGGGCTATCTGGTTTATCCTTAAAAGGGAATGTTATATATGAATATGAAGAGAGTATCTAAGTTCGGTCTCTGCCTCGTCAGTGCACTGGCACTTAACGTCTTTGCTCAGGACAACTGGGCGGGCAAGGATTTGAACGTATCTTTCAGTAACAAGCGTATCGACGGCTTTAACTTTACCAACGCCAAGGCCGTCAAGAACACCACCGACTTCCGTCGCGCAACTGGTGAAGGTCCTGACTTTACCGGAGCAAACCTCAGCGAAGTTTCTTTCCAGAACGCCGTGATTAGCGGTTCCAGCTTCAAGAACGCCATCCTCAAGGGCGTAATCATTAGCGGCGCCGACATCCGTTCTTCCTCCTTCAAGGGCGCAAACATGGAAGAGGCCAACCTCTACCGTGCAACCCTTCTGGACAGCGAATTCCCCCAGGTGAACTTCAAGAACGCCCGCCTGGACGCCATGAAGGTTTCCGACCAGGCCAACTTCAGCAAGGCCGACCTTACCCAGGCTTCCGTGATGGATGTGGACTTGACCGCAGCCGACTTTAGCAAGGCCAACCTGACCAACGCAAACTTCTCCCGCTCCCTGATGGCAAACAGCGACCTTCGCAAGGCTACCTTGGTAAAGACCGACTTTACCGCCTGTAACCTCATCGCCGCAAACTTCAAGGGCGCAGACCTCATCAACGTGAACTTCGCCAAGGCCGGTCTTTCCCAGGCTGAATTCGGCGGTGCAGAATTCAAGAACGTGAACCTGCAGGAAGCCGACCTTTCCTTGACCACCTTTAATGACGTGGACCTTTCCAAGGCCCAGCTCCAGAAGGCCAAGTTCGCCCAGTCTACCCTGAAGAACATGGAATTCAAGGGTCAGGACCTGACCAGCGTGGTATTCGACAAGGGCTCCGTTGCCAAGAGCAACTTCGAACAGTCCAAGTTGAGCAAGGCCTCCTTCTACGACGCCACTGTCGAAAAGAACAACTTCAAGAACGCAGAACTCCTGAAGTCCGTATTCGACGGCGCCTACGTCTTCAAGAACATCTTCGACAAGGCCGACTTGACCAAGTCCAACTTCGCCAACTCCACCATCGAACGTTCCGACTTTATCGGTTCCCAGCTGGGCGGTGTTAGCTTTGCCGGCGCAAAGCTCATCAAGGTAAGCTTCCGCAACGCCAACATGCAGGGCATCAAGATTGACGCCGACACCAAGATGGACGACGTGGACTTCTCCGGTGCAAACCTGGAAGGTGCCAAGATCGAAAAGTTCACCGCCAAGAAGGTGATCTACGACAGCAAGACGGTCTTCCCCTCTGGTTTCGATCCGCGCCAGTACGGCTTCACCAAGCCGGGTGAAAAGGCGGCAGACATCAAGGTCGAAGGCAAGAAGAAGAATCGCGACGTAAGCGATGACGACGACCAGCCGAAGAAGAAGAAAAAGAAGAAGCGCGCTGCAGAAGAAGACGACGAATAACCTTCACTTCTTCCTAGAAAAAACTTAAAGGACCACTCTCTTACGAGAGTGGCCTTTTTTGTAGAGGTTAGGCACCTCTACAGTGCGGTGTGTGTTGAACTTGTGAAAAGTTCCCTTTCGCTACTTCTTGTCCATGAGCCAGTTTACCGCCTCGCTTAGACTATGAACTCGCTTGATGTTCATGCCGCTGGTGACCTCGGGAAGGTTTCCGCTGGCAGGGACAATCGCTTCTGTCATGCCAAGGCGGCGGGCCTCCTTGAGGCGCTGGTCCAGCAAGTTTACGCCTCGGACTTCCCCCGACAGTCCAAGTTCACCGATAGCGATGGTCTGCCGCCCAAGAGGAATGCCAAGGTGGTTGCTGACCACAGCCAAGGCAAGGGCCAAGTCCGAGGAAGTATCGTTGATTTTCATGCCGCCGGCAATGGTGGCAAACACGTCGGTAGCGCCAATGGTGATGCCTCCGAACTTCTCCAGAAGGGCAAGGATAATGGTGAGGCGTTTGGCATCGATGCCGGCGGCCACACGCTGCGGAACGGCATAGTTGGTCTGGCTTACAAGCGCCTGGGTTTCAAAGAGGAGGGCGCGGGAACCTTCCATGGTACAACAGACGACGCTACCAGGCGTTGCAGGCATTCCCTCCTGCAAAAAAACTCGGCTGGGGTTCGCCACGGGCGAAAGGCCATGACCGGTCATCTCGAAGACGCCGATTTCGTCGGTGGCGCCAAAACGATTCTTGATGGTGCGCAACAAGCGATACTGGTGGTTGCGGTCGCCTTCGAAGTAGGCCACCGTATCCACCATGTGCTCCAGGATGCGAGGACCGGCAATTTGACCGTCCTTGGTCACATGCCCAATGACGATGGTGATGCAGCCGCTGTTCTTGGCAAAGACCATCAAATCCAATGTGCATTCGCGAAGTTGCGTAGCACTGCCCGGCGTACCGGAAAGTTCTTCCTTGTAAACCGTCTGAATAGAATCGATAACCAACACCTGAGGCTTGACCTCGTTTGCCGTTTCAATAATCTTGTTGAGGCTGGTTTCACAAAGGAGCAGCATGTCGCTACCCGCCACCCCAAGACGTTCGCTGCGAAGTTTCACCTGCACTGCGCTTTCTTCACCACTGACGTACAGCGCCTTTACACCAGCCGCATTCATGGTGGCTAGGGTGGAGAGCACCAGAGTGGACTTGCCGATGCCAGGATCGCCGCCGATAAGCACCAAGCTCCCGGGAGCAAAGCCCCCGCCGAGAACGCGGTCAAACTCCGAATTCGCAGTACTTAAACGCTTAGTATCCTCCGTGGCCACATCCCGTAGCGGCACCACCTTGTGAACCGGGCCTCCCAAGCCGCGACCACCGCGACCGCTTGCCACATCCGCAATTTCAACAACATGTTCCTTGAGGGAACTCCAGGCTCCGCAGAAGGGGCACTTTCCCGCCCACTTTGGCGTGGCATTGCCACACTCCGTGCAGAGGAATTCAATTTCTTTTTTTGCTTTCGACTTATTTGCTGCTACCATGTGCACTAATGTAGCTAAACTTTTTGACACTTTTGTGTCAAGATTGCATTTGGTGAACAAAAAAGCACTCTCGCCTTTGTAACACTTCAAGAAAGCAAATAAAACACTTTCCTTACCTGATGAGATTTCTATCTTTTTATCGGTTTTAGTGCACTTTGCACAACATCCTTTTATCCTATTCAAGGAGTCTATATGGGCGGCTTTTGCGGCGTTGTTTCCAAGAACGATTGCGTAACCGATTTGTTCTTTGGAACTGACTACCACTCTCATCTCGGAACTCATCGCGGCGGTATGGCTGTTTTGAAGGCCGATGGCAACTTCCATCGTTCCATCCACAACATCCAGAACACCCCATTCCGCAGCAAGTTCGAACACGACCTGGCAACATTTGCCGGTAAGGTGGGCCTCGGCGTTATCTCCGATACCGATCCGCAGCCGCTGGTCATGAGCTGCAAGCTGGGCACCTTCGCACTGGTCACCGTAGGTCTCATCACCAACATCGAGGACATCAAGAACGAGCTGTTCCAGAACAACTGCATGCAGCTCCAGTACTCCACCACCAGTGGAATGGTTGGTCCTACCGAAGTGGTCTCCGCTCTTATCGCCACCCAGAATTCCATCGTGGAAGGCCTTAAGTACGTTCAAGAAAAGATCAAGGGCAGCTGCTCCGTCCTTTTAATGAACAGCGACGGCAAGTTCTACGCCAGCCGCGACAAGTGGGGCCGCACACCCATTATTCTGGGCAAGAAGGAAGGCGCCATGATCGCCCTCCAGGAAAGCTGCGCCCTGCCTAACCTGGGCTACGAACACGTTCGCGACCTGGGCCCGGGCGAAATCGCAGAACTCACACCGGATGGTGACATTACTTTGGTCAAGGCCGGCGACAAGATGGCCATCTGCTCCTTCCTCTGGGTTTACTACGGCTACCCGGCATCAAGTTACGAAGGCCGCAACGTAGAAATGACCCGTTACCGCTGCGGTAGCGCGCTTGCCAAGCGCACTCCCACGGAAGCCGACGCCGCCTGCGGCATTCCCGACTCCGGTACTTCCCATGCTCTCGGCTACGCACACGAGGCTGGCATCAAGTTTGCCCGCCCCTTCGTCAAGTACACTCCGACCTGGGCACGTTCCTTTATGCCTCAGGACCAGCGCCAGCGTGAACATGTGGCTTCCATGAAGCTCATCCCCATTCCGGGTCTCATCAAGGACCGCCGCCTGGTCTTCTGCGACGACTCCATCGTCCGCGGCACCCAGCTGGGCAAGCAGGCACAGAAACTCTACTCCATGGGCTGTAAGGAAACCCACATGCGTATCGCATGCCCGCCGCTGGTATTCCCCTGCAAGTTCATCAACTTCTCCCGTTCCAAGAATGAATACGATCTCATCACCCGCCGCTACATCCGCGACGTGGAAGGCGAGAACGCCAACCTGGACAAGTACACCAACCCGGATTCCGAAGAATACAAGGGCATGGTGGAATACATTCGCAAGAACCTGAACCTCACTACCCTCGCCTTCCAGCGCATCGACGACCTGGTACACGCCATCGGCCTCCCTGCCGAACAGCTCTGCACCTTCTGCTGGACCGGTAAGGACTACGCCGAAACCGGCGACTGCTACCATTGCCCCTGCGAAGGCGGCGAATGCCCCTGCCATAAAGGATAATGGCTCAGAGATAAAGGTTCAAAGGACAAGTTCCGCCATTTAGGGAAAGGTTGTTGACCTGCACCTAAACAGCTTAAACTTTAAACGCCTCGGATAAGTTCCGGGGCGTTTTTGGGATTTTCAAAAAAATTTGACTTACTTCACCAGCTTCACCACGGGCTTGCGAGCCACATCCTTGGCGGGCTTTTCCGCATAACCCAAAGCGGCCAAGCCGTAGACGATGTGGTTGTCGGGAATGCCCAGGTCGCGAAGCAAGGGGCGAATCTTAGGATTGTCGCAGATATCGCGAAGCTGGTTGATCCAGACAGAACCGATTCCAAGGCTATGGGCAGCAAGGAAAATATTCTGCAGGGCGCAGGCATTGTCATCGCGGCCCCAGGGGCTTTCCGCGTCGTTGGAGGGGATGATCAGGGCGGCAGGCTTATAGAAGTTGTAACCGGCGCGGTCGATGACCTCGGAAATGGCCGCGGCGAGTGCAGCAATCTTTTCCTGATTGTTGACGATGGTGAACTGCCATGTCTGGCGGTTCATGCCGGAGGGGGCAAAGGAGCCCGCATCGGCAATGGCCAGAAGTTCATCGTCGGAGATGGGCTTGTCGGCAAAGGCGCGCACGCTGCGGCGGGTCTTGATGGCTTCGATAATCTGATTCATAAATTCCTCTTTTTTGATTTTTACAATATATCATTTTTTAGGACAAATGAAAAAGTCTTTTTTCTTGTTTTCTATTCACTTTATATAGAAAAGGCCCATGCTTTTTTGCACAGGCCTTGATTCTTTTTTTAGAATCTATTTCGTCGGGCGGGTGTTGTCGTGCATATCCACGTCGACATTCTCCACTTCGCAGCTTTCGAAGGCGCCGGATTCCTTGTCCAGTTTCTTTACGGCGCTGAAGTAGATGAGGTTCGCCTGGGTACACATTTCACCGGCGGCGTTGTAGAGTTCCGCCTCGATGAAAACCACGTTGCGCATCTGCTTTTGAATGCGGGCGCGTAACGTCACATGGTCATCCAAGGTAGATACGGGCTTAAGGTACTTCACCTCCATCTTGGAGGTAACGCCTGTAGTCTGCAACTTGCGGAACAGAATCCAGGAGGCGATTTCATCCAGCATCAGCCCCTGGATGCCACCATGCAAGGTGTTGAGCCACCCCTGATGATTTTCGGAGGGTTTCCACTGGCAGTAGACATCGTCTCCGTCCTCGTAGAATTCCAGATGAAGGCCGATGGGATTGTTGGGGCTGCAACCGATGCAGTTGTAGCCTTGCAAATGAGACCAGGGATTGATTATACGACGCATGCTGACCTGCGAGAGCTAATTTGAATGGGAACCAAAAAAAATTACTGCGGTTTGGAAACAACCGGCTTGATACGCTTACCGCAGAGGGTGACGATGATTCCCGCCTGGGCGAACATGTAGTAGGCGGTATCGCGGCTGTTGTTCAAGGTGGACTTGGGATCGTAATCGTCCTTGGTCACAAAGACTTCGGCAACGCCGGAGAGGCTCACATCCAGGGCGCAACGTTCGCATGGGAAGCCGATGACGTACAGCTTGGAGCCGGGAGGCACCTTGCCGCGGGCGTAATGGAGGGCGTTGATTTCGGCGTGAACCATGAAGGGGTACTTGTTGGCCTCGAACTCGTGATGGCTCAGGAGTTCGCCACTGTCGGCATCCAGAAGGTCGTAGGCCAGCAGCTGCTTTTCGCGGGTGTAGGGAACGGTTTCGTCGTCGAAGCCTGCGGGGGCGCCGTTATAACCGGTGCTGATGACGCGGCCATCGGCGCTGACAAGGACTGCGCCCATCTGGGTGTTCTGATCTTTGGAGAGGCGTGCCTGGGCACACATCATCTGGGTATAGACTTCGTCACGAAGCTTTGAGCGAGAAGAGTTGTTGTTCATATTAAGAAATATAAATAAAGGAGATCCCGGATCGGAGTCCGGGATGACATTCAACGGGGCTGGGATGACAAAAAAGGTCCCTTTGCAGGGACCCTTTTATGGATGATATGAATTTTTAAGCTTCGACCTTGGCAGCTTTTTCCAAAGCAGCTTCGAGGGTCATGCCGGTAAATTCCTGGGCGGAGAACCAGCGGCCACTCTTCTTGTCGTCCAGGAGAACGCCCATCATGGAGCCCGGGATCACGGTTTCGGGAGCGTTAGGAGCGTTGGGACCACCGAGGTCCGTACGCAGCCAACCCGGATCCATGAGGTTCATCATCACGTCGGTGCCATTGAGCTTTACGGCGAAGTCCTTCACGAACTTGGTGAGGGCAGCCTTGGCGCAAGCGTAGCCCATGAGTTCCGGTTCGTTAGCGATGCCGGAAGTGGTAAGCTGCATACGACCGAAACCGCGCTTGATCATGCCCGGCAGGAAATGATAGGCAATCTGGATGGGTGCATAGAAGTTCACCGCCATGGCATGGTGGAAGTCTTCCATGGTGTTGGTCAGGTAATCCTGGAAGTAGTGGCTCATGAGACCGGCGTTGTTGTAGACCAGGTCAACCTGGACACCCCAGGAGTCAATTTCGGCGAGAGCGGCGGCCACTTCGTCGGAACTTTCCAGGTTGCAACCAACGGCGCGAACTTCTACGCCATAGGGCTTCAATTCTTCAATTACTTTGTCTGCATTAGCCTTGGCGCGACCCTGCAGAATGATATTTGCGCCCATCTTGGCCATTTCGATAGCGGTCAAGCGACCTACACCACGGCAGCCACCGGTAATGAGGCACCATTTACCCTTAACGTCGATCATATTCCATCCTTTTGTTATGAATTTTCGTTTACGACCTGAAAATAGACAAAATTCTAGTTCAAAAAAAGAAAAAAAAGGACATTTTCTGTATACACGTGCGAACGAGGACAAAAGTCACCTTAGCAAATCGTACCATGCAAGCCCGTAAAATCAAAAAAACAGCCTGTTTTTTCTAAATTTCCGCAAAATATATTGAGGAATTTTCTGATGAAGAACTCTCGTGACAACTGGGGCTCTAAAGTCGGCGTTATTCTGGCTGTGGCCGGTTCCGCCGTGGGTCTTGGTAACTTTTTGCGATTCCCCGTGCAGGCGGCCACGAATGGTGGCGGCTCCTTCATTATCCCCTACTTGATAGCCTTTTTACTTTTGGGTATTCCCCTTTCCTGGATGGAATGGACCCTGGGACGCGCCGCAGGCGCCAGGCACCACGGTACGGCTCCAGGCGGATTCCACTACATTTTTGGTGGCAAGCCCTGGGCAAAGCATGTGGGCGCCTTGAGCCTCTTGCCGCCACTGTTCATCAGTTTCTACTACATGTTTATCCAGTCCTGGATCCTGGCATTCGTGTACTACTCCGCTACGGGAACCCTCATGGAAGTGGTCCGAGGCGGTTACGAGCCCATGAAGGAGTTCTTTGGCAACTACATTATGCTGAACACCCAGCTGGGCACCTTCCCCGCAGCCATCATTTTCTACCTGATTACCTTCGCCTGCAACATGGGGCTGCTCTCCTTTGGCGTGCGCAAGGGAATTGAACGCGTAAACAAGATTACCATGCCACTGCTTTTGATCATGGGCCTCGTGCTGGTGGTTCGCGTTTTGACCCTGGACGGAATCAGCAAGGGTCTTGCCTTCGTATGGAACCCGAACTTCTCCGACATCACCAACCCCACCGTTTGGCTCGCAGCATCTGGCCAGGTATTCTTCACCATGAGCCTGGGCATGGGTATTGTTTTCTGCTACGCCAGCTACCTTAAGCCCAAGGAAGACCTTGTACTTTCGTCCTTGACGGCAGCTTCCACCAACGGCTTTGCCGAAGTGATTCTGGGCGGCACCATCGTGATTCCCATGGCCATCATCATCGCCGGTTCCAACATCGAGGAATGTGCAAAGCTTGGCACCTTTGGCCTGGGCTTCCAGACCATGCCCTTCGTATTCGGCCAGCTGCCCCTGGGAGGATTCTTCCAGACGCTGTGGTTCGCCATGCTGTTTATCGCAGGCGTTACCAGCGCCATTTCCATTATCCAGCCGCTGATCAGTTTCTGCGAAGACGACCTTAAGCAGAGCCGCAAGGGTTCCATCACCACGGTGAGCGTGGTGACCTTCATCGGTGGTCTGCTAGGCATTTTCGGCCTTGCCGCAGGCGCCGTCGACGAGATGGACTTCTGGGGAGGCAGTTTCCTGCTGGTGATTATCGGTACCATCCAGGCATTCGTATTCTCCTTTGTACTGGGCCGACAAAAGTCTACAGACGGCAAGGAGGAGTCTCTCGCCTTTGAACTGATGAACGACGGAGCCGCAATGAAGCTTCCCAAGTTCTTTAGATTTATTTTGCGCTACGTGACTCCCCTGTACCTGGCCGTCGTGCTGGTCGCCTGGATGATTCACGACGGCATGGACGTGGTGCTGCTGAAGGGCGTATCCGCCGACGCGACGGTGACCTTCCTCGGCATGCAGATGTCCCAGATTGGATTCACCTGGGGAGTCCGCGGATTCCTGTTCCTTGCAGCGCTGCTGCTGAACGTAGCGGTGTTCTTTGCATGGCGCAAGGGCGGCCCTGCAGAAAGTGCAACCCAGACCCATAAGCAGAACATGCCTGTGGGCGATTCCGACGAAACCGACACTCGCGGTTAAAGGAGACTTTGTATGGAACTTACCACTGGTGGAATTGTTTTCATGGTCGCCTCCTGGGCCGCCATCGTTGGCCTTTGCGCATTCTGCTTTACCAAGGTTTTCAAGAAGAAATAACTGGAGTCTTATTCGATGAAGCTGTACAAGTATCCTGGCATCATCCCCTTCTTCCTCATCGCCTTTTTCAACACCTTTGTGCAGATGGGCGTGTTCGTCCACTTCCAGCACTGGCTGTCGGTATCATTCTCGGACTACTCCTTCTTATGGCGAAGCATGTTGCTGCAGTTCGCCATATTCGTGCCGGCAATCTTTATGATGCCTGCGGCAAGTTACTTCGCCGGCCGCTACCACAAGGGGCGCGTCATCGGATGGTCCAGCCTGTTCTCTTCCATATCGCTTTTGGCGGTGGCCATCACCTTTAGCACGGGTGTCACAGGAGCTCAGTGGAGCGCCTTTGGCCTTGTTCTATTGTACGGCATATTCAATTCCATCGTAAGCCCGGCAAAGCTTGGCATTATGAAGGAACTGGTCAAGAGTGAAGACCTGGTGAAGGTCAACTCCTGGTATATGATATTCTGCGTTCTGGGTATCGCCACGGCGGCATTCCTGGGATTGCAGCTCACCCCCGAAGCAGATGCGCCTATTAACTTCAGAGCCATTCTTTACATCTTTACCGGCATCAACTTTATCCCAAGTATTGCGGGTTTCTGTATTAAGGTCGGTGAACAGCACGCCACTCTGAAGCTTCGCTCCCACAAACGCAACTTCTCGGCCACCTGGCAGCACCCCATCGTACGCCTTTCCATTATCGGCCTTTCCGTGTTCTGGGGCGTATCCCAGATTTTCTTGCTGTTAGCCCAGCGCATGAGCGAAATCAACGAGACCACGACAGTGTTCCCGGCCACCATAATTCTTATCGGTGTTGGATACCTGATCGGCTCCCTGAGCGCATCCTGGGTTTCCAGGGGTTTCGTGGAAACTGGTTTGATTCCTTTTTCCGCAATTTTGTCTGCAATCGTCATGCTGATCCTGCCCTTCGTGGATAACGAAATCATCAACTGTGTTCTGTACAGCATTCTTGGTTTCAGCTCGGGTCTCGCCTTCGTACTTTTGCGAACCACCATCCAGAGCTTCACCAAGCCGGATACGGCAGGTAGAATTCACGCTGTGGCAAATCTCATCCAAATGAGTTTCCTGCTGCTGCTTTTGGGCGGCCAGACTCTGCTCATGATCTTTGCTGGTTTCGGCATTAACGAGTGTTTTATCGTTCTCGCCGTATTCCTGATTCTTTGCTTCATCCTCACCCTTAGAAAGAACTCCATGATGCTTTTGCGCGCAGCGCTCCGCTTCGCCTTCGCCTTCGTATTCCGCTACCGCGTCAAGGTTCTTGGTGTAGAGAACATTCCCGAATCCGGCCCCGTGCTCTTGGTGGGTCCCCACTTCAGCTTTATCGACTGGACCGTACTTCAGATGAGCAGCCCCCGTCCGCTGCGCATCGCCAGCAATAGAAATACCTGGGCTGACTGGTACCAGAAATGGTTCTCCCATGGGAAGTTCCTCATCCGCATCGACCGACGCGATCCGAAGCCCGCCATGGAGGAAATTCGCAAGTCCTTGCTGAACAACGAAGCCGTGGTGATTTTTCCCGAAGGCGAAGTTTCCAAGTCCCCCAACATTTCCAAGTTCTCCCTGAACTACTCCGAGGCCATTCAAGATACCGGAGTGCAAATCGTCCCCTTCTACATCCAGGGTCTGTGGGCTAGCCGCTACAGCCAATCCTCCGATGCGGTGATGCGTCCCCAGTACTTCAACCGCATTGTAGGCGTCGGATTTGGCACACCCATTCCGGGTGACTCCACCGAAGCAGAAATCCGCGATCGACTGGAAGATCTTTCCGTAAGCGTCTGGGAACTTTCAATGAGTCATTACAAGACCATTATTCCCACCTGGCTCATGGCCATGAAAAAACGCAAGAACCGCCCGATCTTGATCGACCCTGCAGGCAAGCACGTTTCTGGCCTGGAAATGATTCGCCTGGTAAAGTACTTCCGCAACAAGATCAAGTCCGTAAGCCACGGTGAAAAGAACATCGGCTTCATGATCCCCACAAGCCGCGATGCGGCCCTGGGCATGCTTTCAATTCTCTCCTGTGGCAAGACCTCGGTGAACCTGAACTACACCGCCCCAGCCGATGTGGTTCTTGGATGCATCAAGGCGGCGGAAATCGGCACCGTGGTGACCACCCGTCCCTTCTTCGAAAAACTTTGCTCCAAGACGCCGGCCTTTGGCGACATCATCAACGTCGCCAAGATAATTTACCTGGACGAAGAGGAAGCTAAGATTGGCGTAATAGGACGACTCGTCTCTAGCGCCTACATTAGAATCACTCCTCGCCCGCTTCTGAACTGGCTGAGCTTCACCAACGCCAAGCTGAATGACATCGCGTTCATCCTGTTCAGCTCCGGTTCCGAAGGTACACCCAAGGGCGTTCTGCTGAGCCACAAGAACATCATCTCCAACGCCATCCAGACAGACTGCATGATTCGTCTGCGCCGTGGCGACGTGATGACCGCGGAACTTCCCCTGTTCCATTCCTTTGGCCTCACCATGACCTTCATGATGCCGCTTCTGGACGCCGTTCCCATGGTGCTGTGCCCGGACCCCACCGACATCAAGACCTTGGCCCGTGTATGTGCCCAGTACAAGACCACCATCCTCATGGGCACCCCCACGTTCCTCCGCGCCATCTCCATTAACCGCTGGGTTCACCCCATGACCTTGGATAGCATCCGCTACATCGTGGGCGGCGCAGAAAAGGTGCGCCCGGAACTTCGCGAAAGTTTCAAGCTCAAGTTCGGTAAGGACATCTTCGAAGCCTACGGCGCCACGGAGCTTTCTCCGCTTGCAACCATCAACAGCCCCAACGTCTTGCTGGACGACTTCCTGACCATGGAAAAGTGCACCGACCTGGATAGCGTCGGCCACTACATTCCTGGAACAAAGGCCGCCATCATCGACCCCG
Source organism: Fibrobacter sp. (assembly GCA_045597545.1). Classification (GTDB taxonomy): domain Bacteria; phylum Fibrobacterota; class Fibrobacteria; order Fibrobacterales; family Fibrobacteraceae; genus Fibrobacter. The sequence continues at coordinate 15,299 of JAZLKH010000021.1, forward strand.
AGACCAACGAATTCCTACCCATCGGAAGCGAAGGCATGGTTACCTTTGCCGGTCCCCAGGTGATGCAGGGCTACATGAAGAATCCGCAAAAGACATCCGAGGTCATCTTCGAAAAGGATGGCCATCGCTGGTACAAGACCGGCGACAAGGGCATGCTCACCCCCGACGGATTTATCAAGCTGCTGGGCCGATACAGCCGCTTCGCAAAGCTTGGCGGCGAAATGATTTCCCTTATCGCCGTGGAAACACGCCTCCACGAAACAGGCCTCATGGACGGTCTGGAATACGCCGTGGTGGCTGTGCCCGACACAGTAAAGGGAGAACGCATCGTCCTCATGTACGTAGGCAACTACGACCAGGAAGAAATGCAACGCAACCTGCGCAAATCCGGCATGCCGGCCCTGATGATTCCGGGTTCCGTATTCAAGGTAGACAGCATTCCCAAGCTGGGTTCCGGCAAGTGGGACTTCACCAACATGAAGAAGGTTGCCATCGAACTGGTGGAAAACAGCAAAAAATAAACGGTAGTTTAAGCGCCGCGCCAATTGCGACCGCAAAAGGACTACGATAAGAAATTGAACTCCCCCTCTGCGGGGAGTTTTATTATATTAGCGGAAGCTTCGACCATCAGAAACCGGCGAAGTCAAGGAACTTATGCAGAATATTCAAAAGAGAGTAGAAGAACTGGGCTACGCCCTCCCCGCCGTGGCAGTCCCCCTCGCCGCCTACATTCCAGCCAACCGCGCAGGCGACATGATTTTCGTATCGGGTCAGTTGCCCTCTGTGAATGGCGACTTTTCTGCATATACAGGTCTGGTACCAACCGAACTCTCAGCCGAAAAGGCGAACGAGGCGGCCGCCATCTGCTTCTTGAACAACCTGGCCGCAGCCATGTCTGTCCTGGAGCATGGGGAAACCCTTAAGCTGGTCCAGGTGCAGGGTTTTGTGCAGTCGGCCGAAGGTTTCCACGAGCAGCCGGCAGTACTCAACGGAGCTAGCGAATTGGCTGTAAAGATCCTGGGAGACAACGGCAAGCACGCCCGCACCGCGGTAGGCGTCTCGGCTCTGCCAAAAAATGCAGCCGTCGAAGTCAGCTGCACTTTTCAGGTGATCAAGTCCGAAGTAAAGTTCAACGGAAGCATGAACTGGATCGATCCGTAGAATTAGCCTGCCCCGCTTGTACATCTACAATTTTACGGTTTTAAGCCATTCCCGCATTTTAAAAACGGAAACGCCCGATGTCAAGGACATTCGGGCGATTTTTGCGCCCCACTCTGTTGCCATTTTTTGGGGATTCAACTTGAAACCTACACGGCCAAGATCCAGACGATCCGCGTCAAAACAGGTGTCAATGGTCGCAATTCCCGTATTACGAAGAACCGTGTGGAAGCGGCAGGCCTGATAGAGCTGGTCGAATTGCTCCCGGGAAATATCCAGCATCTTCTTTTCAAAACATTCCTTGGCAAATTCCGCACCCCTTAAGCCATGTTCCTCGTCATAACCGTCATCCCAACGCTTGGAATCATGGAACAGTGCAAATAGGCGCACTACGGTAACGTCGGCACCTGTTCTTGGAGCAAGGAGCAACCCGTCAAATTCCACCTGCCGCCAATGGTCGAGCCCGTGAACCTCGGAATCGTAAACGCGCTCCGAGTAGACGAAATCCTGTAGTGCTGCGAAATCAATCATAATAATGAGTAATTAAAAACCAACAATGAACAATTTAAATAATCACGGTTTCGTCGTTTCAAGAATAGTGCGCGAAAAACCTATCTTTACATTGTTCACAACTCATTGTTCATTGTTAACTAAAATTAAACTTGTTTAATTTTTTCCGTAGTTTTCCTTAAGGTCCATGAGGGTTTGCAGAGCCTGCATGGGAGTCATCTCCTCGGGGCGGAGGCGCGCGATTTCCTGCTTAAGGAGAAGCGTACTTTCGTCGGGAGGAGCAAAGAGATCCACCTGGGGCTTTTCCTTGATTTTCTTGTTGGCGGCTTCATCGCTGGGGTCGATCTTGTGCTTTTCGAGGCGCAGCAGAATCTTGCGGGCGCGGCGAAGCACGTTGTTGGGAAGACCCGCCATTTCGGCTACGTGAATACCGTAGCTGGAGTCGCAGGCGCCTTCCAGAATTTTGTGGAGGAACAGTAGCTTGTCGCCCTTCTCCTGTACGGCCACCTGGTAGTTGCCGGCATGTTCCAAGTCCTCTACGAGGCCCGTCAACTCGTGGTAATGGGTGGCAAACAGCGTAAGGGCCGCTCTTGCCGGCTCGTCGTGGAGGGTTTCCACTATGGCCCAGGCGATGGAGAGGCCATCAAAGGTACTGGTACCGCGGCCAATTTCATCTAAAAGTACCAGACTATGGGCCGTGGCGTTCCGCAAGATGTTTGCGGTTTCAATCATCTCCACCATGAAGGTGGAGAGGCCTCGGCTTAGGCGGTCGCTGGCACCCACACGGGTAAAGATCCTGTCAACGACGCCGATACGAGCGCTTTCAGCAGGCACAAAGCAGCCTATCTGAGCCATGAGCACGATGAGACCGGTCTGGCGCAGGTACGTAGATTTACCGGCCATGTTGGGGCCCGTAATCAGCATCAGGCGAGTCGCCTCGGGAGAAAGCGTCACATCGTTGCTGACAAAGTTCAAGTCCGGATTCACAGCGGTAATCACCGGATGGAAACCGCCGCGGATTTCGATGCCGGAACCTTCGAAAACCTCGGGGCATACGTAATTGTACTTGCGGGCGGCCCGGGCAAAACTATACAGGGCGTCTACGCGGGCGATGGCGTTGGCAATTTCCTGAAGTTCTGCGCGCCAGGAATTCACACGTTCGCGAAGCTCGCTAAAGATCTTGTATTCCAGGGCGTGGATGTTCACTTCGGCGTTGCTGATGATGGATTCACATTCCTTCATCTCCGGGGTGATGTAACGCTCGGAATTCACCGTAGTCTGCTTACGGATGTACTCATCGGGAATAGGAGCCGAAGCCTTCGCCATGGCGGCGCGGGTGACTTCGATGTAATAGCCGAAGACCTTGTTGTAGCCCACCTTCAGGGAGGAAATACCCAGGCGTTCCTTTTCGCGAGTCTCCAAGGAAGCAATCCACAGGCGCTTATCCTTGATGTCGGCATTCAGCTGGTCCAATTCGGCGTTAGCGCCTTCGCGGATCATACCACCTTCGCGAACGGTCAGGGGCAGGTCCTCGTTGAACTGGTTCAGCAATTCCTCGCCGCGGCCCTTGGCCATAATCAAAGCGTCGCGCATGGGCTCAAATATGGGCGACTGCAAGCCTTCCAGCACATCGGCCACCTTGGCGGCCTGGGAAAGGGAGCGTCCCATCCCAGCCAGGTCGCGGGCGTTGGCGCGACCAGAACCTACGCGGCCCATCAGACGTTCCATATCAAGAATCGAAGTGAGGGATTCCTTAAGCTCATCCAGGGCCACGGGGTTGTTCACCAGCTCGTTGACGGCCTCCTCGCGCTCCTGGATACGATTCACGGAAATCAGCGGATGGCTGACCCAGTCCTTCAAGGTGCGGCCCCCCATGGCGGTGACGGTAAAGTCCAGCACATAGCAAAGGGTGCTGCTGATGTCGTCGGCATTCAGGGGGCGGACCAGTTCCAAATTGCGAAGGGTAGACGGGTCCAGCGTCATGTAGTCGTCGAGATTCAAAATCTCGAGGCTAGTAAAATGGCTTAGCTCCGACTTCTTCTGGTCCATCAGATACTGCAGCAAGGCGCCGGTCACGGCGGTTTCTTCGCCGCGGCCATCCAGGCCAAGGCCATCCAGGGCCTCCACCTTAAAATGGCTAAACAGAACATCCTTGGCGTGGTCTTCAGCGAACTGAAAACCGGGAAGTTCCGTAATCAAGATGTTTTCGGACTTTACCAGGTCCATGACTCCCGCGGGAATCTCAGTTCCCTCGGCGACAACAAGTTCCTTGGGCATGCGGCGACAAAGTTCGCATTCAAAGGCCTGCTCGGAACTTTTGCACGTAGCCATATAGCCGGTAGTCACATCGGCTATGGTAAAGGCGACTGCGGATTCCTTCCCCTCCTTGGAGTCCCCCTTCACCAGGACAAAGGCGCAAAGGTAATTGGCCTCCTTGGCGTTCAGGTTGGATTCGTCCATAGCGGTGCCCGCGCTGATGATTTCTACGATGTCGCGCTTAACGATTCCCTTGGCAAGCTTCGGATCTTCCACCTGTTCGCAGATGGCAACGCGGTATCCTGCCGCCACCATCTTAGGAACGTAACGTTCCGCGGCGTGGTGCGGAAAGCCGCAAAGAGGCGTAGCCCCTGCAGCCCCGTTGTTGCGGCTGGTCAAGGTAAGGCCTAAAATCTTGGAGGCAACGACCGCGTCGTCCTCGAAGAGTTCAAAGAAGTCGCCCATTCTAAAGAACAGGATACAGCCAGGATTCTGGGCCTTGATATCGTAATACTGCTGCATCAGCGGAGTGCAAGCCATTACAAGTCTCCCATGGAAAGTTCAACCTGTTCCGGATTATCTTCGGGAGGCACAGGTTCATCCTGAGCAATGGATTCCGGCTTGGCATACTGAGGCACCAGGGCACCGGCTTCCAAAAGTTCACTGAATTCACGGAGCCTGGGCAAGTCTTCGGGAATGCGATTGATGCCGAAGTACTTCATGAATTCTTGCGTGGTCACATAGGTATAAGGATTGCCCACGGTCTCTGCACGGGCGCCAAGAGCGATAAAGCCCTTGTCCAGCAGGTTGCGAATGGGGCCATCCACAGAAGACACGCCACGAACCTGTTCGATGGCGGCCTTGGTTATGGGTTGCTGATAGGCGATCACCGCAAGGGTTTCCAAAGCGGCCTGGCTTAGGCGACGAGCATTGGCTTCGGGGAAAAGCTTACGAACCCAGGGGTAGTACTTGGCGCGGGTCCTGAAGCGATAGCCGCCAGCCTGCTCCACGATTTCAAAGGGAGCGTTCACCTTGTTCAAGGAATCGTTTGCGGCAATCAACGCATCAGAAACCAGACGGGCATCCAAGAAGTCACCAAGAATTTCACGCAGCTTCTTTAAGGTCACAATATCCGGGGACGCAAAGACGAGCGCCTGGATAATTCGAGCCAAGTCCTCCTGGCTTTCAACTTTCGGGAGTTCCGCCGATTCTTCGGCCAAATCATCGATGTTCTGATCTTCTGCCATAATTATTCCAATTAACAATTAACAGTTAACAATGAACAATGAGTAATTTAAATATTGGCGCTTCGCGCTGTTTCTAAGACGGCGAAGCCGTGATTATAAACATTGTTAATTGTTCATTTTTCATTGTTCATTTAAAATACTACCAGGTCGTTCTTGTGAACAAGTTCATCGGGAGCGTCGGTGCCCAACAGCGAATGGATTTCAGAAGTCTTCTTGTGAAGAACCAACTTCAAAGTTTCGCTATCCAGCTTCGCGACACCGCGGGCAATGGCGTTACCAGCCTCGTCGAGAATTTCAATGAGATCGCCCTTGTCGAAATGCTTCTTCACGGCACTTACACCCACAGGCAGCAGACTGGAATGCTTCTCGCGCATGGCCTTGACGCCACCGGCATCCACCACAACACTGCCACGAGGAGTGGTAATGAAGCTGAGCCAGCGCTGACGGCTGTTCAACTTCTTCTTGGAACCTACGAACAGGGTTCCCTCGGCGTTTTCCAAAATCACCTGATGAGGCAGCACCTTCATGCCGCTGGCAAGGAACGCGTTGCAACCGCTCTTGGTCACATTGCGGATGGCTTCAAGCTTACTTCGCATACCGCCGGTACTTACCGCAGAGCCCGCTTCGCCGGGCTTGCCAGCCAAGGCAAGAATCGCAGGCGTAATCTCGGGAACAAAACGCAGCAGGCGTGCATTGGGATTTTTCTTGGGATTGTCGTCGAAGAGACCATCCTCGTCGGTGAAGATCAGGAGCAGGTCTGCATCCAGGAACAGGGCCACGTCGCTGCTGAGCTTATCGTTATCGCCCACCTTGATTTCGGCTACGGCAAGGGAATCGTTCTCGTTGATGATGGGAACGATCTTGCGTTCCAACATGGCCTTGATGGTGTTCTGCAAATTCTTGTAACGACCGCGGTCGCGGAAGTCTTCGGCACTCAAGAGTATCTGTCCCACGGAAAGCTGACACCAGCGGAACATTTCGCGATAGGCGTACATCAGGTCGATCTGGCCCACAGCGGCGCAGGCCTGCTTCTCGGCGATGACCGTAGGCTTTTCCTTGTAGCCCAGCTGGCTCATGCCAGTACCCACGGCACCCGAAGTCACAATCACCACTTCCTTGCCATCTTCCATAAGGCGTGCCACGGAATCTGCCAGCTTCTGGATGTAACGGGTGCGCACGCCACCCTTCTCGGAATCCACAAGAATACGGGAGCCGATCTTCACAACGATGCGACGTGCTTCATTCAAAATGTTCTTTCTTAATTCACTCATATTCAGGTCGCACCTTTGGTGCTTTCAGTTTTCAGGTCGCTCACTACGTTCGCTTTGAGGTATCAGGTCGCTCGCGTCGTTCGCTTTCAGGTTAAATTACAAATCTCTTTACGTCTCTCAAAGTTCTTTCCCGGTTGACCTCATTCCTCATACCTATTATCTGCAGACCAGCAGGCGGATGGCGTCTAGGCGCAGCTGCGGATTAGAAATAATCTTCTTCCACTCCTGCACGTTCTTGCGCAGTTGCTGCAGCTGGGCGTTGTTGCCGGCCTTGCCGCGCATCATCAGCAAATGGTTCATGCGCTGGTATTCCTGTTCAGCACGGGCTTCCACGGCGGCGGCGGCCTGTTCCGCAATATCCTTCGCCTGGGTCATTACCAGTCGACGGGCAATGGCGAGACCATCCTTGCCAAAGTACTTCAGCGTCATGTTCACCGCAGGGTTGCCCTGGGGAACCGCCACATCCTTAAAGCTACCGTTAGCCAATTCCGGCACCTTCATGCTCAAGTCTTCTCCGGTGGGGTTCACCAGCACCGTAATGTAGCGGGGGCCAGCCAAGTCCGACACGCCCCATTCCTCAGAAATGGAGAAGTCCACGGCAAAGTCGTACTGCATCACCAGGCCGCGCATACCGGAGTTCTGCCAAATGTTGCAGGTAACGGCACCATTGTCCAAGGTGGTTTCAAAGTCCAGCACCCCCTGCGCAAGAGGATGCTCCAAGCTCACAAAGTCCACCTCGTCGTGGATCATGGCAACGTTACGGTCGAAGGTAATCGTTAGACTGGAGGCATCACTAAAGCGAGCGTCATCGTCGCCACTTCCCCCACCTTCTTCAAAGTTACCCACTTCCTGCACCACGCGTCCACCGCTGCTACTGCTCCCGGGAATGCCGCCAACGTTTTCGGGCATACCCGGCACGGAGCCCGCCTCCACCTGGGTTCCCATGGTCACTACGAAGCAACCGGGAATCTTGCTCTTTTCAATTTCCAGGCCGCGTTCCATCAGGGAACTGAACACTAGGGTCTGCAAATCGGGAATGGCGTCGACGCGTTCAATCTCGTCGGTGATTTCCTTGGCCTTCTCGGGATTACGGGAGTTGAATTCCAGCAGGCGGTCGCGGCCCCTTTCAATGTTCTTGCGCATGGCGTCGCTGTCTTTTTTGACCTGGGGAATCACCTCGTCGATAAAGTGCTGCAGCAGCGGCTCGGGTTCGGCAAGGGCGGCTATGAGTTCGTCGGTATACTTCAGGAACAGTTCGCCGCCGCTCATCATAGGCGTGCCAAAGGCGTTCAGACCGTTGTGGTACCAGCGGAACATGACTTCCTGGCCGGAGCCCTTTACATAAGGCACGTGGATGATGATGTTCTCGGTCTGGCCGATACGGTCCAGGCGGCCAATGCGCTGCTCCACCAGGGAGGCGTCCAGCGGCAGGTCGAACAAGATCAGGTGATGGGCGAACTGGAAGTTGCGGCCCTCGGAGCCGATTTCAGAGGCAATCAGAAGGTTGGCGCCGTTTTCCTTGCTAAAGTTGGCAGCGGCCTTGTCGCGAGCCATAATGGTCATATTCTCGTGGAACATGGAGAAGGCGCCCTCACCCAGGTATTCCGTGAGCAAGACCTCCAAGGCCTGTACCACCTGAATGGATTCGCAGATCAAAAGCACCTTGTCGTTCTGGCGTTCCTTAAGGAACTGCTTCAGCCAGACGTAGCGTTCATCCATGGCCCAGGCATCGGAATAGCTGGTGCAAAGGAGACCGTTCTCCTGGATGTCCGTAGACAAGTCCAGATCCTGTTCCGCGGCGGCGTTCACCATGTCGCGGTACTGTGGATTGGGCTCCAGGGCCACTTCGTCAAGAACGCGCTTGGGGAATCCACCCACGCCCTTACGAGTATTGCGGAACACCACGGAGCCAGTACCCACGGCGTCCACAATGCGGCGGATCCATTCCGTCGCAGGCATGGACTTGGCGCTTTCCTGTTCCAGCCAGGGGCGGATGATGGACTTCTTGGGAACGCACTCGTTCAGGTCATCCCAGCTCATTTCCTGTCCGGGGTCCGTAGGCAGCTTGTTCAGCTCGTTCACCAGCTTACGATAGGCGTCCTGGTCCTTGATAAAGGCATTGTAATCGGCAAAGCGCACCGGGTCCAGCATCTTGAGGCGATTGAACTGGGATTCCGGATGGAACTGCAAGGGGGTGCCCGTTAAAAGGAGAATGCCCTTGGAACGCTGGAGCACCGCGTTAGCCAAGAGATACTCGTGGCTGGTAAAGCCATCTTCGCACACCAGGTGGTGGGCCTCGTCGATAATCGTCATGTCCCAGGTGGTCTTCAGCAGGTCCTCGATAAGGGCCGGCTGCTTGATCAAGAAGTCGATGGAACAGATGATGTCATTTGCCAAAAGGAACGGATTGGGGCGATCCTCGTCATCTACAAAGAGGCCCTTGATGTAGCCTTCGTCCACCAAGGTAAAGAGGTGGTTGAAGCGACGCTTCATTTCGATGAGCCATTGGTGCTTCAAAGTCTCGGGCACGATAATCAGGGTGCGGGTGATGCGGCCGCGAGCCTTGAGGGCGTGCCAGATCATGCCTGCTTCAATGGTCTTTCCAAGGCCCACTTCGTCAGAAAGCATCAGGCGGGGCAAGGTGGAGCTGGAACATGCACGATGGCAAAGGTAATACTGGTGCGGAATCTTGCTTACGCGGGGGCCGATCATGCCGCGAACCGGGGACGCGATCCACTTGCAGGACAAGTCCATGGCGCTTTCGCGACGCTGGAACTGGCCGCTGTTGGAAATTCGATTTTCCATAAGGGCGCGGAAAAGGTCGGCGGGGCGTGCAATGGAAATCTTGGCGTTAAGCTCCGATTCCTTCATAGTGCGACCGGCACGGCCTTCGTAAACGATAAAGTCGCCATCTTCCCTCACCTTTTCTACGGTAAAGGAGACTCCCTTTTCGCTCTTGGCGGTTTCACCTACACTCAGCACAAAGCGATCCACAGGGGCGTTCATGGAACGGTACATGCGGATATCATTTACAGCAGGGAAAGAAATCTTGACAATACGGTCCTGAACCTCTGTAACAATGCCAAGTCCCAGAGACGGTTCCGATTGACTTACATAGCGCTGGCCAATCTTAAAATTCATCATACCCTCCAAAGTTAGCTTTTTTTCGACGCCACGGCTTTGCATTTACTACATTGTACCCTGTATGACTTGGTATTACATAGATGAATCCATCACCGATGGAGAACGCCGCAAAGGTCCCTATACTATCGAAGAAATCAGGGACTTTGTAAAAAACGGCGAAATCAAGAACGAAACCCTGGTGTGGCACTCCGGCATGGAGGCCTGGGTACGTTGGGACGAGACCGAAGAAGCAAGGGGCGCGGCAGAAACATCCCTGAGCGAAGAGGAACAGGTAAAGGCCGCCCTGGAAGCCATCCTGGCAGAGCACAAGGCCCGCAAGCGCTACGCCGGATTCATCATCCGCGGTGCCGCCTATTTTGTAGACAATATCATTCTATCCGCATTCGGCATCCTGTTGCTGTACCTAATGAGCTCCATGCAGCTGGTCGACATCAACACCGTTACCGAAGCCATGGCCGCCTACGTGGAGGACCCCTCCTCCGGCGATACCCTGAGCAAGCTCCTGGAAGCTCCGGGAATGAACATCTTTTTTGGCGTATGGGGATTTTTCCAGGCGGTGTACTTTGTGGTGTTTACCGCCATCCACTCGGCAACACCCGGCAAGCGACTTTTCAACCTGCGTGTGGAAATCAGCGGAGGCGCTAAAGTGAGCTGGCTCGTCAGCACAGTCCGTTACGTGGCAAGCCTTTTCACCCAGTTTACCTTCATGTTCTACGGCATCGGTTACCTTATCGTGATGGTTGACCCGCAGCGTCGAGCGCTCCACGACTGGATTGCAAAAACAAGAGTGGTTCACGATCCCAAGCCCGCAACCGTTAGCAAGAAAAACGAGTCTTAGACAAAGAGATAATTTGTATGTACCAGTTTATCGTTCCCCAGGTAAAAAAGCCCCTTGATGGCGAAGTGGAAATTTCCGGTGCCAAGAACGCCGTGCTGGCCGTAATGGCCGCAGCCCTGTTGGCAGACGGCGTTTCCGAGATTACCAATGTGCCGCACCTCAAGGATATGAAGACCATGTCCGACGTGTTGCGCGTTATCGGCTGTCGCATCAGTGGCGAAGCCCATACCCTTAAGATAGACACTCGTGGCGCAGACCATTTGGAAGCCCCCTACGAACTGGTGAAGACCATGCGCGCCAGCTTCTACGTGCTTGGCCCTCTGGTAGCACGCTTTGGACGTTGCCGCGTTTCTCTCCCCGGCGGTTGCGCATGGGGCCCCCGTCCTGTGGACTTGCACCTGAAGGGCCTCGAAGCTCTGGGTGCAAAGATTACCGTGACCCACGGCTATGTGGAAGCCACCTGCGAAGGCCGCCTCCCCGGCGGTACCTTCCACTTCCCCATTTCTTCCGTAGGCGCCACCGTTAACGTTTTGATGGCAGCTTGCCTTGCCAAGGGCACCAGCGTTCTGCAGAATGCAGCCCTGGAACCTGAAATCGACAACCTGGTGGATTACCTCATCGGCATGGGCGCCAAGATTCAGGGCCGCGGCACACGCACCTTGACGGTGCAGGGCGTCGAAACCCTCCGCCCGGGCAATGGCTACACCATCCCCGACCGTATCGAAGCCGGCTCCTTCCTTTGCGGCGCAGCCATTACCCGTGGCCGCGTAAAAGTCACCAAGATCATTCCCGAACATATCGCCTCTACCCTGGACGCCTTCCGCCTCATGGGCTGCAAAGTTTCCGAAGGCAGCGACTGGGCCGAAGTGGACGCCCGCGGCGTAGAACTGCAGCCCATCAACATCCAGACTCTGCCCTTCCCCGGTTATCCCACGGATATGCAGGCCCCGCTGATGGCAACCTTGATTTCCATCCCGGGCACAAGCACCATCCAAGACACAGTCTATAACGACCGTTTCAAGCATGTGGCAGAATTGCAGCGCTTGGGCGCAGACATACAGATTACCGGTAACACCGCCATCATCAAGGGCGGCACAGCCTTGGAAGGCGCCGACGTTATGGGAACCGACCTTCGCGCCAGCATGGCCATGGTCCTTGCTGCACTTATTGCCGATGGCGAAACCAAGATTAGCCGCATCTACCACTTGGATCGCGGTTACGAAGATTTCGAAGCCAAGATGGCTACTTTGGGCGCCGACGTTGAACGCGTCATCATCGACGCCGACGAACCGTAATATGACCGCTTGCGCTAAGCTCAAACAAGAACTTACCACAGGCTCAAGCTCTCGCCAAAAGGCTCCTGGTTAAAAAAAGACCAGGGGCCTTTTTTAGGCTCACGGGGAGGACCGCTTGCGCTAAGCTCAAACAAGAACTTACCACAGGCACAAGCTCTCGCCAAAAGGCTCCTGGTTAAAAAAAACCAGGGGCCTTTTTTTTGGCTCACGGGGAGGACAGTTCGCTCTTAGTTCGTATAAAGCAAAAACCCCGACGTTTCCGCCGGGGTTCTCGTTGTTCTCTTCTCTCTAGAAATTTTACTGGGCAGGAGCGGGTTGCACAGATGCAGGCTGGTCATTTTCAGCAGGGGCGGCGGAAGGTGCGGGGGCCGCAGACGCTGTGGGCGCAACTACGTTCTGCTCAACGGTTGCCGGAGCAGCAGCATTTTCTGCCGCGGCAGGGGTCGAGCCCTGTTCTACAGCAGGAGCTACATTCTGTTCCGGTTGATTCCTGGGTACGCAAGCCTCGGCGGGAACACCCTCGGCAGCAGCCTTTTCGGCCTTTTCCAAAAGCTCCTGCAGAATTTCGGCAGCCTGTTCAAACTCACCGGAAGATTCACAGCCCTTTGTAGAAAGAATCTTCTGCAAGTACTGTTTCTGCATGTCGATGTCACATTCATCGGCATAGATAGCAGCCAACTTGAACATGGCAGGGCATGCCTTCTGACCTTCGGGGAAAGCCTCGGTCATACGGGCGAAAACCTTCTTGGCCTTGTCAACCTGGTCCACATCAATCAAGCAGATGGCCATCCAATACAGGGAATTCTCGGCAAGCTCGCCAGTCTTCATCTGCTCGTAAACCTGCTTGAAACCAGAGTAAGCCAGTTTGAATTCGCCACGATGATAATCGGAACGAGCGGTGTTGAACATAGCCTCGGCTTCCACCAGCTTTTCCGCTTCTCGTTCCAAGCTATCCATGGACATGGGAGCGGGAGCGCCGCTGACCACGACTTTCTTCGCCAGAATTTTGTCGGACTTGCCAAGAAGCATGTCCAGACGGTAGATGATTTCTTCCTGGCGAGAATCGTTGCGTTCCGACTCGTCCGAAACCCGACGAGAAAGCATGGTGATTTCAGCCTGCATACGCTTTTGCGCCAGCGATGCGGCCTCCAGGCGAGCCATGGCGGAATCCAGTTCAGCCTTCAGGGAATCGTTCTGGGCCTTCAAAGTTTCTACAGCGTAATTCGTATTCTGCTGAATCGTCGTCTGTACAGAGGTTTGCACATCTGTACCCACAGCTTTCATTTCCTGGGTCCGGAGCATGGTAATGCTACTGCAGCCCGTAAGCGTTAGTGACAAAACAGCAAGGCTTGCAAAACTACGTGCCAACCGTTTCATATTCACCTCATTCAAGTAAAACGTTTTCAACTAGCAGAGAAATGCTCTTATTCCTTGATGTTCACGCGGAAGTTGGCGCGGCGGTTCTGGGAATAAGCCTCTTCGGAGTTACCTTCGGCCTTGGGGGCTTCCTTACCATAGGATACGGATTCCATACGCTTGTTGTCGATACCGTAGGCACCCAGGAATTCCTTTACCTTCATGGCGCGCTTTGCACCCAGGGTAAAGTTGTAATCTTCGGTACCGCGAGCATCGGTATGACCTTCGATGGTAATGGTGAAACGTTCTTCCTTGATCAGGAGTTCACCGACCTGGGCCAAAAGTTCCTTAGCCTTTTCGGTGAGTTCAGAACGGTCGAAGTCAAAGTATACATCTTCGCTCATAATCTGGTTGATGAGCTGTTCCAGGCGGGCGCGTTCCGCTTCGAGACGAGCACGTTCCGCAGCGATGCGTTCAGCCTCAAGGCGAGCCTGCTCTGCAGCCAGGGAATCCGGATTTGGGGCAGCCACTTCGGCAGCGGAGGCCTGCTGCTCTGCAGAGGCGGCAGCAGGAGCGGTCTCTACGGCAGGTTCAGTCTTCGGCGGTTCCTGCTTAGAGCAGGCGGCGAACAGGAGGGCAACAGCACTAGCTGCTACGGCGATCTTAAGGATGTTTTTCATTTTGCACCTTCTTTGGTTTTATTGTTAACGTCTTCGTAAAAGAAGGACCAGGTGGGCGAAGTATTTTCACCGGAATTGGTTATACGCGTCACGTTGGATCCGTCCTTTCTCATGATATAAATCTGGTAACTGCCACTGCGGTTGCTGGCAAAGGCGATCAGCTTGCCATCGGGTGACCAGGTGGGATGTTCGTTGTTGCCTGCATCGCTGGTAAGCTGAACGATGTCGGAGCCATCCAGTGCGCAGGTGTAAATATTCATCTTGCCGTTATCCATGGAAGTGTAGGCAATGCGATCCCCTTCAGGAGACCAGCTGGCACGCTCATTGTAGCGACCCATAAAGGTTACGCGACGCATATCGCTGCCATCCTTGCCCATCACAAAAATCTGGGGGCCGCCGCCACGGTCGCTGGTAAAGAGCACTTCAGATGCGTATGGACTCCAGGCCGGACTCGTCTGGTTGGACTTCAAATAGGCGAATTTCTTGGCCTTGCCCGTTGCGGGATTTCCAAGGAACAAGTCCGTCTTGCCGTCCACCGTAGAGGAGAACAGCAACTCACCAGTCACCGGATTTACGGCAGGGCTGTACGTCTGATCCAGCTGCGGAAAAATGTTTTTCTCAACGCCACCAAACATCTTGGAGTAAAGCTTCGGACGATTGGTCTTGAAGTTCACATAGATCAACCCCTTGTTGTCCTTCATCCAGACAGGCATCATGCTGATGGTGGCATCGCGGGTAATCTGGGAGCGGTGGAAACCGTCGTAATCAGAAACAACGACCTGCTTCACACCCTCTATCTTGGATACGTAAGCAAGTTTCGTTGAAGCGACCCCACGCTCGCCCCAAAGGCGATAAATCACCTGATCGAAAAACTGGTGCATGGCCTGACGCAAATCCTGCTGAGGTATTGTATAAGCCTCCCCCAGCAGCATGTCCTTCGTTTGGGCCACATACAGGTAACATTCCAGCTTAAGCTTGCCTCCATCAACCTTGGAGACCTTACCGGTAACGTAATGCTTTACATGATTGCGACTGAACAGGGCCAGGTTGAACTTATCCGAAGACACAACCTCGAAACGTCCCGAGAGGTTGGCGTCACGGGTCAAAATCTGGTGAGGTTTTTCCTCGATCCATTCGATGTTTTCCTTAGGTTCCGCAAAAGGAACAATGCCTATGGGCATGGTCTTAAAAACAGAAATTCCCACATCCACGGCAATGGTGTCGATAGCCGCAGAACTCAGAGTCGGCATAAGGAACAGCACCCAGAAGGCAATGGATGCAGCCAATGTGGAAAACTTAAAGAACTTCGTTACGTATTTCATACAAATTCTCTTTTTATCGCAAGTTAATTTGGCGTAAAGTTAAAGTGCAATATCAGCGAAGGGGCACGATAGTTGGGAGGCAGCTCAGGAACCTTTGAAATCTGTACGGCTCGCACCGACAAATGATCCCAGGTCTTGTTCCCCGAAGAACGCTTCAAGGTAATAGCGGTTATTCCCCCAAAGCGGTCAATGGTGAACTGCACCGTGGTCTTAACACTCTTCTTGACGTTCAAGTTGCTGGGCGGATTGAAGTTACTCATAATGATTTGCTTCAATCGCTCCAGATAAACTTGCATCAGCGGATCCATGTCCACAGACCCTACAGGATTAAGACTAGGTGCCTCGACCGCAGTGGGCAAGTCCATATCGTCAATGTCGAAGTCGTCTACAGGCTTCTGAGGTTCCGGTTCGGGCTGCTGCTCGGGAGCCGGTTCAGGCTCTGCAGGCTTTTCCGGTTCAGGTTCCGGCTTCTTTTCGTCAACCTTGGGTTCCGGCGGCAGCTGCTTGTTCACCTTGGGCTTGGGCTGCGGCTTCGGTTTCACCTCGGGCTTGGGAGGTTCCGGCGGAACTTCCTCCTGGGGAGGCGGTTCAGGCGGCTTAGTTTGAGGAGGCGTAGGCGGTTGCATCGAGGGTTTCACCTGCACCAATTCAAACACAGGAATAGGCTCCGGCTCCTTCGTAAAGTCAACAAAATGCAAGGCGACGCAGACCCCCACAATCAGCACATGGAACAGCAAGGCGCAGACGATGATTTTCACCATCATCCCATTATCGCGTTCTGCAAAATACTGAATGTGTGCCTTGTTATCGCTCACTACTTACTCGGAATCTCTTTAGGGTTCATGGTCAAAAAACCAAGCTTTGTCACGCCTAGTTTCTGCACCTGGGTCACCACCTTCATCACAATGCCGTAACGCACTTCCTCGTCGGAGTTAATGACCACAGCCATTTCTCCGTCCCACAAGGACTTGAACACGTTATTGAAACTCTTGAAGTCCACCATCATATCGGCGATGTAAAGTTCCTCGTTCTTGGTGATAGAGACCTTCAAAAGTTTTTCCTGCTCCATAGTCGGAGCTTCGGCCTTGGGCAAGTCCACCTTGACACCTTGGCTCATCAGGGGCGCGCATAGGATGAACACAATCAGAATAGCGAACACGATATCAATCATATTCGTCAGGTTCATCTCCTGCTTCAGTTCTTTTCCGCGGCTACGCTTCACCTAAGCCTCCTAGCCAGCCACTTCTTCCAAGGCCAGCAAGTCGCCGCGCTTAAAGAGACTCAGTACCTGGGAGCCAAAGTTGTAATAAGAAATTTCATTCTGGCCGTTATGGGAGGTAAAGTAGTTGTATCCGGCAGAGGCGGGGATTGCAACCACAAGGCCTGCGACCGTGGTAATCAAGGCCATTGCAATACCGGGAGCCACGACGGTCAAGTCTGCAGAACCATGCTGGCCGATCTGGAAGAAGGCCACCATAATGCCCCATACCGTACCCAGCAAGCCAAAGAAAGGCGCAAGGTTAGAGGCCGTAGCAAGAAAACTCAGGTAACGGTCTTCTGAAAGACGCAAGCCTTCGATGGAACGCTGAATCGTGTCCTCCAAAAGGGACGCACGATGCTGGATGGAATCGTAGCTCACAAAGTTACTGAACTTGGAGGCTTCCTTAAGAACCTCATCCGTCAGGCGACGCAGGGCACTCTCGTCAGAGGATTCGCAAAGGGTCTGCAACTCCACAAACTGTTGCACACTGCTGAACTTGCGGAAGAAAATCACGTTTGCACGCTGATTTTTCTTATTGACGATATACTTGACAATGATAATGCCCCAGGACCCCAGAGACATAATCGCCAAAATGCAAAGGACCACAATCGTTGCGATATCCGACTGCATCACCATCTGAACTAAAGGAATTGAGTTGTTCAAGACAAGCCTCCCTAAAAGTTAAAGCCCTTCCAAAGTCCACAAAAATCACCTACCCGACCACCGGCCGAGGTTCGTAACTCGTTGAATATCAACAAGTTAGCAAAGATTTCAACAGAC
This sequence comes from Fibrobacter sp., assembly GCA_045597545.1. Classification (GTDB taxonomy): domain Bacteria; phylum Fibrobacterota; class Fibrobacteria; order Fibrobacterales; family Fibrobacteraceae; genus Fibrobacter. The sequence continues at coordinate 32,417 of JAZLKH010000021.1, forward strand.
ATTTCCCAAACACATTCATAATCTACAAAAAAAGCCCCCCAAAGGGGGACTTTTCACATTTTGCAAGCCTTATCGTACAAAAACAAACGTTTCGAAGGACTCTAGCGAGCAGTAAACCTCTTATTGGCGCGTTTATCATCGCCACTCTTAAGTTTCGCCACAACCTCGTAACCCACGGTCTGATTCCACTTAAGCTTTACCGGAACCTCGTAAATAAGGCCGGAAAAATCAGTGATGACCTGGGCCACTTTTCCATCCCGCAGGATTGTTATAGATTCGAGCTGTTCCAGTTCCTCGTCGGTGATTCCAGACAACATAATCTTAAGTTCGGATTCAACCATTTTACCCTTATCCTGAACCGGCAAAAGTTCCAGGCTCTCGCCGCCCAACTTCACCACAAGACTTTGCCTAACCGAACTGGGGGCCTCGGCTACATCGGCTTTTTGTATCGGAGCAGCAACGACGGAATCAACTGTTGCGGGTTCCTCTGTTGCGGAATCCACAGGAGCCAGAGCCAACGAATCAGCCGCAGTGGAAACAGAATCAAGATCAGGTTCCCCATTGGCTTCGGTCGGAACCTCGTACTCAGTCACCCACACATTGCAAGGAACTTCCACCTCACCATTGCTGCAAGTCGCCATAAAACGTTTCGTTCCGGCAGTTGACTTGTCCCAGCTAAAGGATCTCTTATACACCCCATTTTCAGGCACCGTATCCGACAGGCCCATAACCGTCACAATGACGCCAGGGTTCACACGGGCCTGCAGGGTAATCTCCGACTGAGAAACCACAGGCTGAATCACCGTCGGTTCAAAGGTCAGGTTCTGCTCAAAAGCCTTCATCTGTTCCCGGTAGTTTTCATCGAAGGAGTTCAAATTACTTTCCAATTCATCAACATTTTCCAAGGAACCGCTACGGGCCATGGAATCCAAAAGGGCAGTCAAGTTCTTGGTACCAGAAGAAGCTAGAACCATAACCTTAGGTTCGCCACTCTTGGTCATCAAAAGCGTTTCGTTTTGTTTTACGCTCGTCACCTTGCCCTTGCTATCCTTCACGTCCACCTGCCCTTCCTTAAGAGAGGCCACAAGCTGCCCCTGAAGGCTGCCTACGAAACCGGCAGTACCACGAATGGATGCTGTCGCCGTACCGGTCATAAAGGAGAAACGAGTTTTCTGCTGTTTCTGAATGTCGAACTGGATGTTGCCATCGTGGATCTGAATCTTGACATCACCTGTCACCTGCTCCCTGAACTCCGCAGTAAACTCCACATCGGAATTTTCGGAAAGAATTAAGACAGATCCGTCATTGGTATTTAAAATCGCTTCTGATTCCTTGAAAGTTCGCACACGATAATTTTCAAAGATATACTGTCCCACACGAAGATTGGTCCAGAAATTATCGTCATTCTTGAGGTAGGCTACGGATCCCAAAGTACTGCGAACTTTCGCCTTAAAGAAAGCGTCTTCCGTTTCGGCGGAGGGAATTTGCTTAGCGACTTTCTCTTGCACAGTCTTCTTACAAGCGGTAAGTCCAAGCAAGGCTAAACAGGCTAAGCCCAACGCGATTTTTCTCATATTCATCAAGTCCTCTTAATCCGTCCATAAATTTAAGCCAATTCGGCCCCCTAGTCAACCGGATTCCTGCATTTAAGCGTTGATTTTCCATCAATCAAGTCCCGCCCGTGGAAAGAGACCTATCAATATAGGACTCAGGACACCCTCCAAAAGCACTCCAAGGTTTTCTCGAATTCTTTAACGAACTGGAAAATCTAGTAGACTATACGCTGGGACTTGGCATTACAAGGATTTCGGATGGAAACTCATCCGATGGGCCGAGGTAAAGCCCAACTTACGAATGGCGTCCAGGTGAGCCTTGGTACCATAGCCGGCATGTTTGTCGAAGCCGTAGCCGGGGAAAGTCTTCGCCAGTTCATCCATGTAGCGGTCACGGTAGACCTTGGCTAGGATCGAGGCCGCAGAGATACTTGCCACGCGCCCATCGCCCTTGACTATGGGAATCTGCACCTCGTCAGGCACGCCATGAATTTTCAGATTGCCATCCACGGCGATAAGCACCTCGGGGGCCGCCGCCGTAAACAAATCCGCACAGGAGACCTTAGCGTCAAAGGCCGAAACGCAATCGGCAAAGGAGCCCTTCACCTCTACGGGAATCTCAGGTTCGGTCACCTGCAAGCCCGGCATCCCAAGGGCAGTCAAGGCTCGGCGCATAGCCAGGAAATCCGCCTCCAAGATGTTGATGGTGTCGATTTCAGCAACGCTTGCGCTGGCGATGGCGTAGCAAAGGCACCCATCCTTGACCGCCTCGTACATAGCCTCTCGCCTTGGGCGAGTCAACTTCTTGGAATCGTTCAGGGTCGGCAACACGTCGGGAGCATTGAGCACCGCGGCACAGGCCACCACGGGGCCAGCCAAGGGCCCGCGGCCCACCTCGTCGATACCGACGATAATCCTCCCCGGGAAATTGTCACGGAAAGCCACCTCCCCCTCAATGGGAGATTCAATACCATCGAGAAAAGCTGGAGGTTTAAATTTCATATGAGTTATGAGCGATGAGCAACGAGTTTTGAGCGGTGAGCTATGAGCTATGCAAGGCGGCTACGTCGCGATTATTTAGTCTCATAGCTCATGGCTGACAACTGATTACTGACAGCTATTTTACTAATCCTTCCCCATATTCCTTGATCGTACGCCAGTAGATATCATGTTCCTGTTCCAGGACGCGGGCCTGCAGAACTTCGGGCGTATCATCAGGCATCACAGGGACCTTACGCTGGGCAAGGATGCGACCACAGTCGATTTCCGTAGAAACCAGGTGAACCGTAGGGCCTGACTCCGTTTCATGAGCGGCAAGCACAGCCTCGTGAACGTGGAGACCCCAGAAGCCCCTGCCGCCAAACTTTGGCAGCAGCGACGGGTGAATGTTCAAGATGCGATCCGGCATGCGTTCGATAAGGCAGTCCGGAATCTTCTTCATGTAACCAGCCAGGATCAGCAAATCCACGGGGCGTTCATCCAAAACGGCAAGCAAGGCCTTTTCGTATTCAGCCTCGTCGGGATGGGTCTTACCAGAAATATGGTAGACCGGAATTCCGTAGGTCTTGGCATGCCCCACAGCACCGCAGCCGCCGTTGTTGGTGATCAGGAACTTGCACTGGGCTTCAAGATCGCCCTCGCCGATGCGGTCAATGATTGCTTTAAAGTTGCTTCCACCGCCAGAAGCCATTACACCTATCTTCAACATAGGCATAAAGATAGAAAGTTTTTTAGGAAACGAAGGAAATCAGCATCAATGCAGCAGCACAAAAGGCGGTTGCATAGCTGATTACAAATGTCATATTGATCTTCATGCCCCGTAATATATATGGGAATATTCCAAACAAAAAGTGACGGCAGTCACAATGAGACTGCCGTCACAAAAGCATTCAAAAACCGTAAAGATCAGTTTACTTCTTGTCTTCCTCGATTTTCCAGACCGGTTCTTCGGAAACCTTTTCGGCGATGACTTCGGGAGTGCCCTCGGCCACGGCAGCATTGGATTCCTCGGGGAGCCAGGGCTTTTCCAGCCCCTTTTCCCAGCTGACGGTGGGGTTCGGGTCTACGGCGACGTCAACCAGGGGCAAGCCCAGAAGTTCGCGAGCGCGGTTCAGGGCGGCGTCGATATTGCCCAAGGCGTTTTCTTCGCCCAGCTGCTTCAGCACGCCTGCGCGGGTAAGGGCCACCACCGGCTGTGCATGTACACCGGAAAGAAGTAACTGGGTTCCGTCGGCCTTGCAGTGATTCAGCAGGTCCTCGATCATGTTGATACCTGCGGCGTCGATGCTAGAAACACTACGCATACGCAAGATCAGAATCTTGGGCTTTACAGCAATGCGGTTCAGGGTTTCCTTGAACTTGTCCACAGCGCCAAAGAACAGGGAGCCGGCCAGTTCGTAGACCACAACACCCTTTGGCACCTGGCGAGCAAATTCGCTGTGAGAAACTTCTTCGTCGTCGGCCTTGATGGCATTGGAAACGGCTTCCACTTCGGCCACATCGGACATACGCTTGATGAAGAGCACTGCAGCCAGGAGCACGCCCACTTCGATAGCCACGGTCAGGTCGATGATGACGGTGAGGAAGAAGGAAACCAGCATCACGGCCACGTCACTCTTGGGGAGCTTGAACATCTTGATTACGGCGCGATAGCCGCACATGTTGAAGGCCACCTGGAAAAGCACCGCGGCAAGGGCAGCCATGGGAATCATTTCGGCGTACTTACCCAGCACAAGCATGATCAGGAGAAGTACTACAGCGTGAACAAGACCAGAGATCGGAGAAACAGCACCGTTACGGATGTTGGTTGCAGTACGGGCAATAGCGCCAGTAGCAGGAATACCACCGAACATGGGGCTCAAAAGGTTTGCCACACCCTGACCAAAAAGTTCAGTATTGGAGCGGTGCTTGGTAGAGGTCATACCGTCAGCCACCACTGCCGAGAGCAGGGATTCGATAGCGCCAAGGATGGCTATGGTCAAAGCCGGCTGGAAGACCTTCTGCATCATATCCAGGCTAATGTTGGGCAGATGCGGAGTGGGGAAGCCGGTCGGAATATGGTTCTTCATGCCGATGGTCATAACGCCATGGCCGTTTACGGGGTCATCCCAGCCAAGGACCTTAACAATAACGGTTGCAACGATAATAGCAATGAGGGAACCCGGAACCTTGGTGGTAATCTTCGGCCAAAGAATACAAACAGCAAGAGCGATGGCACCGATAATCACAGAGTAAATGTTGATGGTGTCAAAAGAAGAAACGTAGAGCTTAATCTTGCCCACGGCATCGGCCGGATCCTTAGCCAAGAAGCGAAGGCCAAAGAAGTTGGGAACCTGGCCCAATGCGATGATCACGGCGATACCGGCGGTAAAGCCCACTGTCACCGGATAAGGAATGAACTTGATGATGGCGCCGAACTTGGCTAGGCCAAAGATAATCAGGATGATACCGGCCAAAAGTGTTGCGGAAGCCAAGCCGTCGTAGCCGTACTGGCTCACGATGCCGTAGACGATTACGATGAAGGCGCCGGTAGGGCCGCCGATCTGGAAACGGGAACCGCCCAAAAGGCTAATGGTGAAGCCCGCGATAATGGCTGTGTAAAGGCCCTGTTCAGGACCCACGCCAGAAGCGATAGCGAAAGCGATTGCCAGGGGCAATGCAAGAATGCCGACGATAACGCCGGACATAAGATCGCTAATGAGATTTTGCTTGGTGTAACCCCTCTTGATGGACTTTACAAGTTCCGGGGTGATGGTTGCAAGAGAGTCGGTCAAGAAATGCTTGACAGAGTCTTTAGCATTAATATTAGACATTTGGGAGCTTCTCCGTTCTTAAAAAAGCGGCCCAAATTTAAAAAAATCCCCCCCAGTTGTTAAGGGGGAAAAGTGACGAGTTTTCAGCCATGAGCATTGAGCCTAAATAATCGCGGCGTAGCCGCCTCGGAGCGTTCAGCTGTCAGCCATGAGCCCTGAGTTTTAATAATCGCGGCGCAGCCGCCATATAAAAGCTCATAACTCATAACTCATTACTCATAGCTCATAGCTCATAGCTCACTGCTCATAGCTCATAGCTCACTGCTAAAGCAGTCCCTTCTTTGCGGCGCGCATCAAGTTTTTCAGCTGTTTTTTATCCAACTGGGGAACCTCGGCGTCCTTCTGGGCGCGAGATTTGGGGGCGCAGTCTTCGCAAAGGTGCTTGGTGACCGTACCGAAGCTTGCAGCACCGTTAGAAACGGTGGTTTCCTTGAAGCGGAATGTACGAAGAAGAGCGTCTTTCTTGCATTTGTCGCACACACCCATCTTCGGGGCGGCGGGTTCACGGGGGCCGCGATCCTGCTTGGGTCTGTCGCTAGTGGAGTCCCAGGCGCGGCTCTGGGCTGCAATTTTTCTTGCGAAATGATCGTCATTCAAGCTCATAACTACTCCTTTTCTTTTATTTTATCTCTTTTAAAATCTCTTCGGACAGGAACAGCGCCAGCAGAGTGTTGCAAAGGGACGTGGGCTTGCCCTCCTCGGTGTAGAGGCTGCGACCGAACTTGCCTCTTTCCAGCTGCTTTTCCTTGAAAACTTCAACATAGGCGGCAAAATCCAGAATATGAACGCGAGAGGGATTCTTGCTGCGCAAGCCGATAATCATTTCATTCAGCGCCCCCACCTGGGCAGGAGCAATGGGTAGCATATCGGCGGGAATGGTCAAAAAATGTAAAGGCGACAAGGTCTTGCTGATCACTTCATCAGCAAGCTGGCTATACTGTTCAAAGACTCCCTTATAGTCTGCACCGCCCCTCTTCAATTCCCGCAAGCCCAGGCCAAAGATCATTCTTCCGGCCTTTTTTCCGATGATATCAGAGGAAACGCGGGCAATAAGCTGGGAAAGGGACTGGAATGCAGGGGCATTTATGAAAAACTGCATCGGCCGATTGGCTTCGCGACACAGCAAAAGTTCGGCAAAACGGTTGGCCGCTTCGCCCTGGTCGCCCAAAAGTTCATCACCTATTATTAATATACGGTTTTCCACACCGTATAATCTACACTCTTATTCCCCGTTTGACCACAGTCAACACCCAATAATTTGCTTTTTTTTGACGATTTTCAATAAAATGACCATCGGCCACCAGGGCCTGCGGCACATTTTCTATTGGGGAGCCCTCATCCAAAAGGATGTCTAGGCGAAATCCCTCGGGAAGTCCGGCCATCACAAGCCGGCTGCGCGCCGCATTACGGGGACACACCACCCCTCTCAAGTCCAAAACCTTCGGAAAATCCGCTTTCAAGCTTTCCGGCAATGGCAAAACCTTTATTTTTTCGCAAAATTCGGCAATTTCGGCCAAGTTTTCCAGAGGGGAATCCAGCCAGAGCCCCACCGAAAAAATATCCAAATTGGCAGCTACCACCTTGGTCAATGCCGCCTCCGGAGATAAAACATGCCCGGAGCCACGCCGAATCCAGTCCGCGCAGGCAAAGGCCAGCAATTTTTGCAACGAAAACGCAAAGTTTTCCGAGGCTTCATTTGCCTTAATCCAACGCCCTATCGGGCTATTTTGCCATTCACCTGCCATATCCGCCGCTTTTTTAGGTAAAAATTCATAACAAAATGTAGCAAACTTCGGCAATGGTTTCTATATTTGGCGCCATGCTTTGTAAAAAGCGAAAAGTTTAAAATAGGTTATACGGTTTTATGGCAATCAGTACAATCCTTTTGAATATCATGTTCGTCGTCTATGTTATCGCGGGCGTCGGACTGGTTATCTACGGTTTTAGCTGCTACTATAGCATTTACCTGTTCCTCAAGAACAGCCGCAAGACACGACTCTCCGATCGCAAGGCCATCCTGCAGTTCTACCGCGAACACAAGTTCGAAGACCTCCCCCAGGTAACAACCCAGCTCCCCGTATTTAACGAAGCTAACTGTGTCGAACGTATTTTGGAAGCCGTCTGCGCCATCGACTACCCCAAGGACAAGCACGAAATCCAGGTTCTGGACGACTCCACCGACGAATGTTATGAAGTGGCCAAGAAAAAAGTGGCCGAACTTGCCGCCAAGGGCTATGACATCAAGCTGATTCACCGCACCAACCGCGCCGAATTCAAGGCCGGAGCCCTCAAGGAAGCCATGGCCGTCGCAAAGGGCGAATTCCTCGCCATCTTTGACGCCGACTTCGTCCCCGAAAAGGACTTCCTCCTGAAAACCATCCCGTATCTGGTCATGGACGAGCAGGTGGGCTTGGTCCAAGGTCGCTGGGGTCACTTGAACCGCACAGAATCCGGTTTGACCCTTGCCCAGTCCATCGGTATCGACGGTCACTTTGTGATTGAACAGTCCGCACGTAGCTGGGGCAAGCTCTTTATGAACTTCAACGGTACAGCAGGCGTATGGCGCAAGCAGGCTATTTACGGCGGCGGCGGCTGGGAAGGCGACACCCTGACCGAAGACATGGACCTTTCCTACCGTTCTCAGCTGGCAGGCTGGCGCATGAAGTTCGTATTCGACGTCATCGTGCCCGCAGAACTTCCCAACGACATCAACGCCTACAAGACGCAGCAGTTCCGTTGGGCCAAGGGTTCTATCCAGACCGCAATCAAGATTCTCCCCCGCGTGCTGAAGGCGAAGGTTCCGTTCCGCGTAAAGCTGGGCGCCTTCCTCCACACAACCCATTATTCTATTCACCCCTGCATGTTGTTCACCGCCCTTTGCGCATGGCCGCTGCTGGCCTTCTTTGAACCGGTGGCTCACCTGCCGACCTGGGCCTACACCGTCGGTTTTTCCTTTATCTTTGCCGCAGCTATCGCACCTTCTGTCCTCTACTTTGTGGCCCAGCGCTGCTCCGGCTACACCGGCTGGAAGGTTCGCATGCTTAGCCTCCCCATCTTGATGGCCCTGGGCGTGGGCATCGCCGTTAGCAACACCAAAGCCGTGCTCAATGCCGTAACAGGCACCAAGGGTAGCTTTGTTCGCACCCCCAAGAGCGGTGGCGCAAAATCCAAGGCCAAGAGCCACTACGCCCAGAAGTTCCCCTGGATGGCCCTGATGGAATTGATCGTCGGCGTCTACTGTATCTTCGGTCTCTTGGAGTACATCGGCGCCCAGAAGTTCATTATCGGACCATTCCTCGCCCTCTACTCTGTGGGTTTCCTCTCTGTGAGCGTACTGAGCTTTATGCATTACATAGGCAACATCGTCGAAGTTCACAAGGCAAAGAAGAATTCCGAAAACGTCCAGATTCAGGACAACAAGTAAGAATTTCTCATGGATTTCTCAAAAAAGTCCACCCTACGGGGTGGGCTTTTTTCTTTGGACCACCACAGCAGGTCCATGATACAAATTCGTATCATAGGGCATTGCGCCACGCATTTGCCATAGGAGACTGGACGACTCCCGCTGATACCCCCGCACCAGCTGCAAGCTCAAACGGTGGCACGCCGAATACATCTGCAACGCCGATAAGGAGAGAATAGAGGCGGCGATCACGGCAACCAGCAGTTCAATCAGGGTAAAGCCTCGCACGAAAGCAACCTCCTAAAGGTAACGGGCCTCATGGCCCTGGTTTGGACTTCAACATTGCACAAGGGTACAACACCAGGAACACGCTCTATTTTAACGACCGTAGAGCATTCCTGCTGAACAGGAACATTGGCAATCAAACGTTCCATGGTCTGTACGCTGCAGATAAAAGCTGCGGCCTGTAACTTTTCTTGCCGGCGCAGGCTGATGAAGCTATCGACAACGCGGCCGAACACCGCCGAGGATGCGGCAAGGACAGCGAGAGCCACAAGGATTTCCATCAGGGTAAAGCCGATTTTAGACGCAGGTTTCATTGGAGGAACCATTCAAAGGGAGTTAAGGAGCCTTCGATAAAAGGAGGGATGAGGCAAGGGGAAAGAAGAATCTTGGAGGAAGAAGTCTGCGACAGGGAACTGGTAGATTGCAGCCGCGGATTATCGGAGGTTTGCGACCAGGAACTGCCGCAGCCCTTGAAGAGGCGGGCGGCGGAAGGTTGCATGGAGACGCCGTACTGGGCAGCGACGATACCCGCGAAGGTCACCCTCTGCGAGATATCCGCGTTGTCACCGGAGAAGGCTTCCAGATGATGGATGCGGACATCGCCAGTAACCCGCAGCGGGCCCGCCGCATACAACCGCAGCGTGTCGTAAGATGCGGAACCCTTCAGCGTAAGGCTGCCAGATGCATAAAAGTTGCCGCAGGAAGCAGTTCCCTCCAAGTCCAGCAGCAAGTCCCCTTCCGTCACCTTGAGGCTTATGTTTTCCGCCTTCCCAAGGAGCCTTCGATTCCCCGATTTTTCCTGCAAATCGGTCCGTTGCATAATCGCTCCTAGCAGCTGACTGCGAAAGCCTTCTGTAACTACCCGCCACTGCTCAAGCGTCACCGACTCCATGTTCTTCACCTGAACGCCTGCCAAGGCGTGCACCCGCCCGTAGCTAGCGCCTCGGCGACCATCCTCTAAAATTTCCACGGCCTCTGCCGAAACATCCATCCAAGGGCCGCGCATTTGCCGCAGCACCTGTGATTCCGGCAAACCGTACAGGTTCGCAAGAATCGCGGACTCCGCATCGTACACGGCCTGCTGCTTGCGTTCCAAGCGGATTACCGTTCGACGAACGCCCCCCGGTAAATGCAACAGAGTCGTAAGCATCAAGGTCACCGCCAGGACAATCCCCAGAACCAGAGGCAGGACCGCACCTTTCGTTTCGCCGACTACCGTCATTTCAACAGAGCCTCCTCCAGGGAGTCGCCGCAGTTCAGCAGAATCCGGTCTCGCAGAATCCCGGACACCGCGAAGGAGCCCAGGGAATCCCCCTTGCGAAAAGTTCGCAGTCGGCCATCAACGTTCGCCATGAAAAGCCTGGTCGACACAATCCCCTTGACGAGAAAATTCGGATGAACGCAAGACGATTCCTTTTGCGCATCCCTTTTCGAGAATCCACGAAGCACGTCGTGAAATTCATCGCGGGGCCCGTTGAAAATTTCCTCGCAAGATTCTTCCTTGACCTCCCCCACGTCAACGATTTCCGGCAGGCTCAATTCCACCGGCAACGCGTCTTGAATTAGAGATTCCATCTCCGAGAAATTCGTCACCCGTCCGTAAATCAGGAACGTCATTTTCGCCGTAAAAACCACCAGGGCAAGGATAGCGACAGCTCTCATTCCAATAAGCCGCCAAGGGGTTCCAGGTTCTTTCCAAAAATGATCCTTCGCCGCTTTTTTGAACAAATTAAAATCATAGTCTTCCTTAATTTCAACTTCCTCAAAACGCTCTGCCCGAGAGAACAGGTCATCTGTTTTCAGAAACATGCGAAAGCGCTCCAGCCTAGATCCTACCAGGTTTCGACAATCGCTGACACAAGGAGAACCATAGCCCACTTCCTCGCTCCAATGGCAGAGGCGACCTTCGAAGAACACCATTATCACCAGCGTTTTCTCGTAGATTTTCCAAAAGAGAAAGTTGCCGTCGCCCCGTTCGCGCATGGTGCGATCCGCTACGGCAAATAGCCAAATTTGCCGGGGCAGCTGCTGCAACTCGCCGCCTTCGGGCACAGCCAGCAAATACCGCAGCTTTCGACCTTCTGGCGAGTTGAAGCTGGTCAACAGCCACAGCCGACGCATACCTTCGAGGCCTGCGGATTTCAGCCTTTCGCAAGTCCGCGGAAATTCTTCGCTAAACTTTTTCGCCAGTTCCTGTTCCGAAGGATTTTCATCAAAGGTGGTGGTCACCTCCCAGGTGCAAAGCCTAGCCATAGGCTACCTCACCACCTGAGGGGTAATGAAGATGGCCAGCTCGTTTTCCTCTTCTACCTCCGACACGTAGCTGAAAAAACGCCCTATCAAAGGGATGCTTCCCAGGAAAGGCACCGCGGAGCGAACCTCCGACTTATTCTTTCGAATAAGGCCTCCGAGGCAGAACGTCTCCCCATCCTTCAGGGTCACCACCGTTTTCAAGTTGCGGGTGCTGATGTCTCGGGGCCCGTCACCGGTGCTGCGGCCAGCGGTCTTTATTTCTGGTGAAACATCCAGAGTGATGCGGCCATCCTGGGTTACCGTAGGCGTCAGCTCCAGAGAAATGCCGTCGTTAAAGGAGCGGTAGTCGGTAATGGGGAAACCATCTGCAGAAACCTGGCTCACCAAGTAGTAAACCGTATTGGTTACATTCAGCTCCGCCTTGCTTCCGTTTAAGGTGGTTAGCCTAGGCCGCGCCAAGACCTCCGCCTTATTCTGTTCTTCCATGGCGGCCAGTTCCACCTCGAAGCGATCCGGCAAGACTCCGATTTTTCCAAAGCCCCCAGTCCTAGAAACATCCGTTGCAGAAAAGTCCCAAAAGCCGCGGATTCCCACATCGTGTTCCGCCGTTTTCCTCGAAGCACCGCTGTGCAATCCGATTTCAAAGTTACGGCCCCGTTTGAATTCAATCAGAACGCAAGAGAGTTCCACCTGCAACGCCGGTACGTCGACCTGTTCCAGCAGCGCTTCCGCCATCTGTATTTCAAAAGGAGAACCGCCCAGGAGCAGTCCGTTCTGCTCCTTGACCTCCGCCGCCACGAACTCCGCACTGGGAGAAAGCTTACCCAGGTACGCCAGCGCCTTTTCGGAGTGGATGTGTTTTAGAGGGTAAAGTTTCGTAGACGACAGGGCCTTTCGTGCACCACCCTCCGACACGAACAAGCTCGCGGAATCCAGGGCATAGCCGTAACGCCGCCCCTTGAACAAGGCGTCCACCAAAGTCGCCAAGTCCACCTCATCAAACTTCACCTGGACATTCTCCCGAACATCCCCGTAAACCGCTAGGTTCAACTCCGCCACATCGGCCAACTTCTGTAACACCGCCCCCAGGGGAGCCTCGTGAATTTCGGCGCTATACTTTTCGCCCACCCGTTCCAATGCAATTTCATTTTCCTTGGACTCTTGGCTAGGCGCTTTACCCTCAGCGACTGCACCCGGTAAAACCCAAAACACGTCACCCACCCGTTTTACCTTGTAACCTTGGGATCGCATCAGCTGCATAAAGGCATCCTGGGTAGGCAAGTTCCGTAGCTCCCCCGAAACAGTCCCCTTCACCTCGGGGGTTGTCAAAATGTTCAGTCCCGAATTCAGGGCGAACTCCCGCACAAACTCCCCTACCTCCTTGTCCCGCACCACAAGGGTCACCAGGGAATCCTTCATCCAGAACTCGTGCTCCCCGCGATTCACCTTCTTGCGAATGTGGAACACCGAACCATCCTGGTACATTTCCAGCTGGTTTGCCGAGCACAGGGCAGAAAGGCCCTCCAACAGCCCCACGTTTTCTAAATGGAAGGTCACCTTGGTTTCCAGGCTTCCATCCACCAGAATCGGAGCGTCATAGGCCAACGAAACCGCACGAACCGCCTCGGCAAGGGGTGCTTCAACAAAATCCAGGGACACCAAATCAGAAGATGCCTCTACGGGTTTCGCAAAAGCTTGCAATGTGCAAAATAAGGGAACAGCCATGCACAAGACTGTCCAACACGTTGTGTATTTCAAGCCACCCTCAAGTGGTTATCGGCTTGCCCCCGCCGTGGGGATATATCAAAAAGATCCGCTATTCAGCATTCTTCTAAAAACGGAAATAGGATTCCGGAGGCATATTGAAAACTTTTCCAAGTTTCTTCGCCATTTCCTTAGATACCGTTCGTTTATCTCGTTCTAATTCAGAAACAACCTGCTTATGAACGCCAAGTTTTTCGGCAAGTTCCGCCTGAGTCCAATTACGCAGGGTGCGGTCAGCACGAATAACACTGCCAGGTGTCATGCGAGTTTCAATTTCCTTAATAACCTTAGACTCCTCGGAATCAAAGAAATCTTTGGCATCAATAGTTTCATCGACAATGACCGTTGGGAAAAGAGACCTCAATATGCCTATGACAGCCTCAGGAACACTATTACCGATTAGGCGGAATTCAATAGCGTCCTTAGTGCCGAGCATAGGGGGCGCCTTCACGACTGCCAACATAATACACCTCAATAGTTAAAAATCCTTCGCTCTCTCGCCAACAAGCAACCCATTTACGAGAAAGATGACAATGATATTCATTTGATCCCAGTTTCGAATAATTCGACACCCCTATTTGAACAGGTCCATTCGCAATCAACGAAGCTCTTAATCGCACGAATTTTTCCTGCACTTCCATTGGCATTTTTGTCAAATTTTTCTCAACTGCGTGGGTTATACGGACAACATACATAATATAACCACTTTTTGTTTACAAGTCAACACACAATATTTACTCTTCGATCTACGTGGACCTTCATAAGCAAACGGTATTGTAAGGTTATCGGCTTGCCCCCGCCGTGGGGATATAAGCTCGTCAAACGAGCTGAAAAAATCCAGATTTTCTGAATTGACGGCAAAATACAAATTCACCCTTAAAAAAACAACTTTTTGGGAACTTTCCCTTGCCAACAGATAGGGATATTCATAAATTTTGGACATGAAGATGATTTATGCTCTTACAGTTGCATTCGACGGCCGATGGTGGCGCGGACTCTAACATAGAGTCTGGTATTTGCAAATTGTATCGCGCGTCAATGGCGTAAGAGCAAAGCGGCAAGGCTTCCAGACTCCCTGGAGGCCTTAAATTTTTCCAAGACAAATTGAAATCCTCCAGGTCGAAGAAGGTCTTGCCCCAAACACATTTGTAGGGAGCCGAGAAAATTTTCTTTGGTAAAGAAAATCTTGGCGAGACCGAGCAAAGGCAGGAACGAAAAGTGGCTAATACTGGAGGTCTTAGTCACTTTGAGAGACGAAACTTTGCGAAGTGTCGCAGCTAGATTTTTGAAAAGAAAATTTTCGAGGGGACCGATAAAAACGAAGGATTGAACATGACTGAACCTCGTACCGACAGCATCTACGTCGCCCTCCCCGGCGAACGTTATACACCTTTCTCTCTCGGCAAGAAGCTGGGAGCAAAGGCAATCTTCGAATCCGCCTCTTTCGCTCACGGCAAGAGCCGCTACTCCACCC
>JAZLKH010000022.1:0-21705 GCA_045597545.1 Fibrobacter sp.
GCGCCAAGGGCAACGTGCTGCGTATGCTTCCGCCGCTGAACATCAGCGCCGCTGAAGTGGACGAAGCCATGGCAAAGCTTGCTAAGGCTTTCGCCTCTGCTACGAAGTAGCAGCAGGCTCACTGCAGCTGTTGCGAAGTAATTGCTTTATTTCGTGAAATTGTAGGCTAGGGTGATGGCTTCTTGCCGAATAGCTTACAAAAAAATTGGCGCTTTTGCGAATGCGTTTTAACGTCGTTAAAATATTGTAGGCTAAAGCTTTTACACAGCGAGGTTTAGCCTACATTTTTTTTGTCCACCTAAATCAAAGACAAAAATATGTGTTAGAAATTGTAGGCTAAAAAACTAGCCGAAGAACCAATGGCCTACAAAATGACACCACAGCGGCGTCAAAATTTTTTCTTAGTCCTGATTGCGTTCCAGGCCATGTAGCCGATGAACAGCACGCCCAGCACCACAAGGCCGATGGAAAGCTCGTGGCTGTAGGCCTGGATCATGTCCTTTTGCCCATGGGCCACGTATCCAAGCACCGCAAGGATTACGTTCCAGCAGATGGCGCCGATGGCGGTGAATATGGTGAAGGGAGCCAGCTTCATGTTGGAGATGCCTGCGGGTATGGAAATCAGCTGGCGGATCACGGGGATGAAACGGCCCACCAGCGTAGAGATGGCTCCGTGGTCGCGGAAGAATTTCTCTGACTTTTCCACCTTTTCACCGTCCAGCAGAAAGAAGTGACCTAGGCGGCTATCGGCGAACTTGTAGACGATGGGGCGGCCCAGCCACTTCGCCAGGAAGTAGTTGAAGAAGGCTCCGATCATGGCGCCGATGCTTGCAAAGATGATCACCAGTACGATGTTCAAGCCGGATTCCGGCTGCAGGGCCTTGTAGGCTGCAGGCGGCACCACCAGCTCCGAGGGAAAGGGGATGAAGGAGCTTTCCGTTGCCATCAGGAGAGTTACCGTGGCGTAGTTCAGATGCTCGTTGTACCAGTCGATGATCTTGTCGTAGATGCCTGCAGAGGCGTTTGCGGTGTCGGCGACGGCCTGTGCCGCAGCCGCTGCAGAATCAGCTGCACCTTGAGCTAAGGCGATTCCTGCTACGAGGAGGGTGAATAGAGCGATTTTCTTCATGCGAGAGAATTACTTTTTCTTTTTGCCCTTCTTGGCTGGCTTTGCTGCCTTGGCCTTCTTGGCGGGTTTCTTCTTTGCGTCTTTCTTCTTCTTGTCCTTGACCTTCTGGGTCTTGGCGGGGGCCGGTTCCTCTTCGACGACTTCTTCTGCAGGTTCTTCTACGGCAGGTTCGGCAGGCTGCTCCACTACGGGGGCAGCCTCGGCGTAGGCTCTGGCCTGGGCTTCGGCCTCCGCGGCTTCGTCCTTGGCCCTCTTGAGGGCGGCCTTGGCCTCGGCTACGTACTTGCCGTTGGGGAATCGCTTGAGGTAAATATCGTAGTCCTTGAGGCGTCCGCTAGACTTCACCAGGGCGAAGATGCCTGCTTCGGCTTCGTCTCGGAATACACCGTTGGGATTTTCGTTCAGATAGGAAAGGTATGCCTTAAAGGTGTTTTGATCCTTGGCTATGCGGAAAGCGTCGTATTCGCCAAAGGACTTAAGCTTGTTTTCTACCTCGGCTCTGCGCGGGGAATTGGGATAGTACTCCAGGAACATCTTCAGCATCTCGGGGTCGTTGGAGGCCATCACCTGGTCGAAGCGGGAGTCCTCCTGCTTTACCTGGTATTCCACCAAGCCCACCTTGTTGCTATCCATGGCGGCGTAGAGCTGTTCCTTGGTGGCCAGGTCTGCCGGGTGGCAGAAGACCAGGAAGTTTTCCAGAACATCGGTGAACTGGGTGCGGGTGTAGGCTTCGCTCATGTCGGGCAGAGTGCCGTCGTCCTTGAGGTAGAAGCGGTAGTCGCGTTCAATGGTGATACAATCCCAGTCGCTCAGGGAATCGGCACCTTCACGATGCTCACGAAGGACTGCGTCACGGTCTCGTAGCTTGAAGCGGGTCTTGCGATCCCGGCGGCTTTCACGACCGAAGTCAAAGGACAGCTCCAGGCCTACGCGAATGGGCCACTTGTACTCGACCTTGTCCATGACCAGGTCTGTATAGGGAGAAATCTTGGTTACGTTCTTGTTGCCGTGGTCTTCCTGTGTATTCAACTTTTCAAAGGAGAGGAAGTCCCTGCGAACGTTGATGCCGATTTTGAAGTCAACGTCCTGGAAGGCTTCGGTAATTCGGTATTCCAGGGCGCCGGATACAAATGCGGTGTTGACGATTTCGGTGTTTTGCTGAGTGTAGCCACCGTCAATGTCTTCGAATGTAAAGAACTGGAAGCCGAAGCCACCTAGGATGCGCAGGTCGAGGTCACCGACCAGGTTGACAGAAAAACCGGCCAGAAAGGAGGGTGCGTAGGCTCGGAATGCCAGTTCTTCGTCCTCTGAAATCTTACCTTCGTCCTTGTCCGCGACGGTATACTTGGGCTTGTCCTCGATGGTCCCGAATTGGAAACCGTTGACTTCTACACCCAGCCATAGGGTGAAGGGCAGGTCCGCTTTCCACGCGGGGGTAATCAGGGGTGACCAAAGTGCGCCCAGGGATAGGGGGACGGTAAAGACGTCCTTGTCGATCTTGTCATCCAGAATTTCGTTTTCGCCCTTAAAGTTCAAAAAAGCGGGCTCTGCCTGAAAGTACAGTTGGGTTCGCCAATCCGAGCGTTCGAAATCGGCGGCATAAACTGCGGCAGTCAGAAGAGACAATGTAAGTAATAGTCTACGCATCGCCATAAATTTAAATTTTCTCTTTTTGAGGGTTTAATGAAAAATAAAAATCCACCGAAAAATTGACCTGTTTTTATGAACCCTGCAGTTAGAAGGCCAGAACAAAGCCTACTCCAAGCAATAGGATTCCCGCTCCGATTAGGGATCCACCGATAATCATCTTGTTGTCGCCCTTGTCGACCAGGTCGTGGTTCTTTTTTACCTTGTCCTGGTAATGGTTGCCCCCGGATGTGGCGGGGCGGCTCAGATCCTGCTTGATTTCTTCGGCATCATCGTAATCCAGGTTGCCCAGATAGGTAAACAGGGCGCCAACCAGGATGGGAGCGATGGAGGATCCCATAAGGGTGTGGCCGATGTTGCGTTTTTTGCGTTGCCAGAACCAGTCGTTCTGCTTTTGGAGTTCCTCTACGTCGGTGATGGGGGTAAGGTCGATGGAGACGTTGGTCACTTCTGTGGGGGGGACGAATAGGGTGACGGTGGTATCGCGGAAGCCTGCCTTGCGAATTTGAACGGTGGAGTTCCCCGGTTCAAAAATGGTGAACTTGTTGGGAGTCCTGCCGATGGAGCTGGTGCTTACGGTAATGGGGGCGGAACCTGCAAAGATTTCCGCTTCACTAGGGGTGGTGGTGACGATGAGTTCCGGGCGAACGGGTTTGAGCTTCAAGGATATCTTCGTGGTGTCGAAGGGAACGGGGTATACGGCGCTGCGGGTGCCCCACAGTTGCTTATCGACGTTCCAGTAGGCGTACAGAACCACCTTGCCCGTATCCTGGGTGACGAAAGTGCAGGGGGTGCGGCAAATTTCACCGAGGCTTTCGGTGGCCAGGCTGACTCCCTCGGGGTCCGTTTCTACGTGGATGTAGCTTTTCTTTTTTTCGGAGGTGGGGATGATTTCGCCCTGAAGCTGCAATACAAAGTTCTTCATCTTGTCTTTTGACATGGCGTCGCTGAGGAACGTTATTGTAGACAAATTCATTTGAATTGTGGGAGCATCCTTTTGCTGCACGGAATCCCTGAGGTTGTAATGGGTCATCTGGATGCTTATGGAATCGGTGGACTTGGTTGCTACGACGCGACCGATGTAGGCTGATGCCGCCCCGTACTGCAGCAGGGAGTCTCTAATGCAGGAGGCTTCGCGACAGTAGCCAAAATCCGTACGCTTCGCGAAAGTGACGGGTACGCCGGATTCCTGCAGAAGCTTTACGGCAAGGGTGCTCATCTGGCTTGCGAGGAGGGAATCGATGCTGCGGCGTTCCAGGGCGACGAAAATATGCTTGCCTTCTACGGAATCCAGAAACGTGGGCTGTGGTGCGACTTCGGCGATTGTGTCTGCGGCTGATGAATCCACCGCAGCCGAGGAATCCACCGCGGCTATGGAATCCGTGGCGGTTACGGTATCGGTTGCCGCCGTGGCGTTAAGCAGGTCGTTCCCTTGCTCGTCTACGATGCTCTTGAAGCGATTCTTGGCGATTCTGATGATGGTAAACTTGCCTTGGATGACGCCACCGAGGCTTACGGTGTCTTGCTGAACGCCCAAAAACTGAGCCGTCTGCTTTGCGCCGGTAACCAGTTCCACGTTGGCGCGAATACCCTGTGGCTCGGCCGCAAGTGCAGCCATGGTCGCAACCAAAATGAATATGCTCAAGAGCTTGCCCATAAAAAACTTTCTCATACTCAACCTAGAATGATAAGGCGAATCCGATGGCTAGCAGGGAGGCCCCCGCAACAAGGCCTGTTAGGGTGACTGTCTTGCCAACTTTTGCGTTGTCTCGGTAATCGTTGAAGTCGCTTTTCTTTTTGTTGAAACTTTCTTCGTCGCCGATTACCGTCTTTTCGATGGCACTTTTGGTATCCTCCGCCCTTTGAATCTCGTAGAGGGTGTAAAGGCAAGAGGCAGCTCCAGCCACAAAGGGGGCTATGGAGGAATACATCAGGACGTGGCCTACGTTACGGCGGCTGCGCTTGGCGAGAATCCGCTGCTGCTCATCTAGCAGGATGTCGTCGTAGGTGGGTTTCAGCGAAACGATGAGGAAGGATGTGTCCTTTGCCGAAAGGGTGACGTGTATGGTGGTGTCCCTGAATTCCGGGCGGAACAGCGAAATGAGGATGTCGTTGTTCTGGGCGTTTTCCCCGGTGATGGGAATGTAGGCCGGCGATGTGTGCGGCGGATTGTTCGCCTTGTCCGGATTCAACTCGTTCAGGTAAATGTCCGCGTTGCCGGGGATGGTGGAAACGTGGAGAACTTTTTGCGGTTCCTGGCCTGCGGCTAGGGCAATCCAAGCTAGGAGAAATAAAATGATCCTGTTCATCTTAGTATTCTCCTATGGCAAATGGCCCCGTGATGTGGATAGAATCCTTGACGGACTTTACGGTCCAGTAAACATCGGGCAGGGGGTTCTTTGCGAAGTCCTCGCCAAGAATTCTCAATCGGCAGGAATCGAGGCACTTTACAAAAAAACTCAGCGTCGGCGTGCTGTACGAGGACGTAAGGGTGTCGTTGTTCAGCAGAACTTGTGTCTTTGCCGGATTGATTCCTGCGCCGTCGTCGTAAACCAGGAACCAGATGTCGTCATCTTCGTGGAATGTTTCGTCAAAGGGGGACAGCTGCGGACGCACATGGTCTTCGAAAACTACGGGGTCGGTTTGCATCACCGTGCTGGGGGGGACGTCTATGACGATAGAGTTCGCTTTGTATTCAGTGCGGTAAAGTTCTTCGAAGAATACCCTTACTCCGGACTGGGGCTTGATCTTTGTAGAAATGGTGCTGCTGGTCTTTTCGTTGTACAGGGTTTCCAGGGTGTCGCCCTTGGCAGAGACGAAGGTGACTTTGGTTTTTATCAGCCCGATGTCTCGGTACTTTTCGTAAACGATGGGAACCTTTACTATGGAATAGGTGGAATCCAAAATCTTGGTGGAAAAATGGGCGATGTCGGTGGAATCGTTGTATACCCAGCCTACATCGCTCGTGATGGTTGCCTTGACGGCCCAGTAGATGGTGAAGGAGGAATCCTTGGCTAGATTGATCTGATTATTTATCAGGGAGCCTCTGAGTGTAACCTGGTCGTCGCAGTTTACCGTTCCCAATTTCTGAGCCCAAACGGAATCGGGGGAATCCGATGCGAATACGGTACAAGTCGCGGTTTCCCATTCGTCGATTCCTGTGATTTTCCAGCGCAGGGGAATTTCTTGTGTGGCGTATGGGCTTGCCTGGTTGTAGCCGTCGTAGGGAAAGTCTACTGCGATGCTGTGGGGCGTGTTCACATAGATGTCGAAAATGGTTTGGATGGTGTCGCCAAATAGGTCAACCATGGTAAGGGTGGCCTTGCGTAATCCGGTGTCCTTGAATGTGTAGCGGAAGTTGCTTACGTTGTAGCTGTTCCCGTCGACTTCCCAAAGGATATTGTCGATGTAATTGAAAACGGAGTCTCCTAAAATGGATTGGCCATCGATGTTTAGGCCGGCGTAAAAACGTAGCGTCTGATTCTGTTCCGCGTAAACTTGTGTGGTAGATGAAAAGTGCTCGTCGATATTGCCGGTGTATCGATCCGGAACGATGTAGATGCTTACTTCGAACTTTGGGGATTCGTCCTTGGCGTAGTGGCTGTTGCCACAGGAGCAGAGGAAATAGGCCAGAGCGATTAGGATAAATAGCAACTTATTCACCGAACACCTCCGGAAGAGTCTTGCTCGGGCGAATGTAGAGTGCCTTGCCAGCCTTGTTTCCGCTCATGTCGTAGACGGCGATTGTCAGCAGCCGGAACGTCCAGGAGTTTTCCAAACCGTCGAGGGGAATGAAAAGGGTGTCCTTCGAAAGGAATGAATTCAGTTGAACGGAGGTCTCTAGCTTGACCCTGGTAAAGTTTTGCATGATTTTGCCGCCCTCGTCGAATACCAGAACCTTGAGTGTGTCCGTAAGGCTCAGGGTGTCGCCGCCTTCCAAGGTGAGGATGGTGGGGGGGAGGGTGTCCCTTAGGACGATGGTATCCAAAACCCGCACCTGGTTTTGAACCAGGGTGAAGTCCAGGGTGTCCGTGGAGAAGTCGGGGTACTTGTCCAAGCTGGTCAGCAGGGTGTACTTGCCTTCGGCCAGGGGCTTTACGGAGAAGGATGTGTTGGCTTGATTTAAGGGAAAATCCTCCTTGTCCATGAGAACGTTGCCGGAGGAATCCAGTAGCGTTAAGTGGAAGGTGCTGAAGGTCTCATTGGAGGAAAGGCGAAGGTTGCCGTAGATGGCGCACTCGCCGAGGCTGCCCTGGGTAAAGAAGCTGCCTTGGATGGTCTGGACCGAGGCTTGCTGCAACTCGTTGACGGACGAGACGCTCCACTGGTATTTGCCCAGGGGCGCAAAACCTTTCCGGTAGCTAAAGTAGGCGTTGTCCAGAAGGGTGTCCACGAGAACCTTCTGCTCCTCGCTGAAGCTGGAGGATTCCATGAGCACAAAGTGGTGTCTAAGCTCCCAGAGGCTATCGGGATCCTTTGCGGACCAGGCGAAGTTGATCGTGCTGGTGGGGGAGACGTTCTGGGTGCCACTGCGGGGAATGTAGTTGGTGTCGTCCAATTCCGGTGGCGATGCGACGTAAACGTGGAGTGTGTCTGTTAACGTGTCGCCGAAGTAGTCCACGAATATAAAGGCGACCTCGTGAATTCCCGGCTCGTCGATGGGACGCTTGAAGTTGTATTCGCTGGCGAATTGGTCTCCGTCAAGAGTCCAGTAGTACCTCTGAATGCGTATGGACTTCGACGGGTAAATCTCGGTCAGGAAAACTAGGGAATCGCCTGGTCGAATGGTATCTTGCCTGACGTTGACGGAGGTGGAGTCGAAGGTTCTGGTGATAAAGGCCTTTACGGCGATGTCGTGGGGTTTGTCGTCGACGTAGTAGTATTCGTCGGAATCCGTACATCCGCAGATGCCTGCCGCAACGAGGAACGCTCCGAGCCACACCTTGAGTAAGTCAAGGAATCTCATTTCTTGGCCTCCAAGGTGTCGACAACGTAAAAGTGGTGCAGCGGCAAGGTGTCGCTATCGCCATAGGGGTCTGCCACAAAGACTCGGAAGGTGTGTTCTCCGGGTTCGAATCCGGATTGAAGAACTTCCGTAAGGGGGCCGACGGGGTAGGTGATGTCGTCGATTTCCAGGATGTGTTCCAGCTCGTCGCTGATGTTGGAGTCCCCCGTTTTCCAGCTGAACCTTATGGGCGTTTCCGTTGTTCCGAAAATGGTTTCCTTGTCGGCGGGGGTTGCCTCGCTTCCGATGACGGGAGGAGCGTTTGTAATGATGTGAAAGTTCTTTTCGATGGTGTTGCCCTGTCCGTCTTCTACGACGAGCCTGTTGGGGATGAGTAGGTTTACCATGAAGATGATGGAAAATGTACTTCCGCTGTCCAGCAGTTCCTGGTTGTTGTACCAATAGTACTTGAGATCCCGCTTATGCTTTTCGGGGTTTACCTTGGTGACGATGAGTGCGGAATCCTTTGGATTGACCTTCAGCAGGGTGGAATCGGTTTTACCGTACTGCATGGTGCAAACGCTGATGCTTACGATTTTGCCCTGGGTGTCGGGATCGCTGGGAATATCCAGGCACGCCGCAAAAAGAACGCCCAGGCATAAGGCGATGCAAAGGTTAAGAACGCGCTTTATTTTTGAACGAGCGAAAATCACCAGTGTAAATCTACTTTATTACAGGCGCACGGGACGTGGCGTGGACCCGCTTAAGACCTTAAAAGGGAGAGAGAGGCCTCGCCTTTTGCGCGAAGACTCGCCTTTTACTATATGGCGTGTTCCCCGCATATAGCTAAGGCTCGGTCATGCCAGCTCCTGGGGCATGGCTGTCGCGACTCTCGCCTTTTACTATATTCAAACTTATGAGTCAGGAAAACTTTGAGTACAAGAGCGCCATGGAGCGCCTGGAAAACATCTTGGAACGCATCGACAATTCCGAAATGGAAATCGACGAGCTTGCAGGACGAGTTCAGGAAGCTACGGAACTGTTGCGCAAGTGCAGGCAGATCCTGCTGAAGACCGAGCAGAACGTTCAGGAAGCCTTGGCTAGCCTCGACGGGGAAGTCGGCGCATGAGTTCTGCGCCTAGAGCAGAAGGTGCCGTGCCGAATGCAGATGGTGCCGCACCGGCCCTTGCCGTAGAGAACTTGACGGTGAAGTTCCCCATACGCGGTGGCGTTCTGGGTAAGGTCAAGGATTACTTTACGGCGGTGGACAACGTATCCTTTACGTTGCCCCGGGGCAAGATTCTCTCTATTGTGGGGGAGTCGGGCTGCGGCAAGTCTACGTTGGTAAAGTCCCTGGTGGGATTGGTACCGGCGGACTTTGGCAACTACGAGCTTTTGGGCGAAAAGATCGACTTTAGGAATTCTGCCTCGGTACGCAAGGTGCGTAACCTTACGCAGATGATTTTCCAGGATCCCTTTAGCAGCCTAAACCCGCGTCAGACCGTGGCGGAAATCTTGACCGCTCCGGTGGTTGCCCGTGGCATCGGTTTCGAGACTGCTCGTGAGCGGGCCCTGAGGCTGCTTGCCCGCGTGTCCATCCCCGAAGGGGCCATGGACAAGTTTCCGCATGAATTTTCCGGTGGCCAGAGGCAGCGCCTGTGCATTGCCCGGGCCCTGATGGTTGAACCCAAGGTTCTCCTGTGCGACGAGGTGACCAGCGCCCTGGATGTCTCGGTGCAGGCGCAGATCTTGCACTTGCTGGATGACCTGCGCAACGAGCTGGGGATCAGCCTGCTGTTCATCAGCCACGATATGCAGGTGGTGCGCGCCCTTAGCGACGAGGTGCTGGTGATGTACTTTGGCAAGGTGGTGGAACGTGGCCTGGCCGACGAGGTGCTCACCAGCCCGCAACATGAATATACCCAGAAGCTCTTGGCCAGCGTGCCTACCATCAAGCGCTAAGATAAGCGATAGATCAATCCCTAGGCGAGGTGCAGAATATGGCCGACTTCCGCAGAAACTTTAAGGACCGCCGCGGTCCCCGAAACACCGGTCCCCGAGGCTCGCGAGGTGGGGTCTCCGGTGCATCCCGCAATGCAGCCGGTTCACGTTTCGTGGAACTTCGCATCGAAAAGATGGTGCAGGGGGGCGAGGGCATGGGCCGTCTTGAGGATGGCCGCGTGTGCTTTGTTTCTGGTGGCCTTCCCGGTGAACTTTGCAAGGTCTTGTTGAACGTTCAGAAGAAGGACTTCACTCGCGGTCGCGTCATCGAGGTGATCGAATCCAGCTCGGATAGGGTTAAGCCCCGGTGCCCCTTGTATGGCCGCTGCGGTGGCTGCTCCCTGCAGCACCTGGATTCCGCAAAGCAGGCCCAGTACCTGGCCCAGGTGGAAAGGGAAAACTTCAAGCGCCTTGCCCATGTGGAGCTGCCCGAGAACTTTAGGGTGCATACGGGAAATCCCTGGAATTACCGCAACCGTGCCCGCGTCACCTACTGCGGAACTCGCGAGGGTACTGCCCGCTACGGTTTTCGTGAGCAGGAATCCAACCATGCCATCGCCTTGGAAAGCTGCCCGGTACTGACCCAGGGTCTCAACGATTTTTTGAAGGGTGCCGCCAAGAACCTCAAGGTCCTTAAGGCTCATGAGCTGAATATTTTCGACAATGGCCGCGGCCAGGTGAGCTACTACTACGAGGGAATGCCTGCCGAGGAATTCCAGCGGCATGCGGTAAGCGTCGTAGAGATTGACGGCCATCGGATTGAATCCGACGCCTCGGTGTTCTTCCAAAGCAACCTGGGGCTTTTGCCGGAACTTGTAGAGACCGTGCGAAGGGCCGTGGACGAGGGCATTCAAAGTGGGGAATCCAGCGACGAATGGCTTATCGACTTGTTCAGCGGCGTGGGCTTCTTTGCAGCCCTTTTGCAGGACAAGTTCAAGCGGGTCACCACCGTAGAACGTGATGAGGGCTGCCTTAAGCACGCAAGAATTAATTTGTCTAAAACCGCCGACAATGCAGGCTCTGCCGCCGTTGAAAATGTGTCCGCCCCCGCAGAGGATTGGCTTGCCGAAAACGTCGTGGATATTCCCGCCACCTTGATTGTGGATCCGCCTCGTACGGGGCTTCCCAAGAGCGCCCTGGATGCCATTGTCGGCAGCTCCGTGAAAAAATTGATTTACGTTTCCTGCGATCCGGTGACCCTTGCCCGCGACTTCGCGAAGTTTGCGGAGGCTGGATTCTCGATGAAGTCCGCCGAGGCCTTTGCATTTTACCCGCAGACCCCCCACATGGAAATGTTGGCTGTTCTGTCGCGGTAATGTTTTGCTAACTTTCCTGACATGATGTTGAAAAAAATATTAGGTGTCATTTCGGTTTGTGCCGCCATGGTCTTTGCCGCGGCGCCCTCTTCTTCTAAACAGATGGCTGTTGGTGGCTGGGTTCAGGGTGGAAACCCCGGGGAACATGCTGGTATCGACTTCATGATGCGCCAGAGTGAACAGATTACCTGGGATATTTACGCTCACTTCTACTTTAGTGACGGAGACAACTCCCTGGGCCTTTATTTTGGCTACTACTGGAACTTTTACCTGAATGCCCCCGCGGATCTGGGGCGCATGGGTCTGTACGTGGGACCCACCGCAGGTATTGGCATCTGGGATGAGGAATACTGGTGGTTCGACGAATTTGGCATCGCCGTTCGCTTGGGTGTGGTTGGTGGTTTCCAGTGGGAATTCCCGGCAATTCCGTTGCAGATTTACCTGGAGTTGAGTCCGGTTGGCGAACTCCACTATTTGTCCTGGGATGGTTACGACCACCCCAATTACGATCCCAAGAAGGATGAATACGAATACGATTACCGTGACGGAGACGATGTGGATTGGAAACTTCCCGACTTCTATCTTCGCCTTGGTTTCCGTGTCTGGTTTTAACAGGGAGAGGTTAATATGAAAAAGTTGATGTTTTGGGCGATGGCAGTGGCTGCCATGCTGGTTGCCTGTTCTTCTGAACCCGCGTCTATTGCTTGCGGTCGCGACTGGAATCCCAGTTCCCGGGTTGTTGCCGATACCACCAGCGAATTTGATTTGGCCGACCAGATGATCGTTCAGCTCAAGTATGGTCGCAACTTCGACTTTGCCAAGCTGAAGACCGCTTTTTACGAAGGTACCGTGGCCAACAAGGGTAAGGAACTTTGGTCTCACGAATTGCCTGTGACTGACAAGATGGATTCCTACACATTGCAGGGAAAGTCCAAGCACGGAGGCCTTATGACGGCCCGTGAACTGAGCCGCCAAAAGCAGCCGGGTTCCATCGTCATCGAATTCAGCGCCGATGGAAAGGTCATTGTCCAGAAAGAAATCACCCTGGTAAAGAATCGCTAGGTGCCTATGAAGTTCAAAAGTTTGCTTGGCCTCTGTGCCGCCATGGCCCTTTGCGGTTGTAACGATTCCAATGTAACGGTAAGTTACGACCTTAAGGCTCCCGTCGATGTGGAAGTCTACGTGGAGGGTTACTTCTCTACCTATGACTTGGAAAATGAGGAACAGATGGGTACCATTACGGCGACCTATGTGGATTTGCATTATTCCAAGGATGGGGATACCTTGAGGCTGGACCGCAAGTATGTCATCGACAAGTCTCGCGGCTACCTTAAGAATTTTATGCCTACGGAATTGGCTTGGCGCATCAAGGATGTGAGCCTTGCTGCCGTGGATCGAAGTGTAGCTCGCGTAGAGGGCCTCGATGAGGGTTACGATTCCCTGCTGGCTAGGATTCCCATGCCCAACCGCTGGCGCGATCAGCTGCTGAACCCGGAATACAAGCCCCACTTGCTCCGCGCCGAAAAGCACCGCTGGGAAATGGACCACTTGCTGTTGGGTGAAGTGCCCTCTCGCGGAAACATCACCCAGCTGCTCAAGGATCAGGGACGCTTGAACTTCGCGTTAATCCAGGTGGATTCCGTGGTTACCGACGGTTTCCACAACCTGGATAGGCGCAAGTGCCTTGGCTATACAGTTTACCTTCACGAAAAGGAAAGCTTCCCCTATTATATCTGGGAGCAGCACGTGAATAGCAACATCGTGCCCGACAAGTTCAAGTCCTACAACAAGGGCTTGTCTGCGGAATATTCCACGGCGTTCTGGATTACCCTGGACCCCACCACAGGTGTACCTTGCCAGGAACGTGAGGTGAAGGAAGGTGTACATACCATGGTGAACCCCAACACCAAGGATACGGTGACCTTCAAGAGCCATGTGACCCTGGAACGCCTGTTTACCGTAAAGAAGCCGGGTGAAGACGGCGAACTGGTAGCCCAGTAAGGTGCAGATGAAGTTTTTCGTTGCGAATAATCGCTTGTGGCCCCATAAGGTTCTGGCAGAAGGCGCCCTCGCCCTCGCCCTTGTCGTCAACTTTGGTGCCTTGGCTGGTTGTTCCTCCCATCCGTCTCCGCAGCAGACTCTTGTGGATGACCGCCACCTGGTTTATGCGGAAACCTACAAGGCCTATAAGGAGGCCGAGGAACAGTACCTCAACTTGCTGTACAATATCGAGATGATGCCAGAGGAAGAAGAACTTTGGATCATGAAACGCGACAAGATGCTGGAACTGATGCAGCTCAAGGAACTGATGCTGAACGCCCGCGCCGAACTGGACGAGGCCATGCGCCAGTGGGAAATGCACCTCGCCGATATTCAGGCCGATGTGAAGCGTTCCCAGATGAAACAGTTCAACCCGAACTTCACCGGAGTGGATGCCCAGCGTTCAAGCCCGGGCCAGCTGCTGCCCAGCGAAGCCAGCAAGATTCACAAGTAAAAAAAGAAAGCCGCGGTTGCGGCTTTTTTCGTGGGCGGTTCCTGGTACCTAGCTACTGCCAGGTGTTGTTGAAACCCATTCCTATGGCGAACTTGATTCGCGTTGGGGCGATGCTTTCGGGGAGCAAGGGCACGTCGATGGGCGTAAGCTTGCGACCGCCGCAAAGGTCCTCGTCTTCGCCGATGCGGCTGAGGCCTCGGGCAAAGGTCAGCGAGATGTCCATGGGTATGCTGTAGAATAGCTTATTGCTCATACGGAAACTTAAGCCTACGGAGCGGTCCCAGAAGCGGTGGTCCGTAAGCTTGTCGGAGTCGAACCACTTGCTGTTCCAGGCGGCGCCCATCTGGGCGAAGAGGTCAAAGTAGAAGCTGCGGGTGCTAAAGATCCACAGGTGCTTGCGCCAGTCGTCGTAGATGGGGAACAGGTAGTGGACCTCGGCCATGGCGGTTTTGGTGCCTGCCAAGGTGTAGTCCTCGGAGCTGCGCAGATAGGGGTAGCCTTCTAGGAATATGGGACTGTAATAGTAGGAATCCAGCGTATCTTCCTTGGCGTCGGTGCTCCAGTTTATGATGCCACTGAGCTTACCTCCCGCGGCAAGGCGCGCTCCCGTCCAGGGGCTCTGCAGGCTACCGTAAAGGTTGATGCCAACCTCGTTGATGTTGAAGTTGCGATACTTGGGCTTGATGGTTCCGCTGGAGGTTACGGTGAAGCTTTCGGCAAACGTTCCCGGGCGGTAGAGGTCGCTGTTGACGTACTGGTAATACAGCAAAAGTCCGTTGCCCGCACCGCTGATGCCGCTGCCGTTTTCTTCGTGATCCCCATAAAGGCCCAGGGCCACCATGGCGCTGATGCGCTTCTGGTAGGTCCAGCTGAACTCATCCTCGTACAGGTTGAAGTCTGCCCAGTCATAGCCCACGGCCACCTGCAGCGTGTCGATGCTCTTGAAGATGCTGTAGCCTGCCCCCGCAGCAATAGACTGCATGGGGATGGCGTAGTGGCTTAATCCGAGGCTGTCGCCACCGTGGGCGCGAACGTCCTCGTAGCGAACGGTATCCTTGCTGGTGTAGTTGGCGTAGGTGTATGCCAAGCTAAAGTCTACGGGTGTGCTGTGGTTCTCCCAGGCGGCAAAGAATTCCTTTTCCTGTTCTGGGTTTAGTCCGCTGCTGTTGATGTAGTCGAGACCGGCTCCAAGCTCCAGCAACAGCCCCAGCTGCAGGGTGTTCTTCTTTAGTGGGTCGCTGATGATGGCGGCAAGGCCCGCTTTCACCTTGAGCTGGCCTTCGCCAAATACGGTGAGGTCGGGAGCGTTTTCGTTAAGGACCAGCATTGGCACAAACAGCGGTACCGTGGGGATGGGGCGATAGTCCTGTTCCACGCCACCGAATTCAACGTCCTGGATTTCGATGGGCTTGGAGACTCGCTTGAGGGGAGCTCCCTTGAGCACGATTTCCTTGGTGCCCTCGGTGGTGGTAATCGTCCTTGTTGTGTCCTGAACCTTGATAGTGCTGTCGCGGGTTGAGATTTGGGGAATGGAAACGCAATCCTTTGTGTAGTAAAGAGAACTGTCTACTGCGGCAGAGTCTGTGAACAATTCCTGTTCCGCATAGCAGTCCTGCCAGGTGGAGTCGGTAATCTGGATGACACTATCCCGTTCGGTAACGGTGACTGTGGTGTCGGACCTGGCGGGAACGAAGATGCTGTAGGCCAGCTTGTACAGGGAGAATCCGTCCTTGTCGTAGTTGGTGTAGTAAATGGTGTCGCCTACGAGGACGGGGGTGAATGCGCCGCCCACCACGTTGGTCAGGGGATGCTCTACGCCGCTGCTCAGGCTTTTCTCGACGAGGTTGAAGATGCCGTTGCGGTTGCTGCTGAAGATGATCTTGTCGTCGTCGATCCAGTTGACATCCCGTTCGTCGAATTCACCGTTGCTGACTACCTTGAAATCGCTTCCGTCGGCGTTGATGGTGGCGATGCCGCGCTGCTCGTTGTCAAAGAAGCCAAAGGCGATGCGCTTGCCGTCGGGGCTGAACTTGGGGCTGTAGATGTTGTAGTAGGGAAATTTTTCGTCGGGAACGAAAATGTCTATGGGATCCTCGGCGCTGTACTCCTTGAGGTCCTTGGGAAAGGGAACCTTGCTCAGGGCGAAGCGGGTGCTGTAGGGCTCGCGGCGGACGAAGACCACGGTGGTGCCCTGCTTGTCGAAGGCGGGGTATACGGCGTCCACGAGGTAGGTGAGGCTCAGCTGATTCTTGCTGGTGTCGCTTACGGCAACGTCAAAGTGGGCGTGGCCGTCCTTGTCGCGGTTCTGGTAGCTGATGTAGGCGAGGAGCGGTCCCTGTGTGGAGTCCTCGAAGACATCGATGCCCTTGTCCAGCCAGGGTTTCTTCACCTTGAAGCCTGTCTTTGCGAAGTCTCCGATATTGAGCGTGCTGTCTGCGCCCTCGATTTCGATGCCTGCCTCGTCGATTTCCACCTTGGCGGAGTCATTTCCGGTTGTGGTGTCGACTGCTGCTGAAGTGCCGTCCGTTTCGGTGCTGTCCGGTTCCAGGGGCATCTTGAAGAGTCCTCCGTCGAACCAGGCACCGCCAAAGTTGGATACGCCATAGAGGTGCTTACCTGCCACTACGGGGAAGTCCTGCCAGAACGCATCGGCGGTGAGCTTTGTGCCTTCCACCAGTTCGCCCAGGGAATCCCTTTGCGCCTGGTAGGCCTCGGTGATTTCCTTTTTCCAGGCGTCGTACAGTTCCTGCTCGCTGATGCCCAGCACCTTTTGGATGGCTCCGTCCAGGGTCATGCGGTAGAATGAGGAAAGATTGTTCCAAATCCTGGG
This sequence comes from Fibrobacter sp., assembly GCA_045597545.1. Taxonomy (GTDB): domain Bacteria; phylum Fibrobacterota; class Fibrobacteria; order Fibrobacterales; family Fibrobacteraceae; genus Fibrobacter. Next base: position 16,363 of record JAZLKH010000022.1, read on the forward strand.
GACAGCGTCTTCGCCGTAGTGCTTGTCGATGTACAGCACCAGGGAGAATCCCTGGGTGTAGGGGCCAAGCTCCGCAAACAGGGAGTTGTCCGAAAAGTCGTGCATGTACGCCAGGGAGAGCAGGCTGTCGTTGAGGGCTGCCGTGCGTAGCAGCATGTCGCGGTGGGTGTCCCAGCCGTCAAAGCCCATGCGGCTGGACTCGTACTGGGCGGTACCCTCGGCAAGCCACAGGGGCTGCAAGGTGAAAGGGAACAGCGTCAATAAGTCGCTGGTGGTTCGTTCGTTGTAATAATCGGTGTAGCTAACCTGCACCCCGTAAAGGCGGGGACTCAGCTTGCTTCCGCTTTCGATGCTTACCAGGTGGCTGAACTCATGGGTCACCACGTCAGAAAGCCAGCCGTGGCTGCTGCGGATTTTAAAGTCCCAGTTGGTGAGCCAGAGGTTCAGCGCATTTTCGCTGGGAACAGCACTGCCGTTGCTGTAGAGGGCGTTGCTCAACGATACGTTGACGCGGCTGGGCAAGTCCTTATGGTAGCGGCCCACTACGCTGTCGTAGACGGCCTCGGCGTAGGCCGAAACCTTGGAGGCGTGGCTGGAGTATTCTGCAGGGTAGAAAAACTGGAAATGCTCCGAGCCGGCGGTTTTCCAGCGAATATCACTCTGATTGCCGTAGAACTGAACGGCAAGCGCGGCAGAGACGCTTAACACGGTGGCGGCGACGATCTTTTTCAAATTCTTCAAAATACAATCCAGGGGAGTGGCATTAAACGTCTACAAGATACAAAAAATGCCGTCTCCGAATGGAAACGGCATCGCTGTATATCTGCGGTGTTCGCTATAACGCAGTCATTAGGCGCTTAGTCGTTCAGCTTCATGACTTCGGCCAGACCTTCGTAGATCTTGCCGTCCTTGCCGATGACGGAGAAGCCGCCAGTGTATCCCCAGTGAGTCCAGGGAATCTGCAGGGTGTCGCAGATTTCGATCATGGCCTTGTAGTAGTTCAGCACGGACTGGGCGTCGGACTTGTCGCGGAGAGCGCCGAATTCGTTGATGATCACCGGAACGTTGTTCGCAACAGCCCAGTTCTTGGCCTTGATCACGTTCTGGAGGATGGCTTCCTTGCTGCCGTTCTTGTAGTAGGCCTTGATGTTGCTCTTGACGCTGCTGGAAACGCCTGCGTTTACGCCGTAGGTGGCGGAGAATTCAGACCAGTCTTCGGCCACGTAGGGGAACGGTATGTCGTGGATTGCAGCGTATTCAGTCCAGGAACCGCCCTGATGGGTGAAGAGGAAGGGTTCGTAGGTGTGGATGGCGTAGACGACGTTGTCATCTTCGAAGGGGGCGGAGCGCTTTGCAAGGGCGGTAATGGAGTACCACTGGGCGTCACCGAAGATGATGGTGTGCTTGGTGTCTACGCTGCGAATGGCGTCGATCATGGCCTGGGCAGCAACGGTCCAATCTTCTGACTTTACCTTGCCGTTGGTCATGTCGGGTTCGTTCAGCAGTTCGAAGAACAGGTCTTCACGCTCGCTGGCTGCATAGTGCTTGGCAACTTCCTTCCAAACACCGGCCATCATGGAGATGTAGACGGGGTCCAGGGCGGAGGTGGCGTTGTAGCTGTTGTCATATTCATGGTAGTCGATAACGAGGGACATGCCGTTTTCTGCAGTCCACTTGTCAAAGGCGTCAAGAACCATGTAGATGGAATCGTCCATGACCACTTCCTTGTCGACTCCAGCCAAGAATGCCTTACGGTTCGTTACGTAGAGATCGAGGTCAATGGGCAAGCGCAGGGACTTGAAGCCGTTTTCGGCGAGGATCTTGATATCCTTTTCGCCGAATTCAAAGTTGCCGTCGAACTTGCCGTCTGCTTCTTCGAGCCAGTTGGTGAAGTTGACGCCCTTGTTCAGGTACTTCATAGCCTTTGCCTGCAGCGGGTTGCTGATGGCGATGTCGCCGATTTCAACAGTGGGGATCACTGCCGGATTCTTGGTGAGGTCGGCAACATCTGCGGGCAGGGCATCTTCGTCGAGGAAGGCTACGTTGTCGATGATCAGGGAGTCGGATGAGGGCTTCGCGGTACCCTTGATGTGGAAGCTGATCTGGTTGATGTTTGCCTTGTCGAAGGCTACGGGGTCGCCCCAGCCTTCTTGTACGAGGTCGCGGAACTTTACGTCGACGCACTTCCAGGTACCCTTGGAGGCGAGCATCTTGATGCCATGAACATCGTAGTCGGTAACGTCAGAGGTTTCGACACGGATTGTATGCTTAGCGCCCATGTAGCAGTAGTGGATTCCGCCAATCTTGGAGAAATCCTCTTCGTCGATGTGTACACCGAGGGCTACATAGGGGTCGTAGGCGTAGTCACCCTTGTCCAGGGTAAACCTTACCTTGAAACCATAATTGGATTTGTAACCGCCGATGGAAGCTACAGGGTAGTCGTTTTCGTCAATATCGGTAGTTATGACAGAGGCTCCACCATTGGTCTGGTCGTCGTAGGTGAACCAGCCATTGCCCTGGGCAGTGTTGCCGTCGCCATCTTCGAAGTCGTCGATCAGGATGCCCTTGGGAGCAAATTCTTCAACAATCCCAGGCAGCGGCGGAGTAACGGTTGTATCGGCCGGTGTTGCGGTGGAATCTTCGGGTGTAGTCGGAGTTTCTTCGCCAGGCTGTTCGGGGTCGTCTCCGCCCGGAGTTGCGGTAGAATCGCCGGGAACTTCTATATCGGGTGTACCCGGGTCTACGGGGACCTTGGAATCGCTGCTGGAATCGTCGCTGCTGCAGGCGCCCATGAAGAGGGCCAGTGCGGCTGCCGCAGAAAGGGAAATTAGGGATTTGGACTTCATGTTTTTCCTTTTTTACCTGTTTCCCAATAAGATAATCAAAAAAAGTTTAAAAAAGCCTTATTTTTTGCTGAAATAAACCATGGTGTATCGGTTGTGTTGTGCGCTTTGTGATGTTGGTCGCGTAAAAGTGAAAATAAATCGTCCGAGAAGTTGTTACATTGGTGACATTCCATGGAATTTTACTCAGAAACCTACCATGAATCGGTAAAGTACGCGGCAAAGGGTGCTGCGGACCCCATTGTGCTGCACTGGGAAAAGCAGAAAGTCGCGGATCGACGCTACAGGGGCTGCGATCGGCTGGATGTCCATCATGGCGAACTGCCTGGTTTTGGGTACGTCTCCGGTGACGGACTTGAGCCGGTTGGCGTTTACGTGGTACTTCGCGGGCGAAACCTGCCCGATGGCGTTTACGCCTACGATGCCGATGGCCGAAGCGAGGCTCCCGATGTGGCGGGCCAGCTGGCAAGAATCGGCGGTCGCGACGAGATGAAGCGACTGGCCGCATCTTTCCCCGACAAGGATTTTGTTTGCGACACCCCGGTGCTGTACATTTTTACAGGCATCCTGGAACGTTCCGTTTGGCGCTACAAGGAATCGGCCTACAGTCAGGTGCTGCGGGATGTGGGTGCCTGCGTAGGTAGCGTTCTGTTGCATGCCAAGAGCAAGGGCGGCAAGGCGTTCCCCTTAGGGGGTTTCGTTGACGATGAAATTGCGAATGTCCTGAAGCTGGGTGCCACAGAGGTTCCCTTGGCCTGCCTGGCGGTATTCCCCGAGTACAGCGAAGTGGCTTATGATTCCGTGGACGATGGGGTGGGTGAATCTGCCTACTCCAACCGTAGTGAATCGGATATGGTGGCTGATGCCAGCCGTTATCCTGCTCGCTTTATGCGCCAGAATCGTGGCGAGTCCATTGAAAATCTGGACAAGTGCATTCGTGTCCGGCGACTTGTTTCTCAGGCGTTGCCCGGGGGCGGATTTCCGCTGACGCCTGCGAAGTATGGTTCCGACAGCTATTTAAGTGTTTTGCCGGATCTTGCTCCTGCAAACTTGAAACATGTTCCCTTTAGAAAGCTGAGCATGGACCTGGATGATTTCTCCAGCATGTTGCGTTGGCTGGAGCTGGGCGCCATAAATCTTTTTGGTGCGGGGCTTTTAAAAATCTGGATTGTGTCCTTTGATGTGATGTTTGTGTACCCCGGCGTGTACCGCTATGTGCCTGTGCGCAAGTCCATCTATATGCAGAACGGTCAGGTCATGATGAAAAAGTTTATGAAGTGCCATGCCGCTGTGGAGGAGGCAGAAAATGCAGCCTTTGCCGTGGTGCTTACCGCTGATTTGAAGGAAGCCTGCAACTTATTGGGCGAACGTGCCTACCGCTACCTGAACATGAATGCGGGGTACATTCTGCAATCCTTGAGCCTGTCTGGACGTGTGCTGAACAAGACCGTCCGCAGCCCTCATTTCTTCTACGAAGACGACCTGAAAAAACTCTGCAACTTGCCGGATGGCGAAAGCGTGATTTCCGAAATTCTCGTGGGGAAGTAGGCTTTAATGTTGGGTTGTTTTCTGTACGAATTTCAAGATGCCAAATTGGTGTGCTTTGATTTAGCCTTGGCTTTGGTTATAAGCATTCCTCTGTGGCTGGGATTCTTGTTTTCCTTTATGAATTCCCAGACCCGCTTTAAGAAACTGGGTGCTGTTCTTTGGTCAATATTGACGGCCTTTGTTTTGGGAACTGTTGCTTGGGCTGTCTTTAGAGCCCAGTACATTGATGTTTTTGATCTGTGGAAGAACATAACTCCCGTGATTTGCTTTGCTGCCATAGTACCGGTCTTTTTGGCGACAAGTGCGTTTGGTCGAGTGTTTAAACGAAAGAAAAAACTCCATTGGCTTGTTTTTCCCGTATCATTCGTTGTTTCCTTTGCGTTGGTTGTTGTTTTTGGCTGGGCGTTGTTGGCTGAGGAGTATGGCTCATATTCCGAGTCTGTGATTTCAAAGGAAGAAATGGAACAATCGGAAGGATTTGATTTTGAAATTAGACTTGGCCGAGGATCCTATTATGATGATATTAGTCTGAAAATTAGAGGAAAAGTTGATTCTGTTTACTATCAAGTCAAGTATGACCTGTGTCCCTATGTTTTAGACAACAAGGATTGGAATCCTGAATATACGGAACCTCTGGAAAAGATTGTTACTCCTTGGATTTTGCTTAATCAAGAGAAGTCCTCCATAGCAAAGAGACTGAGGGAAGCAATGATGGCTTACGAAAGTGAATGGACTGCTGTAAGCGTTTTGGATGGATATTGCACCGGCATTGTTGTCCACGATTTTCAGAAACAAACGCGTCGAAGTATGAGTTTCTGTAATGCGGATATTTCAAATGTGCCTAAGGCCTACGCTATGGAAAAAATGGCAAATAGTCTTTGGCCTGCTCGCGAGACTTATACGAAATATTCCTACGAACAAGCGGAAAAGGCTTGCCGAGAAAGTCAGAATT
>JAZLKH010000023.1:0-19558 GCA_045597545.1 Fibrobacter sp.
GAGGCCTGCGTCAGCCAAAGCCTTGGCAAAGGCTTCCGGACCGATTTTCAGACGGCGGTCGAGAGCGGGGTAGACCTGAGCCGGGTTGGGTGCGCCAATTTCGTCCAGGTAGGTGGCCAGCACCTTGCGAGAGCTGACGCCAATGGCAAATTCCCCATCCTTCAAGCCGAACTTGCGGAGCATGGTAGCGATAGCTGCCATCAGGTCGGCTTCGGCATAGATGCTTTCGGTTCCGATGATGTCCATGTTCAGCTGGAAGAATTCACGCAAGCGACCCTTCTGAGCCTTTTCGTAACGGAACAGGCGAGGCATACTGAACCACTTGAAGGGCTTCTTCAGTTCGCGGGCCTTCTGGATCACCAGGCGGGCAAGTGTCGGGGTCATTTCGGGGCGGAGGGCGATCTCGCGGTCGCCCTTGTCCACAAAGTTATAGAGCTGGCTTACGATTTCTTCGCCAGATTTTCCGGTGTACAGCTCCAGGTGTTCGAACATGGGGCCTTCGTATTCTTCGTAGGCGAACTCTTCGGCGGTTTTACGCCAGGTGTCAAAGATGTAGTTCTGAATGCGCTGTGCTTCAGGATAAAAATCGCGGGTGCCTTTCGGCAGCTGGGGAATTGCAATACTCATAGTGAACAAAATTTAGAAAAATATCAAAAACGCCACGCCGAATTTGCTCCGGCATGACGTTGTATAAGACGTATTTATTTTACGTAAATTACAGACGAATCTTCATTTGCGTTCCGTTCTTGCCCGCGTTCACCCGAAGGATGTAAACGCCGGTGGCCGCAGGCTTTTCCAGTGCCACGCTATGGGAACCAGCGGACGCGTCATCGCTTGCAGAAGACACCACGTTACCGCGGGTATCCACCAGACGGATTTCCACCTTGCTTGCAGCGACTTCGCCCAGGTCGAAGTTCACCATGAGCTGGCTACCTGCAGGCTTGAACCGCAAACCGCTTACGCCCAGAGCGAGCTGGATGACAGGACTTGCAGAAACTTTCAGGACGGCGGTCTTTGTCACCGTGGAGAGATTTACGGGAATGTCTTCTCCGGCGGTAAGGGGAACCACCTTGCCGTCCATGACGAGTGCCGCATAGAGACCTGCAGAAGACAGCTTTTCAAGACCTTCAAAGGAAAGCTTGCCCTTTTGGAGAGAAGCCGCACTGAGGTTCAAGTTCCAGCTAGCTTCATCCAGGGAATTCTTGATGCTCTTGGCAAGAGAACGGTTGCCGTTTTCGATAGAGAGATTTACGCCGCCTTCCATAGCTGCAGGCGGGTCCATGACCTCGATGTTCTTGGAACCGATACCCACAACGTTCAGAGCGTCCGTCAGACCCTTTTCACCGGCAAGAATAAGACGCAAAGACCAGGAAGACTTGCTGACAGAAGTCTTGTTCAATGCTCGCTGTTTCTTACCTGCGTTCGTATCCTTTTCAATAGACTCCTCAAATACAGGCTCTGTGTTCAAGACCATTTCGTGGTCGGACTCGGTATGGATCCACATGCCTTCGTAAGCCCCGATGGTGGAGGCCGTGTCGTAGGACAATGTCTCCGGATTCCAGCGCATATAAACGTCGCGGTCGTCTTCCGGGTCGTCGATATCGCCGGTTTCGCCCAGGCTCAGGTTCCAGGAGTAGGGATTGGCCACCAGGTTCCAACCGCTGAACTTGTTCTTCAGATTCCAGGACAGTTCCTTCTCGGTGGTGTCGGAAGGCGTTCTCTTCAAGTCGGATTCCTCGCTGCTTACGTACCAGTAGCCGACGGTGGGCTTCAGGTCCTTCACGTCGCGAACCTTCTTGTACTGCATGAAATCGCCGATGGCGTTGGTTTCATCCCAGTAGTAGATGGCACCCTCGTCGCTCTCGGGAATCTTGAAATCATCGGAGACGTTAGCCAGGGAACGCATTCCCCAGGAACCGGCCTTCACGATGTTCAGAGATTCTTCGATGGTCCATTCCTCGGTTTCCTCTTCCAGGTCCCCCAGAGAAATAACCGCATGGTATGTGCCGGGGCGAAGGTTGCGATAGATTTCAGCGTAGATGTCATCGCCATGGACGTTTTCAAAATGCTTTTCCGCAATGACGGAATCTCCGTTGAACAAGGTTACACTAAGGGGGAGATAGTCGAAGTATTCGGTACCCTCGGTCCTGAAGCTGAGGCGGATGGCGCTGCCCGAAGCCTGGATGTTGACATCGGCAATGGAGTAGCTTACGTCACCGCGGATAACAGAGGTATAAAGGGTGATTGTACCGCCTTCTGCAAAGAGAATTTCGTCGCCATTGGCATAAGACTTCTCGTTGAATAGTAGGGAATCAACACGGATGTTGCTTCCGGTTGCAGCCTCAACCACAATGGGCCAGATTCCGTTGGCCGGTAGCTGGTAGACTCCATTCATAGGCTTTAGCACATCGCCAAAATGGACTAGGGATACAGAAGCGTCAACGTCAGATGCCGTCTTGACGGTAACCGTATTGTTTTCCACCTTGCATTGATCGTTTTCTGTAGTCGCCTGGACCACAAGATTGCTGGAGGCCTGGCCAATACGCCACAGGAAGTTTCCGTCTTCATTTTGCTGGATGTCGGTGATTTCGTCTACGTTGCCGTTTGCGTCTAGCGCTTCGTAGCCTACGAAGCAAACATCGACGGAGCCTAGCTTGGGCAGCGGAATGGGCATGCCTTCGCTATAGGAAGTCGGAATCTCGAACTGGCGGAAAAGAATTCCGTTTTTGGAATCGGGAACCTTTACCGTCAAGGTATGCCTGCTTTCTTCCACAGGCTGAACTTTGAGGGTCAAGGCCAAATCCGCTGCCTTTTCCGGGATGGTATAGTCTATCTGGCTCGAAACCACATTGTATTCAACCACATCGTCGTTATCGTCCGTATGGACAATCATCAAGGAGTCCGCAGACGTATCCAAGAAACGAATCTTGCTGATCTTGGGTACGTTGGTGTAGTTGCCTGCGGTAAATTCGTACATCTCGCCAAAAACATCTCCGGAGAAGGTGATTTCGGAGGAAGACTTGATGGTGGTGTTGAACAATTCCAGTTGGCAATTTTCCTTATTGCAGGGAGGAATATTGACGTTTTCACTTTCATCTACGTATGGAGCTTTCTGTGCAAAGTTTGCGTACAGATGAATCTCTCCGCTGGAACTTTTTCCCTGATAGGTGAATAGGGTGTCTAGCAGCTGTTCAATGGTACTTATGGAAGTTGCATCTCTTCTGACTCCGTTTGCAAATGTCCACGCCTTGGAGAGGTAATACTGACGTTGGATAGCGTTATGGTCTACGTTTTCAAAGATGGCAGCAACAGAGGGGAGCGAATCGTCTGTCTTGATGTTCTTGTTCTTGATGAAAACATTTTTCCATGTTTCATTGGCAGAATCGATAGAAACAGATTTTTTACCGTCAGTGACATAGAACTTGACGTTATCAAGCCATGGAATTTCCTTTGCCTCGTAGGTCCCTGCGTTTGCACCATTGTCTTGCCAAATAACTCCATCTTGATTCTGGAAATAATAGAGCTTTCCTTTCTTTCTGTAAATCTTCTTGGGACTGTTGGAGTAATCCGAGGTGGGCGTGCCATTGGTAATGTTGTAGTGGTTTCCACCTGTGAAAAGAATTTTGTAAACGAGTTTCCCGTTTTCGTCTAACCAAGTGGCGGTTTCGTATTTGTCTTCAATGTTTTGTTGAGACATAGCCGACACTTGATTGTAAGACGTGTATGACATATAAGTCCCATTTTCTAGAACATAGTTCCCATGGGGATCTTCTGACATAAGAGTCAGCTCCGATGCTGATTCTGCTTTGATGGTATAGGGAATTTCGTCAAAAACGGGCAAAGTGACGACGGAGAATCCATCAGCTTTTTTCTCAGTAGTAAAGCTGTGGTCGCCAAGGGATACAGTCCACTTTAAATCCTTCGGGGCGGCTGCATCATTGATTCCTTCGGTTTCTGCATAATGAAGTTCCACATCGAAGTTACACGGCTCCTTGTTAAATAGGGGCGTTGCCTTTATGGAACCATAAACAAATCGGTTTGGTCTCCATATAAAGGCTGGCTTCATCTTGTCGTCATCGATTAATTCAGGTGTTAAAATTTCGTCCGTTACCGTAACAGCATTCTCAGGTATGACGGGGGCCTTGGCCATCTTTTTATAGGGGGGGGCCGCCTCGGGGTCAGGTCCTGCGTTTGATGCTTTATCGCCCTTATACTCAATATTCCAACCGTCGAAACAGGCTTTAGTGGAAAGAATGATGGGGAATGCCACAGAGTCCACTCCAGATTCGAAAGTCTTGGGAATGTTGAATGTGATAATGGGGCTGTAGGCGCCGATTCCCGTAGTATCAATTTTTATGGAATCAATGAAATGGGGGAGAATCCTTAAGTTGTTTGCTTTTTCAGGAACGTCGTAGGTGCCGTTGGCCTTGACGATGGTGGAAATAGTTTTTTCACCTATGTAGTCACCATTTTCATTTAGCACAACCTCGGTATGAATAACATTGAGGTCGTTGTTGTCATTGAACTTGATTTTCGAGGGACGGGGGAGCATTAAAATCTGGCCTATAACGGACTGGGTTACAGAAACCTTGTGTTCCTTGGAAACACCGGGAAGCGTTAAAGATAAAGAAATATCCTGCGTCTTTAGGTTAGTGTATGTAACATAAAGACCTGCGTCAATGTATTCATCCACTTCTCCATCATGCCAGTCGGGTAGGTAGAGCGTAACGTCTAGGTCATTCTTGTCGGCTCCGTCTTGGTGTACCACCTTAGTGAGGATGCCAGATAGGTCTGTAAGTGAATTTGCAAAATAACGCTTAGAAGAAGCCCCTTCAGGTAAAGCCACCGTCCAGGTAGTATTCTTCATGAATTCTTCGCTATATTTTGGCGTGATGTATACCGTTGGGAATTTCTTGTCTGCACTGAATTTGTAGTCTTGACCATCCCAGATGGGTGTGTGAGTAGTTTCCTCGTAAGGCATTTCATCATAATCTTCGGTTCTTGCGAAAATCTTCGGCAGATCAATCGTGATGGTGTCCCTGGCAAATACCACATGGGTTCCCGGAGAAAGAGAATCTATTATGGTGGCAATGCTGTCGCTGTTCCAGGTTAGAACCGGATAATGGTTCAAAATGTCGTCAACCTTGGTAATCCAGCTGATAAACTGAATCTTGTTCTGGGAAACATTTATTGTGGGATTAGGGAGCTTGGAAATGGTCCTGTTGTTTACCATGGTTCCATTCCTAAAGTAGGCCTTGCCGTATTCAGTGTAGATATCGGCAACGATGTCTGTACCTTCAATCCACAGGGCGGATCCCCTTTGTTCGTTTCCGACGATGGGGTAACCGTTATTTTCATTCGGGTCATATTTGAAGGTTCTCAGCATATTTGCAAATTCGGCGGATTGCGGTTTGCCTGCATTGACTTTGCGATTTCCGAGATAGACGAAGGCATCCTTGTCGGGGGTTGTCCCAAGGCCTATTGCAGCGCAATTCTCCGGAGAATTGCTTAACTTGGTTACTGAACCACTGAAATCGATAACGTAATTGAAGGATGCAAACACATCTGGGTTTTCGTTATAAAGCAGAGCGTTTAAATGTTTATTTGGACTGTTGGCGGTTAGCTTTCCTATGTAGTAGGACTTTAAAATATTACCAGCTGCACTTGTACCACCAAAACCGGAAATACCTGCTAAGTACACATCTCCTGTAGAGGAAACATCAATTTCGCCAACGGCGGTTGCATTTTCCATGGAAAATTCGTATTTAAGCCAGCCCGCAATTCCACCTACATAGCTTGTACCGCTAGGCCTTTTTAGATTGATTAGCTTTTCAGAGGGGGAATCCTTTGCGGTGATCGCCTTAACATTGGTTATTTTGATTATCGAAGCATAATCCTGTCCGATAAGTCCGCCTACAGAACTTATACTTGTGGCATCCGTTTCGCTACTGTTGTCTATATTCAATGAACCCTTGTAGCTAGAGCTGTCCATAGTAACTCTGTATCCAGAGGAAAGATATCCTATTAGTCCGCCGGCATTTGTTGATTTTGAAGTAACGATAATATCACCAGAGATGTTTGCATTTTTTATCTCTTCCAAGAAATCGACCTTTCCTAACAATCCGCCAACATCACTTATGTTAGAAACGTCAATTAAGACATTGTCTTTGCCTGCGTTAGCTGTTACATTTCTAATGGAAATGTTTGAGTTTACATATCCGATAAAACCTGCGCGGCCTTCGTCGGTGGCGTTCGATTTAATTTTTCCTTTAAAAGAAGCATTTGTCAGTATTGTTTTCTGTATCCACGATAAATTGCTTCCGAAACCTCCAATGGTTACCTCTTTACCGTTTGCTTCTACTATGCCTATCGATGTAACATTTTTGATGTCCAAAATCTCACCTGATATTTGACCTAAAACGCTGGCAACATTGCAATAGTTTGTCCCAGATGCGTTAATTAAAACTGATTCTGGCTTTTCACCTGGAGTGCTCACATGGATGTCTTCTAGATATAAGTTGGGGTAAGATTGGTTGTATGCGAGAATTCCCGCAATGTAGGTTCCTTGAGCGTCAATATAACCAGAAAAGGAAATGTTTTTGAGATAAATGCTTTTTCCTAAATAGAGATCACCAATAATTCCACTTACGATGTTTGAATTTTCGGCTTTTATGGTACTGCTTACAGAAATATTTTCTAATTCAGCGTCACCGGAAAGTTCGCTGACTAAGCCTGCGGTTCTGTTGGAACTTTTAGTTGTAATATTTGCTTCTACCAAAATGTTTTTGATAGTTGACGCTTTCGGTGAACTGTTGGATAACCAGCCAATTAGTCCTCCGACATTTATAGAATTTGAACTTATAGATCCTTTGATTTCAATATTGCTGAAATTCGTTACATTTCCTGATTCCCCAACAAGGAGACCGACACTACCTGCGTTACCACCGTTTATATCAAGGTTAATTCCTTCAGCAATGATACTGTCGATGGATAATTCTTGATTATTGCCTCTTGCCAATAAAAGTCCTGCATAGGCAGCACCGGTGCCGTTCTTTGCTATTAGATTGATTTTATTGAAATTTATTTTGCTAAAAAGGTTGTATGTTCCTGGAGGGTAAGAATTGTAGAACAAGGATATATAAGAGGCATCGTAATCGGACGTTAAGCGAACGTTTTCAAAATTGATATTCTTTACATGAGTGTTAGCTGAAATTTTGAATAGATATGTATTTGAACTATCGGCATTGCTCAAGCATACGCCGCTAATGGTATGTCCGTCACCGTCAAAGGTGGCGTTGTCGGGCAGGACTGCGTAATTGTTATTCCAGTTGGTGGCGCAGCCTTCCTTCTGTTCATCCTTGGATAGAGTAATGTCGTTGGCCAGGACAAAGGTTATTTCTTTACAGCCGGACATTTCCGCCGTTAGCGCGGTTAAGTTCTGTAGTCTATCTGCACTCTTGATATAAACATTACAGCCTGCAATTTCGTAATCAGACATGTTGAAATTACGGTCATACTTATAGACTGTTGTCATCTTCGGCTTGTTTGCCTCGGGCCAATCATTGGGATATGTGACGTTGATGGATGATACGGCCTTGTTGTTGGCGTCGTAGGCAATTTTCCCGTTTTCGTCGGTGTAATATTCAAAAAGCTTGTTGCTACCATATTCTGCATAAATACGGTGTGTTGAATTTTCTTCCCCTATTATAGGGAGATTGTTGTGCTTGTTAGGAATGTAGGTCATTCCCATAGACCAGGCAAAAGACGGTGTTGTTGGCTTGACCTTTCGGTTCGAAGAACTGTTTTCATAGAGGGTAATGTCATCAGTCAAGGATGTTCCGTAGGCGATATTCTTCACGTCTGTCATATCATCGGATGTGTTGTATAGATCTTCCGATCCAGAACCGCTAAGGTTGATGACATAAATCTTCGATAAAGAATTGTGACTAGAGCCGGAATTGCCTATGCCCAAAGCATTAGGTGCGTCAATGGATCCGATAAAAGATGATTTTTCAAAAGAGGAGTGCAAACCACAATAGCCAAAAATTCCGCCAACGGTATTATAGGTTGTTTGTGTTGAAATTTTTCCTTCAACAGACACATTGGACATATCCACGGTACAATAAAAAGATCCTGCGACACCGCCCACATTTTCTTGAGTTGCTTCTATGAGAGAGCCTGTATGACTTGTGGGGCTTGCTATGGAAATGTTTTTAAGGGCTAGCAGATCTTTGTCACCGCCTTTGACATTTCCAAAAAGTCCCCCCACATAAGTTCTTCCGGTTATTTTACCTGTATAAGAACTATTTGAAACTTCTGCTGAGGCTCCAGCTCCATTGGTAGATATTTCAAAACTTCCAATAAACCCTCCCGTTCTTTGGTCTCCGCTGACATCTGCATTGACCTCGGTTTCCGTAATCAGAATGTCCTTGGCTTTATCGAGTCCGGGGAGATATCCTGCAAGGCCGCCGATTCCAGCTCCTTTAGATCCACCAATGATATTGCCTTTGAAAGAACTTTTGGAAATTTCAAGTTTTTTAGTGTAAGCATAACCGATAAAACCGCCTACATACACGTAGCCGTTGCTTCTTGTTGATTCATTTGAAATATTGCCGTCGAAGGAACAATTTGTAATGGATATGTTTGAGTTCCATGGAGAAGAATAGGCTCCGTAATCCGCAATGAAACCGCCGATATCGGTGGTTCCTGTGGCGCTATTTGTACTCAATGTAATGTTTTTTGCGTTTACATGGTCAAAATGAAGGGGACTATAGGAACCTGACAAGATGAGGGATGTGTAATTCGCACCTCTAATGTAAATCTTGTTGAAATTGACATTGTTGAAATAGGTTCCACTGCTATAAGTCTCCTTACTACTTCCGTTAAATAGGGACACTCGTGGATAAATGGTCGTTGATGTCACGGCATTTTCCATGTAGATGTTTTCGAAGGAAATGTTTTGAACGGTAGCTTCGTTATCAATGTTAAATAGGAAAAGGCGAACCGCATTATTTGCTTTCATACAAATACCGCTCACCGTATGTCCGTTTCCATCAAGAATCGCGTTTGCGGGAAGATTTGTGTTTTCGGCACTCCAGTTTGTGGTACATTCGCTTGTCTGTTCCTTGGAGGAGACTACAATGTCGTTGGCCAGTTTGTAAGTGACCTTGCTAGACAAACTGGAAACATCGATTTGATAAACGTTCTTTAGGGCGTTTACCGTTAGAATGTTTACTGTGTTTGAATTTTTGTCTATGGTGTAGTCCTTGCCTTCGGTAGGGGCGCACAAGGCGTTGACGGTCAAAACCGCAATCATCAGCAACACACCTGCAAAGCTAAACTTTTTGTTGTTCATATATTTTTTTGCGTTTTTCATCTTTAAATTCCTCCTCCCTTAGAATGCGTAGTTCAGGCTAGCTGAAACAAAGAAGTCCTTGTAGTAATCCTGTCTAGAATCCGGACGGAAGCTGTAGTAGCCGCCCAGGGTGTAGTCGGAGTACAAGTCCTTGTTGTAGAAGACGCGAAGGGTGGCAGAACCGTTCAGGTCGGCCTCCTCCTCGTCGGTGCCGTCGCTGTGTCGGGTGATGAACTCCTGGCGAATCTCAGCGTTAACGCTCAGGTCCATAAAGTCCTTCGCCAGGTTGATTTCAAAATTGTCGCTCAGAGTCCATTCAAACTCCTTCATGGAGTCTCGGGTGTATGTCTTGTACCGGGGCGTAAACGCAATCTGGTTTCTGATTTTTTCCGTATTCAGCGTGAAGGATACCGGGTAACGCTGCTCGAAGAAATCCGCACCGTGGAAGTAATAACCCAGGTAGCCGTAGGTCTTGTCGCTAAAGTCGAACTTGTCCATCAGGGAGTCGTTCTCGAATCCGGACTTGTCCATACGGTAAATCCACATACCGCCAAATCTCAGCAGGTTCTTGCCTAACTTCAGGGAGGCTTCCGCTTCTACGGTGTGTTTCAGCAGTCTTTCCTCGAAACCGCTGGCAAGGAAAGCTTGGTTTGCAAGTCCATAGTACTGCATATAGCGGGCGGAGTCAATTTCAAAGGTGTCCTTTTCTGCTTCGACCGTGTAGGTGGTGTTGCCCTTCTTGGCCTTGAACCAGTCGTCCCTATAGACTCCGGAATTGGCGTCGTAATCGGCGTAGAGGCGGGTGGCACGGTTACGTTCGCGGTAGTTGGCCTTGTATTTCAGCAAAAGTTCCAGGTCGCCGTACTTCAGGTTGTTCTTGAAGGTAATGTTATGGATGTACAGAGCCCTGACCGCATCCTGGTCATGATCCTTTTCCCATTGGGAGGTGGGGTCACCAAAGAGGCCCGCAGTTGTACCTTCTGCAAAGCCAAAGACGTTGTACTTGTTTCCGATACTTGCGTTTTCCACGTTCATGTCGTAGGCCAGGTTCCAGCGCCATGTTCTGGAGAACCGCTGGTCGGCAGAAATCCCGAATTCGCGGGCGTTGCTCTGCTGGTCCGGGGAACCTGCGCTGTAGAACTTGCTTCCCACAAATTTGAAGTAGCCGTTTAAAGTGGTCTTCCCAAAGCCCCAGCGTACGGCCGCACGGGCGGCGATGTTCTGGCCGTCCCATTCGCTGAGATTGCTCTGCTCGTCTTCCTTGCTCCTGTACTTGCGTTCCGCTTTCTTGGCATCTGCAATTAGGGCCTCCAATTCCTTTCTCATTTCGCTGAGGGTCATGGTGGAGTTGTCCCCAAAGATGTCTTGCAGTTCGTTACGAGTCAAGTTGCGAATCAGCGCGGAATTCTTCATAATCTTACGGAGCAGCCCGAAGTTAGAAACGGAGACTCCCGCCTTGCTAAACACTTCGTTAATGGCTCGCTGCGTCTGGACATCTGCGGTGTCTGCCGCGCCTAGGGCGATTTGACCGTTCAGTTCGATGTCGCCGGGCCAGAACAGCCAATTACCTTCGGCAAAGAAGGTCTTGGAGGTGATTTCCGGGTCGATGGTGTTGGCGTTTTCGCTCATGCCATCACGAAGGAACGGATCTTCCTTGTAATCGCTGCTTCCCACAAATCCGATGGAGCCGTTGAAACGGCGGTGCATGTTCCAGGTGATTTTACCGCCGGCAATCATCTCCTGGGTTTCGCCTTCGCCGTCTTCGTTCCAGTCCTTGTAGATGTCGTAATTCTTTTCGCCAATCAGCTTGGGGGCGCGGGCTTCACCTGCAAACAGGGTTGCTTCCAGCATGGGTTTTTCGCCCGGGGCGCCACGAAGCCCTGTGTAGTAGGACGCTCCGAAAAAGTCCACGCCGTTCAGGTAGGTTTCACCGGCGTTCATGTAGATATCGCCCAAGGAAACTTTTCGGATGGAATCGGTGTAGCTCAGGTTCAGCTTGTGAACATTCCAGTTGTTCCATTCGTCGCTTCCGATGTCTGCGGTAAATTCCATGAGGCGGCCATCGGGAGATTCCAGCTTCATGTAGGTGTTGTAGCGGGAATAGAGTCCCGGCACCTGGAAATAGTTGATGTAGTCGTCGCCAGCCTTGACGGTGTCGCGACCGTTGTAGAAATCTTCGCCAGTCTTGTTCTTCTCGGTGCCGACAAAGTGGTAGCCGATTTCGGTCCCCACGTTACCGGTCAGCTTCCAGCGTTTTTCCGGTTCAACGAAGACTTGGTCCATGGCCGTAGCGATGGGTGCCGCATCTTCGACTAGATTGCTTTCTGGAATGTCGGGTAAAGTATTGGAAAGCTCCTTGGCCCCCGCGGTAAAGTTTACGGCATTGCCTGTGGCCACGTCCTTCAGGTTATCTGCAGGAATGTCCAGGGTGACAATGCCAACGTTGTTGTCGGAAAGGGTCAGCTGGTGATTTTTCACGTTGTTGTTGCCCATGTCCAAGATACCATGCTCGTTCTTGGAAATCTTTGTGTTGCTCAGGGCCACATTGGATTTTTCGGCGGCATAGAGCGCCACGTTGTTTTCGGTCAGTTCAGCATTGTCCAGTTCAACGAGGGAACCTGCAGAAGCAACAACTGCCGCTCCGGAAATGCCCTTGATTTTTGCGCTCTGGACTTTAACGCTTGCAGTACGGGTGCAAATGCCGGTAGCGGAATTCTCGATGGAAATGTCCTGCAGGTCGGCTCCGGACTTGTCCATCGATAGGGCTATTTTAGCACCGCTGATACTTACCTGCTTGAAATCCGCACGGATATCGCCTGCAATGGAAACGCCGTTCCAGAGTTCGCCTTCAGTTTCTGCTTCAAGGACAACCGGAGCGGATTCTTCGCCGATGGCGGCAAAGGCTCCGCCCTTGATTTCAAGGCCCGTACCTTTCTTGAATTTCAGGACTACGCCTGCGTCAATAATCAGGGCGTCCTTTTCGTTTACGACCAAGGTCTCCGTGACAAGATAGGGGGAGTTTGCTGCCGTCAGGACACCCTTTGCGGTACCTCCGATTTCTGTGAAAGTCTCCGGACGCTTGTCCACTGTTGCCGAACTATCCTGAACCGCCGGGTTATCCAAGGCCACGGAGCTATCCAGAGCTGCCGTACTATCCAGGGCAACCGTACTATCCAAGGCCACGGAACTATCTAAAGCCACCGTGCTATCCAAGGCCACAGGAGTCAATGACGTGCTTGCCGAGTCGCTTGCCTGAGTGTCTGCGTTGTTATTTGCTTCTGCATTAGCAACGGCGTTTTCGGGCAAGCTTGCTTCTGCGACTGCTTCGGCACTTGCTTCGACATTGTTTGGTATGCTTGCGTTTTCTTGTGCAAATACAAAAGGAACTGCTGTAACTAGGGGAATCAAAATCTTGGAACGCATTACTTCACCTCGTAGTTCTTGGTAGCAGTTGCTACACGTCCGCTCTTATGCTTTACAATAACTTCAAACTTGGTCACCTTGCCGCGAACCAAATCCACCGGAATGTCGTAGTCCAAGGACTCGATCTGGTTCAAAGTTTCGTGAAGGATGTTTCTGCCGTTCTGTTTTACGGTCACGCTATAAACTTCGCTAACATCGTCTAAGTTAATGGAGAATCGCAGGGTTTTCTTGATGATTTTCCAGCCCACGTCCGTCTTGCTTCCGGGATTGGGGTAGGGGTACCATAGGACCTCGTGGGACTTGCTTCCGTCCATTCGGATGTTAAAGAACTTGTTGGGGAAGCATCCCAAGGTCTTCGTCTGGGAAGCAACGTTTCCAGCCTGGTCTTCGGCTACAAATTCGTATTCGTGAATACCCTTGTTCAACTTCACCTTGGTGGTAAAGTTCTTCTGGACGATTGTGTTTCGACCGTCGACGTTGTCCACGTTCACCTTAAAGGTTCCCAGGTCGTCCTGGAAGTTGTCAATGGAAACGTTTGCGGCACAGCTCAGGGAGTCATAAGAAATCATACGGACCATAGGCGGGTTCTGGTTGACTGCCTGGCAGGTTCGATTGACGCGGATCGGAATTTCCTTCAGCACCTTCTTGCCTTCGGAATCGAATTCCAGCAGCGCCATGGTTTCGTTCCACAAGCCGTTGCGGTCAGACATTGCCACAATCTGCTGGAAAGGATGGGGCTTGCCATCTGGAATCTTCACCAGGTTGGCGGAGCGATAAGAATTTCCGATGCTCAGGGTTAAAGTCGAGTTTGTGTCCGGAGTCTGGTAGGTGCCTTCCACCACAAGTCCTTCTTCGCAGACGGTAGCGGGGGAGGCGGACGTTACTGCCACAAGGCTTCTGGCCTTTGCTTCCATGGGGCGGTAGAAGGTCTTTGCCTCACCGCAGTAGAATTCCACTCCGCCGTAGTTACAAGAAACGCGGAACAGCTTTTCGCCTACGGCAGAAGAGTCAAGCGTAATTGCCGTCAGGAACTGACCTTCTTTTTCAAGTACAAGCGGGTTGCCATAGAAGTTCGCCTTGGAGTCGGCGGTACAGCGACCGTGGATAGTGATGTCTTCCGTTGTCACCGTGTCGGGGAGTGCGTCAATGTTACATTCGACGCTCTTTCTTGCCTCGGACAAAGTGTGCTGGTAGATGGAATCCTTCTGCTGGATGTTCTCGATTAGTTCCTGATGGTTCATGTTGGATTCGCTCAGGAGCTTTGCTATCGCCTTGTGAAATTCCGGGTCGCCGGCGGATGCCAGGTTCAAAACGATTAGGCTATCGACCTTGAATGCCACCTGACCGCCCTGGATCATGACTTTTTCGCCCGTGAACAACTCCACCTGGAGGGCTCCGTTTCGCAGGCCCACCAAGGTGATCTTGTCGCCACCGTCAATACAGCCGTCGGTACCGCGAATGGCTGCCGCCATGGTACCCGTCTTGAACTTGAAAC
The DNA here is from genome assembly GCA_045597545.1 of Fibrobacter sp. GTDB lineage: Bacteria > Fibrobacterota > Fibrobacteria > Fibrobacterales > Fibrobacteraceae > Fibrobacter. The sequence goes on from JAZLKH010000023.1 coordinate 14,274, forward strand.
TGGAATTCTTGCTTTGTTTTTGTGCAGAGAAAACCAAGCGTCCTGTCACAATGTCTATGCCGGTCTGGAAGGAACCGTCTTCGTTTAACAGCTGGCTCAGTTGGATTTCGGTATGCTCGGTAAGTGTTGCCATGCTACCGTCGGGCAAGCTCATGGTGGCTTCGGATTCCCAGTCGGCGCGAAGATGGTCCGCCATGAAGATTTTGTTTCCGATGCGTACGCCTTTCCATTCCGGTTTCTTTTCGGATTTCTTTTCTACGGTTCCGTTAACGAAATGGACTTTTGCTGCTGTCTCGGCGGCGTAAGCGCCGGTAGCCAAAGCGGCAAACAAGACAAGAATCTTGGTAATGAAATTCCTAGAGGACATATTTGCTCCATATTTCACGAATTTGGGCGAAAATCTAGGAATTTGTAAGTTTTTCGTAAACGTTTTGGCTGACTTCCTACCGCGGTTTGCTCTCAGTTTATCAACAAGTAGTTGACAAAAAGAAAACCCCATTTCCAAGGAAATGGGGCTAAGTTTTTGATAGTCAAAGAGTTACTTGTTTTTGTCCTTTGCGTCCTTCTCTTCTTTTATGAAATCCTTCGGACCGTTTACGAGAATGTAAATAATCGCAAAGATGATGGCCAAGGCCAGCAGGCCTCCCAAAATCAAAAAGATATACATCACTACGTTGAGCATTTTCTTGTTATTCCTTAACTACTTTACAATGACCATGGGGCTGGTTTCGCTTAAAAGATACGTCCATTCCTCGCGAATCTTTTCGTATTCGCTGGCATCTGCGTACAACGCGAAGGTGGTCCAGTTGATGCAACTCTGTGCGGAAGCGTTTTCCTTACAGCCCTTCTCGAAGCTTACATAGTCGGGTTCGCGGCTAAATGGCTTGGGCCCCATCACCTGAATTTCCCTATCGCCGGCAGAGACCTTCAAGCTGTAGCTGAACAGCGTCTCCTGAGGCATGCGGATGGGGTGGTGGCGCTTGTTTACCTTGGGGAACCTAAACAGGCTTCTTTCCCATACGTTGGGGAATCGTCCCTTCAGTTCGGAACCGCCCTGTCCAAAGTAACCCTTGGAGGCGTAAGTCACCACAAGGATCAGGGGCTTGTTAAAGTCCTTCAGGTTTTCAATCTTCACGTTACCGATGCTTACGTCGGGAATGCCGGTCATCAGGAAGTCTTCCATCAGTTTTTCCTGTTCCTTGACATCACGACCGTAGAAGTGGTTTCTCATACCGCTGCCGAACTTTCCAGAAAGGGTCACGGAATCGCGGAACTGGCTTTCGCCGCTTTCTGCAATAAAGAGCCTGTGGTCAATGGCAATTTGATGTTCCTGGTTCTGTTCCAGTACCGGAGTGGTCACCACATGGCTGTTTTCGCCGTCAATGACCAGGGCCACCTTGCCTTCCATATCCAGAGGGACGGGGCGGTCGTTACCGGTCTTGTCTGTTGCGTCAATCCACATTTCGCTAATGTCCCCTTGCTTGGGAACGTAAAGGATCATGTGGTTGAACTGTTGGATGGTGGGCAAGTGCTGGTAGCCTTCTTCCTTCAGGTGGATAGCTGTCAGGTAGCTCTTGACTCCGATTGCTTCCAGCATTTCCTTAAGGAGCAGCGCCATGTCCTTACAGTCGCCGCGGTGTTGTTTTAGGGTGGATTCCGCCGTCTGGGGAATCAGGCTATGGCCGCCAAAGCGAATGTCGCGGTAGCGGATATCGTTACGGACAAATCTTGCCAGGGCGTGAACCGCATTGTCACCAGCCTTACGACCCTTTACTTCCTGGGCCTTTTCGCGGACGGCGACGGCCTGCTTGAACTGGTGCTTGATCAAGTTCTCGTAGTCTTCGCCCACTTCCTTCCATTGCTGTTTGCCTGTCAGGATAACTCCAGAACCGAAATCCTGATAGACGGGCATGTAAAGCTCCTTGCGGATCACTACCGGGTTTTCCACGGACCATTCCACGCCGCCCTTGATATTTTTCTTCTTGATGTCGCCGTATTCTTCCGTTACAAACTTTGTGGTATCCGCATAAATCCTAAAGACCGATTCTCCAATAGGAATGTCCTTGGAACTGATGAAGTCCGTATAGGGAATCATTCCCTTGTTCTCGATGTTGGTGCGGCTGAACTGCAAGTAGACAAAGTCACCGGGAGCCAGTTCCTGCAAGGGGAAGTGGGCTGTCTGGGATTCGTTTCCGCCACCCACTTCGGTTGCGTAGGTGATGTAGGCTCCGTTCAGGTTTACCTTCTGCTTCAGCTTGAAGTTACTGTCGTAGACTTCCAGGGCGTTCAGGTAAATGCGGTCAAAACCTGGCAGGAAATCGAAGGTGAATTCTCGATAGATGGCAGATCCCCTCTGGTCCAGAATTTCCATCAGCATTTCTTCGCTGCGGGTCCAGTTTTCGCCTTTGGGTGCCTTGAGCATTTCCTTGCGGTAATGGATCACCGCGGGGAAGTCTCCCTCGGTGGCTGCGGCCTTGGCTTCGGGTCGCAAAAGGCTCTTCAAGTCGGCGGTGCGGGCTTCCACGGGCTCGATGGGCTTCTGCAAGGTTCTGTTGTCGGCCTTGCCCAAAAAGGCCTTGGTGGCGCTAAGGAAACTCTTGGCGTCTTCGTTGTCGGGCTTCATGGAAAGGGCCTTGGTCAGTGACTTTTCCGCTTCGCGGTAGTTGCGGGAATAGAACAGGATCTTGCCCTGCATGGTCCAGATCTTGTAATCATTCCTGTCCTTTGCCAGAGTCTCCTCGCTAATGGCGCGGGCTTCTTCAAAACGGCCCAGGAACATAAGGGCGTCCATCATGGTGGTTCCCAGGTCCACACTCATGCCAAAGCGACCGCGCACACCGTAGAGCACGTCGACGGCCTCGGCGTACTGGTCCAGGCCCATGTAAGTCTTGGCGAGATAGACGCCTAGGCGGGAGCTTGGCTGGGTGTCGTACAGACGCTGAACCACCAGTAGAGACTGGTTGCGTTGGCCTAGGCCCCACAGGGCGTCACTCAGATTAATGACGTATTCCGGATTGTTTGGGGTATAGCGCAAGGCTCCCTCGGCACATTCGCGGGCGTGGCCGTAATCGAACAGGGCCTCGTACATTTCGCCTAAAATGGAAAGCAGCTTGCCATTCTTGCGGACCAGTTCCTTCTGGCTTTCGAAGTGGCTGATGCCCGGTCCGAACAGTTCCTTCATCTGGTAGATGAAACCGCAGTTAATCAGGTACAGCGGTTCCTCCGGGTCCATCTTGTTCGCACGTTCAAAGTAGCTGAGCGCCACCAGGGGCTGGTTTTCCAGCAGGCGCAACAGGCCCACCTGGCTCATGATGGCGGCGTTGAACTTGGCCTGTTTCTTGGCGGCATCCCCGTCGGCGGCGTTTACCTGCGGTTTCGCCCCGACAACAATGCCCTCGATGGCGTTGTCCATCACCTTGCCGTACTTTTTCTTGTTGATGCCCTGGGTCCAGGTTACCACTAGAATTCCGCGACCGTCGTCGTAGAAGTAGCGGCCCTTGTAGGCAAAGTCAAACTTGTTCACCGTGTGGGTGAGGGAAAATTCCTGAGCGTAGCGGTCTCCCACCTTCACCTTGCGAACGTCCATGGTGGGATTGGTGTAGTCCACGCCAAGGCGGGTCAAAAGCACCTTGAACAGGTCCTGCTGGTTCACTTCGTCGCTGGGGACCATTGCCCCGTACACGAACATGGAAATATCCTCGGCCTTGTTGGAGAGCACCAGGTCGGGGTCCTCGTTTTGGCGGCTGATGCCCATCCAGTGGTGCCAGAGGGTGTCCTTTACACTCCAGGTGTAGCCCAGGGCATCGGAGGAATACTGCTGCACCCTTTCCGGGGATAGCTCCGGTCCGCTTTCCGTAGACTCTTCCTTAAGCTCGAAGCCTTCGAAGAATTCCTTCCATTCCTCCTTTAATGCTCCAGAAGCGGGAACGTCGTCGGTGGCGGACAGCGTCAGTGTGTATACATGACTTCCGGCTCCGGTGACAAGGCCTACTGCCTCGTAGGGTGTCTCGTAGCGCTTTCCAGCTACGTCAAAGAAGGCTCCTGTGCTTCCAAAAGCCTCTTCGGGGTAGGTTTCGGCCAAGGTGGCCTTTTTTCCACTGCTCTCAAAGGCCTGCATTTCCATCTGGGCTCGGTCCATCAGGCGCATGGGTTCACCCTTAGGCAACTCCACCTGGATCAGCACCGCACGGCGGCCGGTCCTTGGATTGTAGAATTCGTATGGAACTCCGCTCTCGCCCGACTCGTTGCCGCCCACCATGGTCCAGCCTTCGCCCCCTTTGGGCGGTATAAAGCTGAAGTAGGCATTGTCGATGGAACCGGCCTTGGCGGTTCGGGCTGCGGATGGGTCATTTTTTTTGCCGCTGGATTTACCCGACGGGGCGGACGGGGCAGGGGAGGTTTCGTAGTCCCCGAAGTAGTCATCGGCCACGTTGGCTGTGGCGGCATTGTCCGATTTTGGCCCCGCCTCGGTGAGGGGAGCACCGTTTCCGGCACAGGAAACCAAGAAAAACAGCCCGAAAACCGGGACCAGACGGAAAAATGTGTGATTAAAATGACTCATAACCAAAGAAATACGAAATTTTTTTTGGAAAAACTCTACCCAACGCCAGCAATTTTAATAAATTTGGAATCAATCGCGCGCCACTCCAATTTGGATGGCTTGCAGTTTCACAATAAAACAAAGGATCCAATAATGGCTCTCAAACTCGGTATTAATGGTTTCGGTCGTATCGGCCGTATGGTGTTCCGCGCTGCTGTGGAAAACTTCTCTAACGACATCCAGGTTGTTGGTATCAACGACCTTCTCGACGCTGACTACCTCGCATACATGCTGAAGTACGACTCCGTACACGGCATCTTCAACCACAAGATCGAAGTTGAAGGCAACTTCCTCATCGTTGACGGCAACCGCATCCAGATCTTCGCTGAAAAGGATCCTTCCGCTATCACTTGGGGCGCTCTGGACGTAGACGTTGTTGTTGAATCCACTGGCTTCTTCCTGACCGCTGAGCTCGCTGAAGCTCACCTCAAGGCTGGCGCTAAGAAGGTTATCATGTCCGCTCCGGCTAAGGACAAGACCCCGATGTTCGTTTACGGCGTAAACCACAACACCTACGCTGGCGAAAAGATCATCTCCAACGCTTCCTGCACCACCAACTGCTTGGCTCCGATCTCCAAGGTTCTTAACGAAAAGTTCGGCATTGTCCGTGGCCTCATGACCACCGTTCATGCTGCAACTGCTACCCAGAAGACCGTCGACGGTCCTTCTAAGAAGGATTGGCGCG
>JAZLKH010000024.1:0-9151 GCA_045597545.1 Fibrobacter sp.
TACCCCCAGTATCTGGTGATGATGATTCTTTGGGAACAAGACGAGGTGTGTATCAGCACCATCACGGAACGCCTGATGCTTGAAACCAACACCGTCACTCCCCTGCTGAAGCGTATGGAAGATTTGGGCCTCATCAAACGAAAGCCCGGCAAGGAAGACGCTCGCCAAAAGATCATCAGCCTTACCGCCAAGGGCAGGGCTCTACAGAACAAGGCAGTTGAAGTTCCGACCTGCCTTATTAGTGAAATGTCCAAAAAACATGTAAACTTGAATGAACTAGGCTCCATCACCCCCATTCTCGATAATTTAATCAAAGCTTTAAAATAAAGGAGAACACCATGGGTTGCGCTAACTGCAAAATCAGAGCTCATTACGACAGAGATCCCAAGTCCCTCATTGGTCGCATTTGGCGATTCCATATCAACTTCTGCCCCGGCTTTAAAAAATATCTGAAGAACCTCAGCGAAGAAGAACGCATCGTTATCAAAGAAAAGTACAACATCAAGTAATTAACCGCCTGCGAGCCCCAAGGAGACCCGCCCGTGAAAAAAATTCTTCAGAAGATCAAGGAACAATTGGCCAAACTGTCCTTCAGGACAGGCGTCATTGTGCTGCTTCTTTGCATTCCCTGCTACATTTTCTCCTTCGCCCAGATGGCCTTGGACATTGACGCATCGACAAAGGGAGTGCTGTGGGTCATCTTCTTCGGGCTTGCGAAAACATTCCAGTATGGCGGCCTCACCATCCTCGGCGTAGAAGGTGTCAAGCGGCTGAAGGCGAAGTTCAAGAAGAACAAGCCTGCAGAAAACGAGCCTCGTTAATTTTTTAGAATCGAAGAATCAAAGGCCCCCGGCTGCATTGCCGGAGGCCTTTTCCTTTTGAATTTCGCGACGCTAGATGCGACGTTCTTCGTGACGACGCTCGATACTAGCAGTTTCCTTGTTGCTGTTCGCTGGTACTCAGCAAGTAAGCGTTAATAAACGGCTTGATCTTGCCATCGAGAACGCCTGCAGTGTCGGAGGTTTCCACGCCAGTGCGCAGGTCCTTCACCAGCTGGTAGGGCTGCAGAACGTAGCTGCGGATCTGGCTACCCCATTCCACTTTCTTCTTTTCGGCCATGCGAGCGTCGCGCTTGGCTTCTTCTTCCAGGCGATAATGTTCTGCCACCATGGTCTTCAGCATCTTGTAGCAGGTTTCGCGGTTCTGGATCTGGGAACGTTCCGTCTGGCAGCTGGCCATAATGCCTGTGGGCAAGTGCGTCATACGTACAGCGGAGTCCGTCTTGTTGATGTACTGGCCACCGGCACCACTACTGCGGTAGGTATCCACTCGCACATCGGCCATATCCAGGTCAAATTCCACATCCTCGTGTTCTGGATACAGATACACTGCAGTAAAGCTTGTATGGCGACGGGCATTTGCGTCAAAGGGGCTGATGCGCACCAATCGATGAACGCCAATCTCCGATCTCAACAAGCCGTAAGCATTGTCGCAGGTAACCTCGATAGTCGCACTCTTGAGGCCGGCATCTTCCGCTTCCTGAAAGTCCACCACCTTAAAGTCCATCTTTTCGCGTTCAAAGAAGTGAGTGTACATGCGGAACAGCATCAGGGCCCAGTCTTGGGATTCCGTTCCGCCGGCACCCGGGTGAATAGAGAGCAAGCAGGCACAGGCATCATCCGGACCATTCAACATCTTCTTGAATTCCATCTCCTCGATGCGGGCCTTAAGGTCCGCAATGTCAGATTCGATGGATGCCGAAAGGTCGGCCGACTCCTCGTCCTTGCTCATTTCATAAAGTTCAGCCAAGTCGTCGCATGTCGCAGAGACTTCTTTCCAGGATTCAATCATGCCACGGAGGCTGCCGATTTTTTTCAGCATCCCCTGGGCCTTGTCCTGATCATTCCACAGATTAGGATCTGCAGAATCCTTTTCGAGAACGTAGAGTTCTTCTTGCTTTGCCTCTAAGTCAAAGATACCCCCAGAGCTTGTCGATGCGAGCGCGCAAATCGATAAGCCCGGTATGTGTAGTCTGAAAAGCCATTAAAATCTCCTTTTTAGGTTCGAGGCTCGGAGCACGAGGTCCCAGGGGCGAGGCTCGAGTAAAATCATAAAGAAAAAGCAACGGCTATGACACCGCTGCCTTTTCAAAAATATATGCGAATTACTTGGCAGAACCGATTGCCTGAGGCGGAGTGTACTTGGGGTCAAGGTACTGAACCTTGTAGGTCTTTCCAAGAGCGTCGAGGTATGCCTTGAGCTGGGCCTGGCGGTCCTGTTCGGCCTGCACACGCAAGATGTAATCGATCTGGTGCTTATAGCTTTCGTACTTACCGTCATTCTTTTCGGTGAGCATAAAGATAGCCACAGCATCCTTATCGGTGTAAACGTCGGTGATTTCGCCAACCTTGATCTTGTCTACGGCCTTCTTGAAACCATCACCCTTGGACTTGGCGACAAACTTCGGCATCACGCCGCCATTCTTCTTGGCGTTGGGATCGTCGCTGTACATGGCGGCAAGCTGAGCGAAGGTAGCCTTCTTAGAGCGAACCTGAGCGGCAAGACCCTTCAACATATCCTTGGCATCGGAGATTTCCTGGGCGGACTTGCCCTTGGTGTTCACGATAATCTGAGCGCCACTAATGGAGTCGTTGATGGCAACCTTAGTCTTGTTCAGTTCCCAGAAAGCCTGCAGCTGCTTTTCGGTAGGTGCAGCGGGATATGGCACCTTTTTCTCCAGGATGATTTCGCTCTTCAGCTGGTCCTCAATCTTTTCCTTGAACTGAGCCATGGTGGTATTGGACTTCTTCAGTTCCTTCTGGAAGTTTTCTTCGCTTCCGAACTGAGCCTTGAAGAGCTTTGTCACGCTATCAACCTTGGCTGCGGGAACCTTGATGCCCTGCTTCTTTGCTTCCAGCTTGATGAGTTCCTGCCCCACCAAGTTGTCAATAACAGCATAGCGGAGCTGAGTCATGGTCTGGTCGTCAATCTTCTTACCGCGGAGTTGCTGTTCGCCCAGCATACGAGCCAAGCTGTCGATCTTGCCTGCAGAGATACCAGTCTTTTCGACACGGATTACATCCAGGCTTTTTGTATTCATCAACTGAGCAGAAGCAATGCCTGCGGTCAAAAGAACAGCGGCAACACCACGAGTAATCATTTTAAGGGACATCATTCAATCCTTGTTTAAAAATTTCCGAGGTAAATATAGAAAAACTAATGACCTGAATATCATAAAAAAAAGGCTTTTGAACACCTTTTTGTACTTAAAACCAAAAGTTTGGACGAAATCATGGCTATTTCACCACAAGAGTCTGGAGAAGACTTTCCGTCTTCACAATGTAGATGCCTAGATTAAGCCGGAGCGGAATTTCAGCATTTTTCTCTAAATCAGTAAGGTGGAAAAGTCTTTGTCCGCGGGTGTTGAAAATTTCTATACGGGTCGCATGAGAGACACGCAGCAAGCCAGAGGCATACTGGACGGAAACAGCCTTATGCGCGGGAGAAGTTCCGCAGCATCCCCTAGGTCCGCAACCGTCGATAGCCTCCGGTTCTTCCAGCTTTTCCACCAGCAAGAATTTCCCGATGTAGTTGGAGCCAGTTTCCTTGTCAAAATAGGTAGAATCGTTGGCAAACTGAATCACATGGAAATTCTTGTCGGTCTTGAAATCGCCATAATGAGAAATTCTTAGATATGCTTTGTATTCGCCTAACGCCAAATCGCTAGGAAGCGTTACACTTTCATTAATTTCATTGATGCCATCGAATTCTGGGTTCTCGGTGTCGTACAAATCGGCGAAATTCTTACCGGTCCAAAGCCCCGTAGGATTTTTGGATTCCTTCATTTTCAACTTGCGCGAAAACAGTTTACGCGGGTCAAACGTTAACGGAATCTCAATTGCCGACTCCCCTGCTACTGGCTTTAAAATCAAAGTTGCCTTGCTTGCTGTCAAGTTATTAGCAAAGCCCACATTCTGAATGTTCAATTTCAGCTGAAGTTTGCCACCCACAGCTGCGGAATCAGACAACGCTGATTTACGAAGTACAAAGCGATAGCCCAAATGGTCACGGACATATTCGCGTCCCTTCACCTTGCCACTGTATTCTGGATCAATGCCCACAAATGTGGTGGTGTCCATAAAGTTGTAGCATTCCCCCGCCATGGACCCGCCAATGTAAGAAGTATGCGTACGGAAGCCTTCGTAGGAAAGGTACTCCGCCGTATTCAGAGGCGGGCGCGTCTCCGAATTGTAATTGCAGACAAAGTCTCCACCATAAGGAACCGCCACGCCAAATTCTTCCATCCAGGAAATCACGTTCTCACGGGAAATCGGGTAAGGCTCCCCCGCCCCGAAAGTTCCAAGGTCATTGTCGCTGCCCAGGTAGCCATCGTTATAAAGCCCTACGCGGTCCATGTACTTGGCGTAACGTTCCGAGCGGGTGCTGTCCCGAAAACGCTCCGAGTCCGCCCGGAAATCAGGGAACACATGCCAGGTGCTGTAGGGATCCTTCAGGCCCATCCACAGCGCCACCACCTGCGGGCTGCGGACACCCACCTTGATGCCATCGCTGGAGTTTTCAAGAAACGTCTGCAAAGCCTTTGCGTGATTGTCCTGACCGCCCGTAGTCATCTCGCCGCAGGTGCCGAACATTCCCAGCTCCACAAAGTGAATCACATCCTCGTAGTCGCTGTAAAGTTCCGCCAGCTGCTTCGTGTGAATTAAAGTGGTCTCCACATCCGGATCCTGGGAACCGCGGCAGTCGATATCGTAAGAAGCGCGAATGGTGCAGGCTCCCCCACGGCGACGCAGGGAATCCAAGGCACTCCGCACATTGTTCAAAGAAACTTCATCAAGCGGCTGCGAAACACCGCGAGACACCTTGTTGCCATCCGCATCCTTTTCCCAGGCGTTGCTAGAGAAACCGCCCAGGTCAATGAGAAAACGCATAAAGTCGTTATAGACCGTACCGTTGGATTTCAAATCCAAGGCCTTCCCCGGTCGCAGGTAAAAACCCTTGTGATGGGTGGTTCCGCGAGCAGGATTATGCAGTTCCTGCAAGTGGTCTGAGTAATCAAGATTCTGTTCAACAAGGCCAGCGGCATTCACCGTCGCAGCCCCAAAGCCAAGCAGGCCAACCGAAATCAAACAGCCCAAAACTCCCTTAAACATAAAGCACTCCTTACCAGGGAATATAAGTAAAAAATCGCAAAAAGAGACCTCGTCCTTGTTCCTGTAAAAGTCCATCCGGTGTTTGGAACAACGGACTCATTATTCAATTAGACGACAATGAATTTCGTCAACTTGGCACAATTGTTTGTCGTTCGTCAAGAATACAGAACAGTTTTTATTTACCGCACAGGCTAATTGCAAAGAATCCATAGACTTCAAGCCGGCATATTTCGCCCGAAATTTTGCAGCGTTCAAGGCAATCTCTTTTGAAACATCATATACCTGCAGACAGGAATCCTTCGCAAACGACTCTAGATCATCCACCTTTTCAGGATGCCCACTACGATACGGATGCACCGAAAACTCTGTATATGTCAAAACAGAAGTACAAAGAACAGAACCGCTTTCAAAATACTCCCCCACAATTTTTCGACTGGATTCCGAAAATAAGGGATGATCCTCTAGCAAATAGATAATGGGAGCCGTATCAATGAATACCTTATCCACGGTCCCTCCGAAGATCATTAACCAGTTCCTGAACGTTATCGTTCCATACACGGGAATGCGTATTGTATTTCGTAAAGTCTAAAGGTTTTCTATTTACCATTGCAGGGTTCCTTACAGACATTTCCTTTGACCGGCTAAAAACATCTTCATAATTAAGAATATCTCTTGCTTTGGCCTTTTGCCAAGGAGCATCTTGCTCGCAGATTTTTTCAAGTTCAGCAGAAGTCTTATCTGAATATTTTTGCAGTGTGCGATCTATATGCAGCAGTTCCTGCGCACTAAGCAATTCAAGATTCGGTTCTACAACAGGTAAAAATTTCACCATATCCTGCTGATAATTCGTCGTTCTAACTTCATCTACCACACCATTTTTATTCAAGAAACGTATCGTCCTAGAAAAATCCACAGGTGTCGGCCCCGACGCTCCCTTTAAATAGGAAAGCCCCATAAAATGATGGGAATACATTTCATAAAAATCAAAATCCATAAAGTACAGGAGCTTGAACAAGACCCCCTGACCGACATTTGGCTTGGCACCAATATTCCTTAAGACATAAAGGAATACATTTGAAAACTTTGCGAGATTTTGACCGGAAATGTTAATGGACGCACTATAGGTCGCAGCAGCTTCTTTGCAACAATTAACAGATGTATCTACAAGATACTGCGGTTCCTCCGGCATAACATTATCTATCAGGCAAGAATACTCAACATCGTAAAGTTGAGCCAACTTACGCAAAACCGACAAAGGAAGTTCCGCAGATCCATTTTCGTACTTAATATAGGACTGTCGAACAACACCCAACTTTTCTGCAACCTGTGCCTGCGAAAGGCTTGCGCGAACCCTCAGTTCTTTCAACACACTCATTTGCTCTTGATCTATTTTCATACAAGCTCCAAATAGAAACATAACATATTTTGAGCACAATGTCAATATACTTAAACATCCAAAAGTCATTTATAATTAACATTATTTTTCGTGAAAAAAAACGGGTCGCCTTGCCTTGCGGCATGGCGGCCTGTTTTGGTTGGCTTACATTAGCCAACCGCTAGTCCGACTTACGTCGGTCTAGTTAGAGGACGCTGAAGCGCCTACGCTTAGGTTCGACAATAAAAGTAAGCAAGCTTACTTTTGCTGTACTCACCATCGCTTTAGTCCTTGAGACATCGAACCGACCTTGCGTAGTACTTGTAGCTGTAGCGGAGGTACGCATTCTCGTTATTGTAGTCCAAGCACAAGTAGAAGGCGTAGTCGTCATAGTACTCGCCCGATGACCAGAAGATAGCGATGTCGCCCTCGTCGTAGAAGCCACCACCGTAGTACCAGCTGCCACCAGGGAGCGCAGAGAAACCGTAGGCATCCGTCCCATTACCGTTAGAGTTCCAACCGGACTTGGACTTCAGATACTCGCCTGCAGTAGATGAACTAGCATCATCAGTATGGTTATATCCGAAAGACGGGTCAATGTAGTTGATCAGCTCTTCGAACTCTCTATGACTAGGCAGGTGCCAGCCACTGGGGCAAACACCACGGACCGGAGCCGTCGGATTTAGAGAAGCACTGCAGGTTTTGCCATAAGCACAGCTTGCATTGTTCATGGCAACTTGCCAGGTGTACAGGCGACCATACTTGATACAATTACTAGACTCATTGCCATAGCAGCCGCTCCATGCATAGGAACCCATGCTAGACACGTTACCCGGGTCGTAGTTCAAGTTCTCCGCCATCCAGGTCTGGGTGCCAATGGTAACCGTTTTGTACACTTGACCATCGCGGGCATCGGTAAACTCGCCGTAATCAAAGTCATGGTCATTTGTCAGTCCGTTTGAAGAACCGTCTTCGCCACATGCAGCAAGGCCCAAAGCCAGCGCAAACGCACAAGTTCCGAGAGCAAGGAATATCTTTTTCATGAGCAACCTCAAGCCAGCAATTTCAAAAACATCCTACAGACAAATCTACAAACTCCAAATAAAAAAGAAGCCCACCTTTGCAGACGAGCCTCTTTAAATCTTTTCAGATTCAAAAATCACAGATAACCTAGCGAGAGTATATGCAAAAAAAGAAGAGGTCCTTTCCAGAACCTCCTCTTCGAAAATTTTTCAGAGCCTAGCAAGAGCAGGAGTGAGCCCCCGTAGCGTACAAGTAGTACGTAAGGGGGCGAACGACGAACTATTGCGACGGCTATGGGAAATTTTAGCCCAGAGTTACTTCGACCTTGTGAGTACCGCTAGTAAACACCGGTGCGATGTTGGATTCAACTTCCTTGCCATCGACAACCATCTTGGCAACGCCCTTGCAGACGTGCTTCGGGTTCTTCACGGTCACTTCGTAGGTAGCGCCACGGAACTTACGGGTCACCTTGAATTCGCCCCACTTGGAAGGAATGCAAGGATCAACGATCAGGCCCTTGAAACTAGCGCGTACACCGATGATGAACTGGGTAGCAGCCTGGTAGGTCCAAGAAGAGGTACCGGAGAGCCATGCGTTACGGCCCATACCGAACTGCTTGTGTTCGTCACCGAGGATGTTCTGCGGGTAGCAGTAGGGTTCAGATTCGAATACGTCGAGGATGTCGTTCTTTGCTGCCGGGTTGATCTGGCAGTAGTATTCGAAAGCCTTGTCGCCACGGCCGAGGATAGTTTCAGCGATCATCACCCACGGGTTGGTGTGGAGGAAGATACCGCCGTTTTCCTTTGCTCCGGGAGGATAGGTGGAGATGCCACCCACAGCCGGTTCAAAGCCACGGTAACCCGGAGTAGAGCTCTTTACGCCGTACTTGGTGTTCAGGAGCTTGTTCAGGCTGTCCATACCCTGGACTGCGCGGTCGCCGAATGCGATACCGGCAATAACCGGCCAGGACTGACCGTTACAGTAAATCTTACCGTACTTGGCCTTGTTCACGCCGTAGCCGTTGCCTTCCTTATCGAACCAACGAGTCCACCACTTGCCGTCCCAAGCGCTGTCATTGAATGCCTTCTTGACATCTTCATACCAGCCCTTGTACTGAGCAACAGCCTTCTTGTCGCCGAGAGTTTCGCAGATGTCCATCAATTCGAGCAATGCCTTAGCATAGAGGGCAGTGTTGAAGGTGGATTCTGCACCCAGCGGCAGGTTCATACAGTCGTTCCAGTCAGCGAAGCCGAGGAGCGGGAGCTTGTGCTTGCCGAGGTTGTTGCGGCTGAATGCAACAGAACGCTTCAAGTGATCAAGGACTGTACCCTTGGGGCGGTCAGCGCGCTTCTTGCCAGCAACGTAGTACGGAATTTCTTCGTCGAGGAGAGAGAGCTTGCCAGTTTCCTTGAGGTAGTTGGCAACAGTGAGAACGATCCACAGATGGTCGTCGCCGTACCAGTCGGCATACATCGGATTGCCCTTGGCATCCTTGACACCTGCCTTTTCGCGGGAGTCACCGGCATTGGCTTCGTTGCCATTGTCTTCGGCGAGAGCGAGCGGAGCGTACTGGTGCATTGCG
>JAZLKH010000025.1:0-6610 GCA_045597545.1 Fibrobacter sp.
ATGACTGCTGCAGTTCGTAAGTACTTCAACGAACACCCGGATCACTTCGACCCGCGTCAGTACCTGAAGCCGGCTCGCGAAAACATGCAGAAGATGTACGAACACAAGATCGTTGACGTTCTTGGTTCTAACGACAAGCTTTAATGACCGCTCGTGCTAAACTCGGGTAAAGAACCTGTGTTAGGCACTCGCTCTCACGAAAAGGACCTGCCCCACAAGGCAGGTCTTTTCGTTCACGGATAGAGCCCGCTCAGCTCTAAGCTTTACACACCATCCACCTTTACCCTTTAACCTATGAACACCTGCCCCCACTGCGGCGCGGAGCTGAAACCCGACGCCACCTTCTGCCGCCACTGCGGTAGCGACAAGAATACCGGCTGGAAAGACGGTGCCGAATTCGCCGACGAAGAACTCCCCGACTACGAGGAGATTCTGGAGAATGAATTCGGTAAAAAGAAAAGCGGCAAGGCCGCCAATATCATTGGAGCCATTGTCGCCATCATCATTGCGCTGGCCTTTATCGCGGCCACCGCATGGCACTAGTTTTTATCCCAAGGTCTTTTCCAGGGCTTCAAGGGTATCCTCGGCCTCGGTAAAGTCATAATCCTCTATCTGGTCCTTAAGCTTCTGCAGCAGCATATCCTGCTTGCCTTCAAATGCGATGTTTTCGATGGCATCCAGGGCGCGCTTGCACTGGGTAGAGGAACAGGAATCCACGGCAGTCTTCAAACTTTCAATGGCGGCCGCCAGCTTCTTCTGGGCATCGGGATCCTTCTTCTTTGTCGAAGGTGCAGATTGTTCCATGGCGATATTGGAAAGGGCAGAATCCAGTGCAGAAATAAGAGTCTGCAGGTCGTGTTCATAGATATTGAACTCCTGCTGATTCAACTGTTTCTGGTTCAGCTGGCTCTCGATATTCTGGCTCATGGACTGCATCTTTCCTGCGCCAATGGTACCGCAAAGTCCCTTGATGGTATGAACGATACGGGTAGCCTCGTCATACTGGTTGTTCTCCACCACCTTTCTAAGGTTGAACGCCTTGCCACCGTAATCGCGTACGAATCCCTGAAGAATCTTCAGATAGATGTTGCGGTTACTGTTGGCGTGGTACAAGCCAAGGGATGCATCGAAGTCGGCAATCTTCTGGAACATGGCGATGAAGGACTGGTCTTCGGCAGAAATCTCGCCTTCCTTCTTGATGATGTTCACGATGCTGTTCTTTTCTGCGGCAGTAGCGTCAATGGGCAGGAACTTAGCCAATTCCTCGTAGAGCAGCGTCGGGTCGATGGGCTTTACAATGTGGGCATTCATCCCAGCCTGGAAACATTCCTCGGTATCCTTCTGGAAGGCACGAGCGCTCATGGCCAGGATAGGCACTTCCTTGAAGTACTTCTCAGGCTTTTCGCGAATGATCCTAGTTGCGGTAAGGCCATCCATGACAGGCATCTGAATATCCATAAGCACCAGGTTGAAGGCATTCTCCTTTAGCAGATCCAGAGCTTCCTTACCATTGTTGGCTATCATGGCGGTAAGGCCAACACTATTCAACAAGGAGACGGCCAGTTCCTGGTTCATCTGGTTGTCTTCAACCAGCAAAATCTTAGCTTCCTTAAAGTAAATCTTGCGCTTTTCTTTCTTGGCAGCCTTCTGGTACGTCAAATCCTCGCCCATGGCTTCCTGCAAGCCACTAAGCAGGGAACCCATTTGCAGCGGCTTGGGCACAAAGCTATTGTAGCCAAGGCTAACGGCCTTTTCGGTCTGGGCTTCGTCAAAATGCAGCGGGTGCATCAAGACCTTGGGCACGTTGCGCATGGATTCTCCTAGGCCACGGGCGAATTCAAGGCCATTCAGGATGGGCATGGCGAAATCCACCAGGAACAAGTCGTAAGGAGCCTCGTTGGCTTCTTCATGAGCCTGGATCAAGTCCAAGGCCTCGTCTACGGAGTGAGCCTCCTCCACCACGCACTGCAGCTTTTCGAGGTAATGACGCAGCACGTCACGAAGATTATCGCAATCGTCCACCAGCAGCACATTCTTGTTGCGGAAGGCAGAAACCTTCTTCCAGCGAGGTTCACCCGCATTGGCTGCGACCGGCAAGGTAATGGTAAAGAAGAACCTGGTTCCCACACCCGCCTCGCTCTCCACCTGCAGCTGACCGCCCATGAGTTCCACGAGTGACTTGGAAATCACCAGGCCAAGACCTGTACCACCGTACTTACGCGTGGTGGAACCATCCGCCTGGGTAAAGGCGTTGAACAACTTGCCCACCTGTTCCGGCGTCATACCGATACCGGTATCCTTGATGCAGAACGAAAGCTTTACGTTGTTGGGGTTACGCTGTAGCATCTTGACGATAAGCGTGATGTCGCCCTTTTCGGTAAACTTGGTAGCGTTGTTGATCAGGTTCGTAAAGATCTGGGACAGACGCAAGGGGTCGCCCATCAGCGTTTCCGGAATTTCCGGGTCGATATCGATAATCAATTCGATGGGGCGTCCGGCGATACGGACTTCGGCTAGGGCGGCAACCTCTCCGATAACATCGGGAAGAACCAGCTGGGTAATCTCCAGCTCCTGCTTCTTAGCCTCGATCTTGGAGAAATCCAGAATATTGTTGATAATCCCCAGCAAGGACTTCGCTGCACTGCTGATGCGATCCACAAAACCACGCTGACGTTCATCCAATTGGGTTTCAGAAATCAGGTGAGCCATGCCGATAATGGCATTCATCGGCGTTCTGATTTCATGGCTCATGTTAGCCAGGAATTCACTCTTGGCCTGCGTAGCCTGTTCTGCAATTTCTCGAGCCGCCACCACTTCGGAAATGTCGATCATGGATAGCATGTAGCCCACGACAGATTCCTGCACCCTCAAAGTACAAGCTTCTCCGCGGAACCAGATTTCGTTCTGGGTCACCTCGGACTTCAGCATAAAGGAATCCTTCCAAATTTCCTTGGAGTCAAAGGAATCCTTGAGAGCGGCAATTACATTCTCAGGAACGCCTGTAGTCTTAAAATCCTCCACCGACATGCCAATCATCTTGCGCCATTCTACGCCGAGGAAATCTGCAAGCTGCTTGGATACGTACTTCACCTTGCGATCACGATCGAAAATCACCAAGATGGAATGATCAGCGGAAAGCATAATCGTGTCCAAAATGGTATCCTTTTGGATACCGCTGGTTTCATCATTGATCATGAACAGGAAACGCATGGCGCCGTCGTCTTCTACCAGAACCTGGAAGAAGATGCTCCACCAGGCCATCTCCCCTTCCGAATTTCTCACCGGAACTAGAATCTTACGTTCACTGGCATGCATCTCGCCGCCCATGGCAACGCGATGGGCAAACTTCTTAAACTGATCCGAAGGGAAATACTTAAACAGGATTTCGCCCTTGATATCCTCGCCGCCGTTCAAGAAATCTACGATATAGGCACTGGCATGCAAAATGTCAAAGGAATCATTTGTTAGAATCAATCTAAAGTTGTCGCTACCTAGCAGCGTATCGAACATAGTACTGGAACTAACGCTATCGTTCAAGTCGCGCTGAATAAACTTCTTGAACAGGATATGAGCAATAAGCGCGGCTAGGCCCATCAGCAAAATCACGGCGATGGACACTACAAAAATAACCGTGGTCATGTTGCGCTCGATGCCTGCAACAATTCGGTTCTGCTGCATAGCATGAACAACATAAAAAGGAGAACTCTTGAGGGGAGCAACCATGAACACCATGTGCTGGCGCTGCTCGTTCGCCTTTTCGAAGCGTAGTACTGTTCCTGCCTTCAGAGTGTCCGTTGCAAAATTGCTGGATATAAGCTGCAAGAGACCTTGAACGCTATCCTGCAGCACCTTGCCGCGACTTGTCTCGTAAGGGAAATAAGTAATCAGATTGTCGTTTTCCTGGCTGATCAAGATGGTGATACCACCTTCGTCTCGAGCCAAGTTGCCCATGGCAAGTCGAATCTTATGCAGGTCAAGATCCTCGGCAACGGCTCCCCGGAACTTCTTGTTCTTATCCCAGATCGGGTAAGACAATGTCATCACCTGCTTGTTGATATCGGCACGGACCTCGGGACCAGTAAAGGCCAAGCCCCTCTTGCGGGAGGATTCCAGGTACCAGCCGGTAGTACGCACTTCGGACTTTTCCGTGTCCAGCTTATTGCCCTTTGCGGACAGGTATTCGCCGTCCCTGTTGCCGTAGTAAACGTCGATAATGCCATCGCTTGCCTGCAACTGCTTTGTAAGAATAGACTTGTTCTGGCTTTCCTTTCCGGTGGCCTGCTGAAATTTCTTGACCGTAGCCAGGAACTTTTCCTCATGGTCCTTAAGGACATTGTCCAGTTCCGCAACCACCTTGTCCGCCAAGTTGGCTTCGGTAGAATTGTAGGCCGATGTGACCAGAATGGATTTTACGGATGAACTGAAAATAAAGATGAGTGCAGCGGCGGCAACGATGACCGGCAAACTGTACACCAGGGAAATCTTCCAATGAAGACGTCTACGTTGTGCGTTTAAAGGACTGTGAGCCACGATTATTCAATTCCTGCTAAGGATACCTATTGAGCATCCTTGAATTTTTCGTACAAGGCGGGAATTTCCTGTTCTATTGAAAGGAAAGCATCTACAACATCGGGGTCGAACTGGGTTCCGCTCCCCTTTCGAATTTCATCTACAGCCACTTCGTGAGGGAATGGAGCCTTGTATGGGCGACTGGATACTAAGGCGTCATACACGTCGGCAACAGCCATCAGTCGTGCGCCCACGGGGATTTCGTCACCTTTCTTCTTGGTGGGGTAACCGGCACCGTCCCAGCGTTCGTGGTGGTAAAGGGTAATGTCCGCAGCAATCTTCACCAGGGGCTTGTCCCCAAGCGCCCTGGTAGCTCTGATCAACACATCATAGCCAATCTGAGGATGTTCACTCATTACAGCGCGTTCGTCAGGATCCAGGCGACCAGGCTTACGCAGGATTTCATCAGGAATGCCCACCTTGCCGATATCGTGGAGTGGTGCAGCACTTGCATAGTAGTCGATGAATTCCTTGCTGGGAATAGCTGCGGCAAATTTCGGATGGCACATCAGTTTTTCGGCAAGCATCTGCACCAGAACCTGAGTACGCTTGATATGCTCGCCCGTATCGGTATCGCGATGTTCTGCCAAGGAACCTAGGCAGTTCAACATCACGTTCAAAGTCATGCGAAGTTCATCGGTCTGTTCGTTTACGATATCGTTCAAGTGATCGCGCTGGTGCTTGAATTCCAGCTGGTTCTTGATACGCAAGCGAACCAGGTCAGGATTGAAGGGCTTTGTGATATAGTCGACGGCACCAAGATCCAAACCGATCTGTTCGCTCTTGGAATCGGCCTTTGCAGTCAAGAAAATCACGGGCGTGTTTGTAACAAAGCCATTTGAACGCATTTGACGGAGTGTTTCGTAACCATCCATCTCGGGCATCATCACATCCAAGAGAATCAGATCCGGCTTAACCTTCTCCGCCAACTTAAGGGCCTTCTTACCATCCTGGGCTACACAGATGTCGTAGTCGTTAGACAAAATACCTTCCAAGACTTCGATATTCGTCTTGGTGTCGTCTACGACTAAAATTTTTGCACGTCCAATATCCATGTCTATAATATATGCTTATAATTCAAAATAAATCAAGTTGTTTTATTCCAAGTTGGAATGAAATTTGCGGATTTTTTCACAAAAAAGCCATTTAATCTACTTTTGGTATGTTTTAAATCACATTTTGGCGCCCGAACAAGCTCTCAGCATCTTAATAAAGGCATTAATCACGTCAGCGTAGTTCCAGATTCCGCCAAGCACGGCCACCCCGTTTAGAGGCATTTTCTTAAATTGAGCCATAGTTTCGGGCTCAACCCCACCCCAACCGATCAATGGTATTCTTGGCGGTTCAGACAAGGCGCTCAGTGCCGTGATTTCCAAGGTGGGTACCGCTTCAATGGCGGACAGGGGCTGATAGAACGGTCCCATGATGGCACCGCTAATCCAATCCGGCAGCTGGTTGTATTCATCAACGCTTCGGCAAATGGCTACGCAGTTCACCCGCTTCCAGCATTCGGGAACCTCCCCCATAAAGCTACGGGCCTCGGCAACACAGCCACGGACATCCAGGCGCTCCGCCACATCGGGAGTCCCACGGACCCATACGCGGTCGCGGTACTCCATGGCAAGACTCAGAATCCAACGCTCGTAATCATCTGCGGAGTTGCGCCGCTTGTCCAGAATCAGCCGAGATAGCCCTCTGCGGAACATTTCCTCGATATCGTCGTATTCAGCGGAGAAGTCGTCCGGACAGGTGACCACCCAGAGTCTCAAGTTTCTTGGTAAGCAATCCATGGGGCCAAAATTACTATAAAAAAGGTAAAATAGGGGTTACAAATGCTGCAAAAAAGCGAATTTGCCCTCGAAAAGTGCGTTTTTTCACTATCATTTTACGTTTGGTTGCAAAAAAAACGATGTTACGACGGATAAAACCGCATTTTTTTAAAAAATATTTTGATTTTTTGTTCAAAAACTATGTAATTTTACGTTGGATTTTTATAAAATCACGATTTTATATAGTTAACCCAATAATTGGAGACACACAT
>JAZLKH010000026.1:0-22570 GCA_045597545.1 Fibrobacter sp.
CGAACTTGTGCGCAACAAGGAAAACGATATGCTCAAATACAAGAACTTCGGTCGTAAGTCCTTGGTTGAACTTAACGAAGTATTGACCTCCATGGGCCTCAGCTTTGGCATGGACGTCGATGACTACTTGAAGGATTAAAAATGAGACACGGTGTAAAAAATAAGAAACTGGGTGTTAATGCCCAACACAAGCGTGCCATCCTCCGCGCCCTTACCACTTCCATCATCGGAAAGGGTATGGAAACCGAACAGGGCAACCGCTATGTGCGCACTACTCTGCACAAGGCCAAGCTGGTCCGTAGCTGCGTAGATCGCATGATCACTTATGCCAAGAAGGGTGACCTTTCTGCACGTCGTGAAGCTGCTCGCTTCATCATGGACCCGAAGGTTCTCCAGGACCTGTTCAACACTATCGGCCCGCGCTATGCTTCTCGTAACGGTGGTTACACTCGCGTTCTGAAGCTTGGCCCGAACCGCGCTGGTGATGCTGCCGAAATGGCTCTTGTTGGTCTCGTCGAAGACGAAATCGTTGTGAAGACCAAGAAGGCCGCTGACGCTGCCAAGCCCGAAGCTGTTGACATGGTTGAAGGCGAAAGCAAGTCTGTCTAATTCTTAGGCAAAAGCTTTGAAAAAGTCCGGTCGCAAGGCCGGGCTTTTTTTCGTTGCAGGTGTTTTTTTATTGCCAGACAATGTTTTGAATTTGCTTGTCTTTTTGTTTTTTGTATTTTTACGACTATCTGAATTTTTTTGAAAATGGTTTTTTGATGCGCCTTATTATTGCGTTGATTTTTCTTTTAGCTAGTGTCGGCTTCTCGGATGATATTTCGTTCAGTTCGCTGACGAGCAAGAAGAGTTCTGGATTGTCCACCCGAAGCAATGTCGCCCTGACGCCTACATATGCTGAGGTTGCCGTGGATTCCAATTATGTTCTGGGTCCTGGAGATTTTTTGGACTTGATGCTTGAAGACCAGTACCTGTCCGTGCAGATTTACCCGGATGGTTCCCTTTCTGTGGAGGAATGCGGCGCCGTCAATGTCGGCGGTAAAACTCTGAGCGAGGCTCGTCAGCTGATCCTGGATATGGTGTCCAAGCGTTACAAGAGGGAGTTCTGCTTCGTTCAGCTGTCCGTGCTCAAGAAGTTTAGGGTGAATGCCATGGGCGCCGTCGGCCAGGTAGGCCAGCACTTGGTGGATGCTCAGACGCGCTTGAGCTTCTTTATCCGTCAGGTGGGTAGTACACTTGTCAATGCGAATACGGAGGATATCTGGATTATCCGTGGCAAGGACACGTTGCATGTAAACTACAACGCCATGGCTGCCGAAGGTCGCTTTGATGAGGATGTGATGCTTGAACAGGGTGACAAGGTTTACGTTCCCTTTGTGGCGATGGGTGATAATATTGCGATCATTTTGCCCGGGTACCGTACTAGCGTAGCCTACAAGGAAGGCCGTACCATTCAGGATTACTTTGACCTGGCTGGAGGAACCCGTTTGCACAACTTCGGTTATAAGGCTGTTTGCGTACGTGAGCCGGGAAAGGCTCCTCGCTGGATTTCCCTTTCCGAAATGAAGCAGACTGTTGTTGCCGCAAATACGGAAATTGAATTCTCGGTTCAGGAAATGCTGGTATATGTGGGAGGTGCCGTGAACTTTATCGGTCGCTATCCTTATGAACCTACCTGGCATGCTATTGACTATGCCGCCGCTGCAGGTATCAACCCCATTACGGGTTCCTGGAAACAGATTAAGGTGTGGCGTGGAACGGAACCCGAGGCCCTTTCCTTGAGTGTAACCGAGGATCAGATTTTACCTGGAGACTACATCGAGGTTCCCAAGAGTCATTACGAATCCTTCAAGGATTTTACCTTGTTCCTGGCTTCGCTTTTGACCGTTATATCCTCTGCGTTCATCATTTACGTTAATTACAAGTAGTTGTTATATGGAAAAGCAGGAATCTGCAGGATTTATTGAAACTTGCCTTCGGCTGATGAATAATAACTTGAAGCATTTCAAGTTGTTCCTTTTTATCTTGATTCTGCCGGTGCTTGTTGCCTTTGTCTTGGTGATGTGGGTGATCAAGCCTGTGTATGCGGCTACGGCCGTGGTGACCCCTCCCGCCGCCTCTCAGTCTTCGCTAAGTGGCTTGAGCTCGATGCTGGGCGGTGCATCCGGTATGGGCTCCCTGCTGGGATTGTCTTCTTCCGACGACGATGCGAATGCGGTATGGACGATCCTGAACTCCTGGGAGCTCCATGACCAGGTCATAAGGGAGTTTGACCTGGTGAACCATTACGAATTTGACGGTGACTTTCATGCCGACATGTTAAAGAAGTTCCGCAAGAACTTTGGCGTGGAGATGAACAAGGAGGACATGTTCGCCATTTCCATCGAGGATGAGGACTATCGCCTGGCGGCCAGGATGATTGCCTTTATTCTTGAAAAGGCGGACTCTGCGTTCAATGCTTTCAAGACTTCGCAGGCGAGGCAGTCCAGAATTTACTTCCAGAGCCGTCTGGATTCCTGCGAAAGGAACCTGGACTCCCTGATGGCGGAATTTGTGAAGTTCCAGGTGGACAACAACTTCTACGATCCTGAAATTCAGCTGGAATCTTCCCTCAAGTACCTGAGCGCCTTGCAGGCCAAGCGTGAGGAGGTTGCCATGGAGATGGCTTTTGAAAAGGCTGACCGTGGCGAGAATAGCAAGCGTTACGACGAACTTTCCAAGCGCTACAAGGGTGTCAACGCCGCCGTGAATGGAACTCTCAACGGCAAGCATTCCAATATGGGCATGGTGCCGCTGAAGAAGTCGCCGGAGCTTGGGGCCGAATACGTTCGCCGTGAATCCGAGATTCGGGTGCAGGAGGCTATGTACAAGTTGTTGCGTCAGCAGAGCGAACAGATGCGGTTGGAGGAGGCCAAGATGCTGACCAATTTGCATGTGCTTGAACCGCCCTGGGAGAATAACAAGAAGGTTTATCCTCTTCGTGGAGTGACATTGGTGTTTGTGTTCGCCGTGGCGTTCCTCCTGGCGACCATCGTTTGCAACGTCATCGGCTATCTTGAAGTTGAATCCACTCGCGAAACGCCCGTATCCAGGGAATGGAAGACATTCAAGGGTTTCTTCAGGAAGTCCAAGGGTTAAGTCATGTTGTCCTGGGTGGTTGATTATCCGGTTAGTTCCGCCCTTTTCTTTGTTGTCATTTTTTGCTTGTTCCAGTCGTGGTGGTTGAAGAAGGATTTCTTTAGCCCCATGACGGTGTATGTCTTTTCTCAGTGCATTACCCTGGCCATTTCCTATCTCAAGGTTGACTATGCCATGACGGACTTCAAGCCCACGACATGGATGGTTTGGGGACTTGGTATGTTTGCCTTTTGCAGCGGTTGCATTCTGGCGCGCCTGGTGGCGAAGTCCAAGGGATTCAAGGTTAATATCGCCAAGGTTCTCCCAGCGGAAAACTATAACTGGGGACTGCATCTGGCGTTGTCCTTTGTCGTCTTTGCGTTTTTCATCGTAGGTGTTTTCAAGATTATCCAGGTGGTGGGTTCTCCGATCATATTTGCGGAAGATCCGTCGAAGTGGATGAGCAAGGATATTGACTACGGCTATTTTCCTGTGCTGTTCAGCAGCGGCCCCCTGTGTATTTTGCTGTTCGGCGTGGCAAGTTTCAAGAAGTACAATTCGGTGAACTGGGTTCGCAGAGTTTCTGCGGTCATGGTCCTTGTGACTATCGTCATTAACCTGGTGGCATATCCCAACAGAACGGCGCTGTTCTTCAACGTGGGCTTCTTCTTGATCTTGCTTAACTACCTGTTCAAGAGGATTTCTCCCATAGTGATCGCCTCGGTGCTCATGCTTGCGGTTGTGGCCTTTATTTCCATAGGTAACGTGCGTAACCAGTACGGCGGTGGATCCCTGGAGGGCAAGGCCCTCGACGTGGTGATGGAGCTTCCCTACAAGTATGTGGCCAACAACTATTGGAACCTGGATTATGCGCTTAACCCGCCTACGGATAGGGAGATTCATCCGCATACTTACGGCATAGACTTCTTTAGCGGTATTTTTGAATACGCCCGTCTCCCGGGTTCGTTTAAGACCAGTTACCATTGGGACGACTCATTCAACGATCGCATCCAGAAGGTGTTCGGCTTCAATACGGTGAACTACCTTTGGGATATCTACAAGGACTTCCACATTTTTGGCGTGTTCCTGGTGCCGTTTCTGTGCGGCATCGCCCTTACGACCCTGCACCTGAAATTCTGCGGTCGCTTTACGCCTAGGCAGATTCTCTTCTATACCTACTTCATCTACTTTGTGGGGTGGTGGTTCTTTACTTCTGCCTATAAGCAGGGACTGTACTGCGCCTGGGGCATGATACTGTTCTTTATTACAACGGTATGCGCAAGGCAGACGAAGCTGGGCGCGAAAGGGGCCGAGGCCTTACCATCCGAGTCGGTGGTGCCTGGTGAAGTAGGCTGTCAGCTGCAGGCTCAGCAGTAGGTCGCCGGTAAGGGTCAGCAGCGGTATGTACTGGCTGTTGAGCAGCTGGCTTCCGACGAGGCAGGTGGCTATGTTTAGAACTCCCCCGACGGAAATCATGATGCCGTAAAGCCAGGTGCGCTTTTCCTTGAGCATGGTGGAAATCATTCCCATGCGGGTTGCCTGCAGTATCAGGGACATGGACAGGATGCGCAGGCAGTAGCAGCTGGCCTTAAGGACCTCGTCTGTCCATGGGGCGGCAAAGAAGATGATCTTGAGTGTGTACTGGGGGAAGAGCCAGAAGGGCGAGGATACCGCGGCGATAAATAGCGTAAAGGTCATCTGGTCGCGCAGGTGGAGTGTCCTGCTGTCGGTTTGGTGCAGGGTGATGAGACTCGAGGATATGAAGTTAACCATGAGGCTTGACGCCAGAATTGTTAATTTATGCGCAAAGTTGTAGGCGCCGAGGAATTTTTCGTCGGCAAAGCTTGCCACTGCGTAGAGGCCTACGGGCAGGTAGGCGAAGCTTGCAAGGCTTGAAAGGGCGTAGGGGCAGGCCGACTTGAACATGAGCGCAAAGAACTTCTTCGCGTGCCTGCCGATTCGGAGTACCTTAAGGCTGAACGCCTGTCTTACGCCAAAACCAAAGGCGGGCAGTGCCGCCACCACCATGGCCGCGGCGATTGCCGGGATGGAGTCGAAATGGAAATGCCAAAGGGCGATTCCCATGATGGTGGTGTAGGAGATGGTGTGGAGCACCTTGGAAATCAGCAGTTTCTTCCAGAGGTTGCCGCAGATGAAGTACCAGTCGAAAAAGGCGTGTTGGAAGAGAAGGCCGAAGGCGAGGACCAGTTCCCCCAGGAAGGCGGGACTGTCCCTACGGATGGTGCAGGCGAATACTACCATGGCCAGGGCGGAGATTGCCGTCATGGAAAGGCGCAGCTGCAGCACGTTCGTAAATAGGCGCCCCTGGGTGGCGCGCTTGCCGAAGAAGGCGAGGATGAGGGTCGCCATGCCGAAGTCCGCCAGGGCGCAGAAGATGGTGTAGTCGCTTTGCAAAATTCCGAAGTATCCGAACTTTACAATTCCCAGGTTACTTGCGATAATATTTTGGACGAGGACCGATACGCCCTGGATGAGAATGTTCACCAGGGATATGAAAACTCCGATCTTGATGTTCTTTAACGCTTGCAACGAGGCATAAAATAGATGATTAAATTCCAAATGTCTTTAGGTTTTTGTATCTTTGGGTGCAAAATCGCGAGAGTGGCGGAATTGGCAGACGCACCAGACTTAGGATCTGGCACTTCGGTGTGAGGGTTCGACTCCCTCCTCTCGCATGTTTTTCATTAAATCATCTATTCTATTAAACCGATTATCGGAGTTTATAATGACCGCTGAAATCAAAGAAACCAGCGCTACCGTGCGCACCCTCGAAATTACCATTCCTCAGGCTGACCTGACTGCTCCTTTCGAAAAGAAGCTCTCTCAGTACAAGAAGCAGGTCACCCTTAAGGGTTTCCGCCAGGGCCAGGTTCCCAAGGCCATGATCCTGAAGCAGTTCGGTGAATCCATCCGTCACGAAGTGGTGGACGAAACTGTGAACAAGATTGTTCAGGACGAACTCAAGAAGGCCAACATCCTGCCCGTAGGCCAGATGAAGGTTGTTGATTTCAAGGACGACAAGGCTGCTGACATCGCTCTTAAGGTGGAAGTTGAAATTGATCCGGTCATTGACATCAAGGGTTACGCAGATACCGGCGTTACCGTTCCGGCCACCGCCGTTCACGAAGAAGAAGTCCAGGCTGAATATGATCGTCTGGTCCAGATGTGGAGCAAGGACGAACACGTTGATCGCGCCGCCGCCAAGGGCGACGTGGTTGTCGGCAACTATATCGAAGTAGTGATCAACGGCGAAAAGCAGGAACTCCCGGCTAACAAGGAATTCCGCTCTCTCCTGGGTGAATCCGCTTCTCCGGGATTCGATGCAGGTCTCGAAGGTGCCAAGTCTGGCGAAACCAAGGAAATCAACTTCCAGTACCCGGCTGACCACAAGGACGAACGCTATCGTGGCAAGACAGCCCAGTTCAAGGTTGAGATCACCGACGTGCGCGCCATCGTTCCGCCTACCATGGACGAAGCTTTCTTTGAACAGATCGGCGTCAAGGACGTTGAGGACCTGAAGAAGAATTTGGCCGAAGGCCTGGACAACCAGAAGAAGGATGCCGCCAAGAACAAGGCTATCGACGAAGCTATCGAAAAGCTCATCGAGGCAAACCCGTTCGAAGTTCCCCAGGCTCGAATCCTGGACCTCATCCGCTGGTCCATGAACCGCAACGCCCAGAGTGAAAAGGACATGGTGGAACCCACCGAGGAACAGCTCAAGGCCCTCACTCCGGAAGCAATCAAGGAAATCAAGAAGCATCGCATTCTTGACTTCGTTGCAAATGCAGAAAAGATTAAGCCTACCCAGGCTATGGTTGACGAACGTCTCCAGGCCATGGCAAATGCCTATCACGTGGACTTTGAGTCCCTGAAGGCTCATTTCCGTCAGTCCGGCCGCATCAACGGTCTGCGCGACGAACTCCGCATCCAGATGGCTGCTGACTTCATCGTCGGGATCCGCGCTGCTGCCGAAGAAACCAAGTAAAAGAGGTTAACTCATAATGATCATCCCTACCGTCATTGAGACCACCGGACGCGGTGAACGCGCCTACGATATCTATTCCCGTCTCCTTAAGGAACGCATCATCTTCTTGGGCACTCCCATCAACGATGAAGTGGCCAACAATGTGATGGCCCAGCTGATTTTCCTTGAATACGAGAATCCGGAAAAGGATATTACGCTGTACATCAACAGCCCGGGTGGTTACGTGTCGGCAGGCTTGGCCATTTATGATACCATGCAGCATGTTCGCCCGAACATCGCTACGATCTGCATCGGAAACTGCGCCTCCATGGCTGCGGTGCTCCTTGCTGCCGGAACCAAGGGCAAGCGCTATGCTCTGCCCCATTCCCGCATCATGCTGCACCAGCCGTCCGGCGCCGCTACCGGTCAGTCCACTGACATCCAGATTACTGCCAAGGAGATTGTCCGCACCAAGGATACCCTTGCAGAAATTGTCGCCAAGCATACGGGCAAGTCTATCGAGGAAGTCCGCGAAAAGACCGACCGTGATTTTTACATGGGACCCGAAGAAGCCAAGGCCTTTGGCGTCATCGACGAAATTTTTGTGCCGCGTAAAGAGGGAATCTAATGTATCGTAACGGGAAGAACCATCCGACGGTGACCTGCAGCTTTTGCGGCAAGCCGGCGGAGCAAGTCGAAAAGATGATTACGGGTGCCGGGGTGCATATCTGCAGTGATTGCGTCTCCATGTGCCATCGCATTATCGAAGAAGACCGTTCCCGTTCAAAGCAGGCCGAGGCGGCTGCGGAGATTGCCTCCAAGCCTCTTCCGCTCCCTACCGAGATCAAGGCCCACCTGGATGACTTCGTCATCGGCCAGGACCAGGCCAAGATGGCACTTTCCGTGGCTGTCTACAACCACTACAAGCGCCTGCGTTACAAACAAACTCACACTTCCAAGAATGATGTGGAAGTGGAGAAATCCAACCTGCTGCTGGTGGGCCCCACGGGCTCCGGCAAGACCCTTCTTGCACAGACCATGGCTCGTTTCCTGGATGTTCCGTTCACCATCGCCGACGCCACCGTTCTTACCGAAGCCGGTTACGTGGGCGAAGACGTGGAAAACATCATTGTCCGTCTGCTGCAGGCCGCCGACTACGACGTAGCCCGCGCCGAACGTGGCATCATCTTCATTGACGAAATCGACAAAATCGCTCGCAAGACCGCGAACCCTTCCATTACCCGCGACGTTAGCGGCGAAGGTGTGCAACAGGGCTTGCTGAAAATCCTCGAAGGTACCGTGGCCGCCGTGCCTCCCAAGGGTGGCCGCAAGCATCCGGAGCAGGCCCTGGTTCAGGTGAATACCCGCAACATCCTGTTCATTTGCGGTGGCGCCTTTGAAACTTTGGACAAGATTATCGCCCGCCGCGTCAACAAGGGTGGCATGGGTTTTGGTGCCGACATCCGCAGTGCCGAGGAAAATTCCCTGAGTGAACTCTTCAAGCTTTTGGAACCCGATGATCTGATCCAGTTCGGCCTGATTCCCGAAATCGTTGGTCGCTTGCCTATCGCCGTAGCCCTGGAGGAACTTGACGAAGCCGCCCTCCTGAACATCCTTACGCAGCCCAAGAACGCCCTTGTAAAGCAGTTCAAGAGTATGTTCGCCATGGACGATATCGAGCTGGAGTTCGAAGAGGGCGCCCTCAAGGAAATCGTCCGCGAGACCATGGTCCGTAAGACAGGTGCCCGAGGCCTTCGTTCTGTACTGGAGAAGTCCTTGCAGCGCGCCATGTTCGAGTTGCCGGGTTCCGGCGTCAAGAAGCTGGTGGTCACCGCCGACATGGTGAAGAAGAACCTGGATCCTTCCGCCAAGCAGGATTCCCTTGTGGATGGCCTCGCCGGGGATTCCGCCGCCAAGAAGACACGCAAGAAGGTTTCGTAGCGGATTTTCTTCGCCCCCTTTAAGCTTTAAAAGGATTGCTTGCCGGTCAGCGGCAACATCCTTTTTTTTATTTTTGTCGTCGAAAAATAACTGGAGAAGAAATTTTGGCTGTTGACTTTTCAAAGACCTTCCCGCTGCTCCCCTTAAGAGACGCTGTTGTATTTCCGCTAACGACCCGCCGCATTTTGGTGGGCAGGGATGTCTCCCTTAAGGCTCTGGAATATGCCGAAACACATGGCAACGAGATTATCCTTGCCGCCCAGAAGAATATCGAGCAGGAACTCATCGAGAATCCCATGCTGGACTTGTATTCCGTGGGCGTGCTGGCCCATGTCAGCAACGTGACGCCTTTCCCCAATGGTTGCGTCAAGGTGGTGCTGGAGGGCGAGGTGGTCGTGGACCTGCGTTCCATTGCGATGGACGAGGGCTTTATGCGGGTTACGGTTTCCCAGCGTTCCCCCCTGATCCTGATGACCGACAAGTGCGAAAAGTTCGAGGTCGTGCTGAACCAGTTCCGCGAATACTCCATGCACCGTAACATCGCCGAGGGCATGGTGGACGCCCTGTTTACCATGGACAGCCACATCAACGCCTTCTACGGCATGATTCCCTTTTTGCAGGTGTCCCTGGATGAGCGCCAGCGTCTTTTGGAAATCGGTGATATAAACGCTTTAGCCGATCGGTTGCTGCAGGTGATGCAGCTTGCTTCCGAAAATGACAACGTGATGGTGAAGGTTCAGCAGAACGTTCGCCAGAAGATGGCCCAGCAGCAAAAGGAATGGTTCATCAGCGAACAGATTCGCCAGCTGCAGGATGAACTTGACGGTGACAATAACCAGTCCGAGCCGGATCAGCTGCTCAAGAAGATCAAGGAGAAGAAGTTCTCCAAGGAAATCCAGGAGAAGCTGGAAGAGGAAATTGGCCGCATGCGCCTGATGCAGCCCACTTCTCCGGAATATGCGGTGAGCCGCAATTACCTGGACTGGTTCCTGACGTTACCCTACGGTGTCTACAACGAGACGGTTCTGAACCTGAAGAAGGTGAAGTCCGAGCTGGATACGAAACACTTTGGCCTGGACAAGGTGAAGGAACGCATACTGGAATACATCGCCGTTCTGAAGCTCACCGGTACTGAGCGTCACGCTCCGATTCTTTGCCTTGTGGGCCCTCCGGGCGTGGGCAAGACCACCCTGGTGGAATCCATCGCCAGGGCCATGCAGCGTAACTTTGTGCGCATCACCCTGGGTGGTGTACGCGACGAGGCTGAGATCCGTGGCCACCGTCGCACCTACATCGGCGCCATGCCAGGCCGTTTCATTCAGGCCCTCAAGCGCGCCAAGTGCATGAACCCGGTGATCCTTTTGGACGAAATCGACAAGATGGCTAGTGACTTCCGCGGCGACCCCGCCAGCGCCATGCTCGAAGTTTTGGACCAGGAGCAGAACCACGACTTTACCGATCACTTTATGGAAGTGGGCCTGGATCTTTCCCGTGTGCTGTTCATTGCGACGGCAAACAACGAGAACCAGATTCCCGAGGCGTTGCACGACCGCTTGGAAGTCGTGCGCCTGCCGGGCTACTATCCCCACGAAAAGGAAAAGATCGCAAGCAACTACCTGATTCCCAAAATTTGCGAACGTACCGGCGTGGCCCTGGATAAGGACATCTCCTTTACCGACGAAACCATTCGCCGGATTATCCATGACTGGACGCGGGAAGCTGGTGTGCGCGAACTCGAACGCGTCATCGAGAATACCGTTCGCCATCGTGCTAAGGACATGGTGATGGGCAAGAAGTTTGCAAAGGAACTGAACGAAAAGACCTTGCAGGAATACCTGGGCGCTCCCCGCTTTATGGAAAGCCAGTTGCCGGAACCCGGCCGTCCGGGCGTTGTCACAGGCCTTGCATGGACAAGCGTTGGTGGTGAGATTCTGCCTATCGAATGTTCACTCTTGGCTGGTGGCAAGGGCAACCTGATTATGACAGGTAAGCTGGGCGACGTGATGAAGGAATCTGCGCAGATTGCCTTGAGCCTTGTCCGCGAACGCCTGCCGCTCTTTGACGTTGATGTGGACCTGAGCAAGACCGACATTCACATTCACGTACCCGAAGGCGCCGTTCCTAAGGATGGCCCCTCCGCCGGTATCGCCCTGACTTTGTGCTTGCTCTCTGCATTCACCAAGCAGCCCATCCCCCCTGATATCGCCTTCACCGGTGAAGTCAGCCTGACGGGCGCCTGCCTTGCTATCGGCGGCCTCAACGAAAAGGCTCTTGCCGCTCTCCAGGCTGGCGTAAAGACCTTGCGTTTGCCGGCCCAGAACCTGAAGGATGTGAACGAACTTCCCGCTCCCGCCAAGAAGGGCCTGAAGATTTACTCTCACAAGCACATCGACGAAATCATCAAGATTCTCTTTGTGAAACCCGGCGAGAAAAAGCTGAAAGCTGAAAGCTTAAAGGTTAAAGAATCGAAGGCTAGTACCGTCGCGGTTAAGGTGACGAAGTCTGCGAAGAAAAAATAGGGTGCTGCGCACATGGAATTTACTCTTGAAGAAATGCGTGGCCAGCTGGCTAAATTGGAAACGAGAATCTCTGCCGCTTGCGCTCAGGCGGGCCGTTCCCGTGAATCTGTGCTGTTAGTTTGGGTGAGCAAGTTTCACCCGGCGGAAGCTGTAGAAAATGCAATTGCCTTGGGCGCAAAGGTCTTCGGTGAGAACCGCGTGCAGGAAGCGGAATCCAAGTTCAGCGAACGCCGTGTGGCTCTTGACGGATGTCCTGTGCAGTGTCATGTGATTGGTCCTGTGCAGAGCAACAAGCTGAAGAAGGCCGCCATCGTCGCAGACTGCATCCATTCCATCGCAAGCATGGAAGCGGTTGAAAAACTTGAAAAGGTTTGCGCAGGTTTGAATAAGACTCTCGAAATTCTCTTTCAGGTGAACGCCGGCGAAGAAGAGACCAAGAGCGGGTTAGATATCGCCCGCGCGGATGAATTTTTGGCGGCATTGGAAGGCCGCGATTTCCCTCACTTGAAATTCCGTGGCCTCATGACCATCGGCAAGAACACTGGCGTCGCCGAGGACTCCCGCGAATGCTTCGCCTTCCTCCGCAATCTCCAGCAGAAGTACTTGGCCAAGGGCGGCGTGTTTGCAAATTTCGATCAGCTTTCCATGGGCATGACCGGCGACCTGGAAGTTGCCATCGAAGAAGGCTCCACCATGATCCGCGTGGGTACAGCTCTCTTCGGTGAACGTGACTACAGCAAGCCCGTCAACGATCCTGTGTAAAAACTACTGTTTATACAAACGCCCCTTGCAAAACAACTGTCACGATATTATATTCCATAAAAATGCGTCTAGACGAAAATTTATGGAATAGAATATGGTGGTGATCAAACGAGAATTTTATCTTGACCAACTTGTAAATCGCATGCATAATGGCATGGTGAAAGTTGTGACGGGGCTTCGTCGCTCCGGAAAGTCCTTCCTCTTATTCCACCTTTTTCGCGATTATCTACTAGGTCATAAGGTCAAAGAATCCCAGATTATTGAAATCGCTTTGGATAACGATGAGTTTGCAGAACTTCGCAATCCATTGATTCTGGGAGAATTTATCAGAAAGCGTGTCAAGGGAAAGCAAAAATTTTTTGTACTCATTGATGAAATTCAATATTGTAAAAGTATCGAAAACCCAAATTTGCCTGGTGACCAGATTACGTTTTACAACGTTTTAAATGGGCTATTGCAAAAAGATAATGTGGATGTTTATGTTACTGGTAGCAATTCCAAAATGTTATCATCGGACATATTGACTGAATTTAGAGGGCGTGGCGATCAAGTCCATGTTTATCCATTGAACTTTAGGGAATTTTTTTCAGCGCAGAAAAAGGATTTTGACGAGGCTTGGCAAGAATATGTGACTTTTGGAGGTATGCCGAAAGTTGTCCAGTTGCGTACTGATAAGCAAAAAAGCGATTATTTAAAAAATCTGGTGGATGAATTGTATCTCAAGGATATTGTTCAAAGAAATAACATTGAAAATGAGGAATCGCTTTCAAAGCTGGTGAATGTCCTTTCGTCTTCGACGGGATCCTTTACCAATCCTACCAAAATCGAGAATACCTTCAAAAGTGAACTTGGGATTACCTACACGTCCAAGACGATTTACAATCATCTTCAAATGTTGAAGGATTCCTTCCTGATTTCAGAAGCGCAGCGCTTTGACGTGAAGGGTCGAAAGTATATTGGGGCTAATTCTAAGTTCTACTTTGCCGATGTGGGCTTGCGTAATACTCGACTTAATTTTCGTCAACAAGAGTCCACTCATCTGATGGAAAATGTAATCTATAATGATTTATTGGCCCGTGGATACAACGTGGATGTGGGTATCGTTGAAGTTAATTCCAAGAAAGATGGAAAAAGTGTAAAAATACAGTTGGAAGTAGATTTTGTGGCGACCATGGGGAATAAGAAGCTGTATATTCAATCCGCTTATCGAATGGATGATCCGTCCAAAGAAGAACAGGAAAAGAATTCTTTGAAACGGATTGATGATTCCTTTACAAAAATCATTGTGGTGAGGGATAACATCAAGACATTCCTGGATGATGCTGGATTCGTAATCACTAGCTTAAAATCATTCCTGCTTGACGAGAATAGTCTTGTGGTGTAGAACTGGGTCTTGACTTAATTTGTGAAAAAAATTAAATTAAAGTCATGCAATCCCCTTGTGCCACAGCTAGAAATACTTTGAATGCAAAGATAAACTCCTTTGCTAGTTGCTTTGGTATAGTCTTTGCAGGGGGGGGTACTGCACAATAGTGCAGTATTTGCTCTAATCCATTTTAAATTGTCTATCGCAGACCCTTGTGCAGTATTGCCCAAGGGCTCTTGTCGTTGTTGGAGGTAAGCAATGCAGTGTGTTCTTTGCGTTTTAGAACAACTCTCTAAATACTCAATTCTATTGGCGCTGCTATCAGCTTTGTGGGGAATACACACATGGCGCAAACAACGACAGGTAGAAAGAGCAAAATTTCTAAAAACGTTTGTTGACTTCTTTTATGAAAATAAAGAAATGAGAGAAACCCTTTATACCATTGAACATAACCGCATTACTTATAGTGTGGAGTCGCGAAGCATTTTTAGTTCGCATGGTGTAGACGCTTATCTAGCATATATTGACATGCTGTGTGGCCTGAAGAATAACCATGTAGTGAATAACAAAGAATTTTCTTCTGTGATTTACCTTGTTCGCTCTGTGTGTGAGTGTAAGGCTATTCGTAACTATTTCAGTGATTTGTATTGGGATTTGCAGAAAGATATGGCGGAAATTGATGGAATTGGCAAGCAAAATCCAACCACTGATAGTCGAAAAAAGGTTTTCCCTTATGCGAATATCGTGAAGTATGCTGAAAATGAAAAAATCTTTGAAGAAGAATTTTTGAAGAATCGTTATGATGGATTTGTTTATTTGGATTTAGATGAAAACAAGGAGGCAGAAAATGCTTAATCTCAAAAAATCAATATTCCTATTGGTATGCCTAATGGCTGCCATGGTGGCCAATGCTGCTAGCTGGACAGGTTCGACAAGTGAACCTGATACGCGTAAAGTTTCTGGAAAGGTGTTTTACGCAATATCAAATGCAAATGAACTTGCTTGGTTTTCAAATCAAGTTAATTCAGGAAATACAGAAATCAATGCAATATTAGTAAACGATATTTCGTTTTATGACGGGACTGTGTCTTCTTCTGCACATTGTGAAAAAAATTTCCCAACAATAGGCGCTTCAGAAGAGAATGCTTTTAAAGGTATTTTTGACGGAAATGGTTTTTCAATTGGCGGACTGTTTTATGAAGGAACTAAGCCTTTTGGCGTGATTTTTCAATTCATATCGGAAGGTGCCCAGGTTAAGAATTTTTCAATAGTCAACTCTTACATTTATGCAAATTTAAGGAATGAAAGTAGTAGTGGTGTTTTGTTCTATTCTAATGCGGGCTTGGTAGAACATGTGACAATAAAAAGAGATGTGATTATTAAGGCTTTAAGTGAAAAATGCACAGGGTGTGTGGGGACTCGATTTGCTGCAATGGGATATGTAAATCAAACTACAGGATTAATACGTTTTGTTAAAAATGAATCAAATATAAAGGCTGATATTGCTCTTGGCATGATTATGGGAAATTTTGGGTTAATTGAAAAATCAGAGAATAGCGGAACTATAATCGGTGGAAATTTTGCTAGAGGTTTAGTAGATACTAATGATTCAACAGGTGTTTTAAAATTTTGTATAAATTCAGGTCGCGTTTCGTCATCCTGGAATGTGGCGGCTGTTGTAAGTGCAAACGCTGGAATTATGGAACGAAATATCAATACTGGTATAATTAATGTAGATAGAACTGGGGGGTATGACAAAGCTGTATTTGTCTACGAAAATAAAGAAGGTGCAATTCTTTCAAATAACATCAATCTAGGGAACACCACAGGAGGTTCCGACCGAAGAGGTGTAGTTTTTAATAATAAGGGAACAGTTAAAAACAATTTTTATTTGACAACTTCTACACAAAAAGAAGCTGGTCCGGAGTCGCTTATCAATACGCAAACAAATGTTGATGGCGCAAATTATACTGAGATGGCTTGGTCTCTAAATACAACAAATGGTACAGAAGAAAATTCAGGTATATGGACTGTAGTTGAAAAAATTAATGACGGTTTTCCGATGTTGGTTACAGATTCTACTAATTATGCTCCTATTGTGAAGGTGGTGTTTAATGATGACGGTGCAAGAACCATTCGTTATACGAATTATCTCGGTAAGGTCGTAATGCCTTCTGACCCGGATTCGTATGATGGTGTTACTTTTGTTGGTTGGGCACTTGAGAATGGTAAAATGGTTACAGAATCAACAGTTTTTAGCGATGACGCTATTGTTGATGCAAGATACTCATCGGAAGATGCTCTGGCTTACGTTGTTACATTTATTAATGACAATGACGAAATCATTTATACATACATTACCAATGAAAATGGCAAGCTTTCCTCCCTTCCTGAGGCTCCTGCTCCTGCCGAAGGTTACTATTTCAAGGGTTGGTATGATGAGGAATTTAATCGCGTAAACAAAACCACGGTCTTCAAGGCAAATGCTACTTTGAAGGCGCTCTATGGCGAACTCAGCGATGTCAGCTACACCATCACGTTCAAGAATGCCGACGGCACGGTTTTGCAGACAAAAACAGTTAAACATGGCTCCATACCTGAATACACCGGCGCAGCCCCAGCCCTTGAAGCTACTGCCCAGTACAGCTATACCTTCACTGCTTGGGATGCAGCCATTGTTCCGGCAACAGATGATGTGGTTTATACGGCAACCTACAACGCAACAATCAATAGCTACACGATTTCCTTTGTAGATTTTGATGATTCCGAAATTTGGTCCAATGTACAGCCCTATGGTTCATCCGTAGTTTTTGGCGGTGTCATTCCTACTCGTGAAACCACGGTCGCCTATTCCTACACATTCAAGAGCTGGGATAAGGCTGTAAGCAATGTTACCGCCAATGCCACTTACAAGGCCGTTTACGACAGTACTGCAATTACTTACGAAGTTGTATTCAAGAATGGTTCCGTGGTTTTGAGTACGCAGCAGGTGGAATATGGCAAGGCCGCTACGGCTCCCGCATCTCCGACTCGCGAAGGTTACCTCTTTAGCGGTTGGGACAAGTCCTTCAGCAAGGTTACAAAGGAACTTGTGGTGAACGCGCTCTTTGATTTGGCTCCTACGCACCAGCTCATTGTCTATGTAGATGGCGAAGTCGTTATCGAAACCGCTCCTGCCGAGGGTTCCGAATACACATTGCCCGCTGCAACAGAAAAGAACGGTCACACCTTCCTTGGCTGGTACGATGCCGAGGGTAACAAGCTGGGTGATGCCGGTGACAAGATTACCATCGTTGACGATATCACCATTACTGCAAAGTACGAAATCAACAAGTACACCATTACCTTCATGTTCGGTTCTACAAAGTTGCAGAGCAGTCAGGTGGAATACAACAAGATGCCCACATACGACGGTGTAGAACCTAGCCGTGAAAAGACTGCTGCATATACTTATACATTTGCAGGCTGGTCTCCGGTGGTTTCTGTCGCCACGAAGGATCAGGTATACAACGCCGTCTTTGACAGCACCTTGAACAAGTTTATCATCGTATTTATGAGTGCAGAAGGTATTTTGCAGACGAAGTCCGTGGGCTACGGAGCCACTCCGGTCTACACTGGAGAAGCCCCTGCAAAGAATTCTACCGCTCAGTATGAATACTCTTTTGCTGGCTGGGACCCGGAAATTACTTCTGTAACTGTAGCTAAAACTTATACCGCAGTTTTTGATAGCACTTTGCGTGCCTACAAGGTGACCTTCAAGGTTGGGGGTGAAACCGTTCAGTCCAAGTCTGTGTTCTACGGCTCCACTCCGGTTTATACCGGTGACGAGCCTGCAAAGACGAAATCAGAAAACTACACTTACGAATTTGCCGGCTGGACTCCCGAAATCAAGTCCGTAACAGGTGCCCAAACCTACACGGCAGTATTCGACTCCACTAAGATCGCAAAGCCGGCAAGCTCCTCTTCTGTTCCGAACTCCAGTAGCTCCTCTGGCAAGGGCGAAAGCTCCAGTTCGAATAAGGGCAGCAGCTCCAGCGGTGATAAGGATGCCTTGACCATTGTAAAGGCTGCCCCTCAGTTCAGTGTGGAAGTGCAGGGTCGCATTCTGCAAATCGCGGGTGCCAAGAGCGGCGCCGTCTATAGCTTGATGGATATGCAGGGTCGCTTGCTCAGGCAAGGTACCGCCGATGCAAACTTCTCCATTGAAGTCCCTCGTGCAGGAACGTACTTGATTCGTATCAATAAATCTATTAGTAGAGCGACTGTTAGGTAGCATGAGTAAAAACGCCTCTTGAACGGGGCGTTTTTCCATTAAACCCAGCATGTCATCCCCGGCCCGACCGTGGATCTCCTTTTTTATAGTACATTTACAAAGTAAAAACAACATAGGAGAAATATTATGGTAGCCGGAATTATTATTGCCGTTATCGTCGTCCTGGTCCTCTTGCTGATCACCACTTACAATAAGCTGGTGAAGCTCCGCAACAACCGCGAAAACGCTTTCGCCAACATCGACGTTCAGCTGAAGCAGCGTTTTGACTTGGTTCCTCAACTGGTTTCTACCGTTAAGGGTTATGCCGCCCACGAAAAGGAGACCCTGGAAAAGATTACCGCCGCCCGCGCCGCCGGTATGGGTGCCCAGACCGTAGATGAAAAGGTCGCAGCGGACAAGGCTATGTCCAGCGCTCTTGCCGGTCTCCGCGTCTCCCTGGAAGCCTACCCGGAACTGAAGGCAAACACCAACTTCCTCCAGCTTCAGACCGAACTTTCCGACATCGAGAACAAGTTGGCCGCCGCCCGTCGCTTCTTCAATTCCGCAACCAGGGAATTCAACAACGCCTGCGAGGTGTTCCCCAACAATCTTATCGCTGGTTCCTTCGGCTTTAAGCGTGCTGCCATGTACGAAGCTACTGAAAGCCGCGAATCCCTGAACAAGGCTCCCGAAGTTAAGTTCTAGCAATCAGCTTTGAGTTTTGAGCTATGAGAATGAAACTCTTGTAGCTCATGGCTCATTGCTCATAACTCATGGCTTTATGAAATACGTAGGGATGCAAACCCAGATCTGGCGGAACAACAGGAACACCGCGCTCCTGCTGCTCGTCTTTCCCATGCTGGTCATCGGCCTGGAGTTTGCTGTCGTCTTCCTCATTGACTTTTGCGGTCTGTTCGGCGAGGGTAGGGAGTTCGGTCTCATGGGCATTACCCATTGGGACAAGGTGCGGTTCTACTTCCTGAAGTATCTGCCCGCTGTCGTTGTGCTTGTGGGGCTCTGGCTCTTTATAGCCTACTGCTCCAATACGGCCATTATTCGCCGTGCCACGGGTGCGCGTCCCCTGGAACGCAAGGAGAATGTCCGCGTCTACAACATCGTAGAAAATCTTTGTATTGCAGGCGGCATCGAGATGCCCATGATCAACATCGTGGAGGATGACTGGCTGAACGCCTACGCCAGCGGTGTTGACATCAAGTCCTATACCATCACCCTGACCACGGGCCTCATCGAAAAGCTGACCGACGAGGAACTTGCCGCCGTTGTGGGCCACGAGCTGACCCACATCAGGAATCGCGACACCCGCCTCATGATCGTGTGCATCGTGTTCGTCGGAATCTTTTCTACGCTGCAGTCCGTGATCCTGAACATCTTCAAGGGCATGTTCAGGGCCTCTGGCCGTAGCAGCGGACGTCGCGGCAAGAAGGGTGGCGTGCCGCCGCAGCTTCTGCTGATTTTGCTTGCACTGCTGATTCTTACCAGTGTCGGGTATGTGTTCAGCTTCTTTACCCGCCTCGCCATTTCTCGCAGCCGCGAATACGTGGCCGATGCCGGCGCCGCCGAACTTTGCGGGGATCCCCTAGCTCTTGCAAGGGCGCTGGACAAGATTTCCCATGCGCCTGGGCTCTGTAGCGTGGGCCGCAGCGACTTGGCCCAGCTCTACGTCTGCAATCCCGAGGAGGAATTCGACGAAGAGGAGAACAGCAAGCTCAACAAGCTGGTCTTCAAGATAAACAGCATGTTCTGGACTCACCCCGATACGTCTGAGCGCATCAGGATTCTAAAGCAGTTCTAAAAGAACGCCGCGGTCTCAGGCCGCGGCTTCCTTTATTTTCCTTCGACGTCCTTCTCGCCATTCTTCTCTTTCTTGATGGCGCGTAACTGTTCGAGGCGTTCGGCGAAGAGCTTTTCCTTGCCAATTTGCTTGGGCTCGTAAAAGTGCATTCCCACCAGCTGCTTGGGCAGGTGTTCCTGGGCGGAATAGCCGCCGGGGGAGTCGTGGTCGTACTGGTAGCCGTTTCCGTATCCCAGCTGTTTTCCTACGCGGGTCACGGAATTGCGGAAGGCCCGGGGCACAGGGAGCGTGCCGGTTCTCCGAATCACGTCGTCGGCTGTCATGCCAGCAACTTCCAGACTGTTGCTCTTGGGTGCCAGAGCCAGATAGACCGCCAGTTCGTCCAGCGCGATAAGGCCCTCGGGATTTCCCAGGAAGTCATAAGCTTCGCGTGCGGAAGTTGCCAGCAAAAGTGCGTTCGGGTCTGCAAGGCCCACATCCTCCATGCTCATGCGGATCATGCGACGCAAAAGGTAGCGGGGGTCTTCTCCGCCCTGCAGCATTCTGTGGAGCCAGTACACCGCTGCATCCGGGTCGCTTCCGCGGATGGACTTGTGCAGCGCCGAAATCAGATTGTAATGTTCCTCGCCGCTCTTGTCGTAGCGCAGGGGCTTCTTGTACTGGAATTCCTCAAGCAGCTTCTCGTCGATCACCTTGCGGTCGCCCAGGTTTCCGCCGATCCATTCCAACTGATTCAGCAAGAATCTGGCGTCCCCCTCGGACTGTGCGATTAGCTTGTCTACAACGGCGTCCTCAACTTCGATATCCTTAAGCTGCAATCCCCGCGGGTGCTCCTTCAGGGCGCTAAAGATAAGTTTCTTTAAATCCTCGTTGCTGAGGGGCGCAAACAATATCAGCTGGCAGCGGCTGAGCAAAGCTCCGTTCACCTCGAAGCCCGGATTTTCGGTAGTGGCGCCGATAAGCGTTACGGTGCCGTCTTCCACGGCGCCCAGCAATGCGTCCTGCTGGCCCTTGTTAAAGCGGTGGATTTCGTCGATAAAGAGGATGGTGTCGCGAAACATGCTCTTCATTTTGCGTGCTTCGGTAAGGACTTCCTTCACCTCCTTCACGCCGCTTGAAACTGCAGAGAGAGCCACAAAGCTTTTGCTGGTTTTTTGTCTAATGATGTTTGCAAGGCTTGTCTTGCCGCAACCCGGAGGGCCCCAGAAAATCATGCTGGGTACCGTATCGCTTTCAAGGCTCTTGCGCAATAAACTCTGGGCGCCAAGAATCTTGTTCTGTCCAAGGAATTCGTCCAGGTTTTGCGGGCGTAAACGTTCTGCTAAGGGCTGGTCCATACAAACTAGTGAACGGTGAATAGTGAAGAGTGAGTAATGGGGGACGGTTGATGCGCGAGGGAAGCTAAAAACGCCGACTATTCGCCAAAGAGGAGGCCGATTTTTTCGGGCATTTCCCTGGTGGGCCTTCCGTTCTTCAAGAAGCAGTGCAGCGTGGTGCCCGTAGTGCAGAGTTTGTCGCCGACGTAGACCTCGTAGTGGAAGCGGAAACGAATGCGGTCTTCCTGGACTAGGCTGGTCTTCACATCAACGAACTCGCCGTAGTGCGTGGAATTCCTGAACTGTACCGAAAGCTCAAGAACCGGGCTTGTAAAGCCTTCCTTTTCCATTTCGGCGTAGTCTGCGCCTACGGTGCGGAAGAAGTCCGTGCGGGCCTGTTCGAACCAGATGGCGTAAACGGAGTGGTGGACTACGCCCATTTGATCTGTTTCGGCGTAGCGGACCTCAATACGGGTGCTTTGTTGATGAGTGCTTGTTTTCATGCCGCTAAAAATAGTCATTTTGGTGGTATCGGATGGTTCCGCCTGGGCTTATATGGACGCTTGCAAACTATTGAATGACTTAAATTTGCGGGTATTGGGTGTCTAAGGAGTGCGGGTATAGGGCAACGAAAAAATGCGAAAATATCGCAAAAATAGACTATTCACAATCTATTAACAATGTTTAACCTATTGTGTGTACAAAAATTTTAAAAAATTTTGATTTTTTTTAGAAAAAAACGGAAATTCCGTTGACAAGATATCGTAATTCTTATTAAATTTGGCTCACTCTAACATTCAACAGAAACGTTGGGGTTAGGTGCCAAAGTAGCTCAGCTGGTAGAGCAGCTGATTTGTAATCAGCCGGTCGTAGGTTCGATTCCTATCTTTGGCTCTAGACATATGGGTAGGTGCCCGAGTGGTTAAAGGGGACGGACTGTAAATCCGTTGGCTATGCCTACAGTGGTTCGAAACCACTCCTACCCACGATCCTCCTGAAGACAGAGAGCCTTCAGGAGGACTTAAGCCCAGGTAGCTCAGTGGTAGAGCACTTCCTTGGTAAGGAAGAGGTCTCGGGTCCGACTCCCGATCTGGGCTCTCATTTTTTTTGGAGATAGAATCATGGCAAAAGAACATTTTGACAGAAGCAAGCCGCACTGCAACATCGGCACCATCGGTCACGTTGACCACGGTAAGACTACTCTGACTGCAGCTATCTGCACCACCCTCGCCGCTAAGGGCCTGGCTGCTGCAAAGCGCTTCGATGAAATTGACAACGCTCCGGAAGAAAAGGCTCGTGGTATCACGATTAACACTTCTCACGTTGAATACACCACTGCTAACCGTCACTACGCACACGTTGACTGCCCGGGGCATGCTGACTATGTTAAGAACATGGTGACCGGTGCTGCCCAGATGGACGGCGCTATCCTCGTTGTTGCCGCTACTGACGGCCCCATGCCGCAGACCCGCGAACACATCCTCCTTGCACACCAG
>JAZLKH010000027.1:0-2475 GCA_045597545.1 Fibrobacter sp.
GCGTCTACCAGTTCCGCCACATCCGCATGTTCGTGAAGCCAAATTTTGAAAATTATCGTCTTTTTGTCAAGGGTTTTTGTGAAAAAATATCCAAAATCCAGTCTTTATGCTTATTTTGCCAGTAGCTCCAGTCATGTTCACCGGCCGGATCGAACTTCAAGTCGCATTCCACCCCCACATTTCGGCAGAATGTTTCCATCCAAGGGACCGTTTCCTGGGCCGGGTACAGCCTATCCGAGCCCCCCTGGATGAAACGCCAGCGGCCCCTTCTGAGATTAGCCTGTGACGCTAGCCGGTCCGCAGGGCCAAGGGCAGCCCCATAGGAGCTCATAAGAACCCGCCCCCTGGGCAACCGACGACCGTAAAGGGAATAGCCGATAACCCCAAGGGAACCATCGGAGATTCCCACCAGAAAAACTTCACTTACCGGGGACTTACGCATACGGCCTACGCTATCCAGGGCAGCATCCACCCATTCTACGGCATTCTGGGTCAGCCAATGGTTGTTGCGGCAGGCGGATACGCTCACCGACGTGTAGCCCGTCATCTCATGAATATCGCGACCGGCAACAAATCCCTTTTCGCAATTGCCGCTGGTCATACCACCATGAAACCAGACGACAACCGGCGCATTTTCACTCCCCCACCATACCCCGGTAGCGCTTGACAACTTCGAGGAGCTCGCAACTGCATTTATCCTTAGCGAGTCCAC
Source organism: Fibrobacter sp. (assembly GCA_045597545.1). Taxonomy (GTDB): domain Bacteria; phylum Fibrobacterota; class Fibrobacteria; order Fibrobacterales; family Fibrobacteraceae; genus Fibrobacter. The sequence continues at coordinate 713 of JAZLKH010000027.1, forward strand.
CTTACCCGCACCCGTCTTACCCGAACCAGCAAAGGCCAGGGAAGTCACCATCAAAATCAGGGAGATTACTTTGTTCACAACAAGCTAAAAGCTAGCGGCGCTTTTTAACCAGCCACAGAATCAGGAGCACAAGAGAAGAGAGAGCCATGATTCCAACGACAATGGCTCCAACAAAGGCGTAGTAGACCTGGTAGTCCATGACCAGGTCCTCGAAATCCAGCTCGCCATCAGTCGAGGCCATGGAGTGAACCACGAAACGGTCATCACCAATACGGGCCGCAGTGATTTCCAGGGGCACGTCGCCCACATTCTTGGCGGCAAAGTTGAACCAGTCGGACATGTCGTCCATCAGCTCCGCAGAGGCGTAGAGTACAAAGGTCGCATCGTCGTCGCCATTGATGCGGAACATGGTCTTGTCGAAGAACGGGACGTTGCTACCGCCAAAGACGCTGGGAATGGAGGCGTGGGTCACCGTACCGTAAAACAGGTGGTCTTCTTGAAGCAGACCCTTAAACACAGGGTGCATATAGGAATACAGCCAACCGCCAAGGAACAGCAGCAGAAAGGCGAAGTTCAAATAAGCCGGTTTACGAGAAGCAAAGAAGGACACTCAACACCTACTGACGAGAACGGAATACGAAAAAGAACGTGGAAAGCAAAAGAACCAGGCACAAGAAATAGAACGCCATGGGAATCCTAGACTTCAGGGCGATTTCATTGAGGTTTTCCATTTGGAAAAATTGAATCAGGTCGTCGCCGTGCATGACGGCCTTGCCGTCGCTGAGGCGGCTCCAGGCCAGGGCCAAGTCCTCGTTGTTTCGGAACAGGGTTTCCATCTGAGCCCTTAGGGAATCAGGGATTCCCATCATGGACGTTTCTGCCGAATCGCTCAAGGCCACGACGTATCCGGACCTTGCCGAGTCAAGCATGCTTCGAATCCTTAGCTGGGAGGCAGGCGGCAAGCTGACCACGGCGGAATCCACCCTACGGTAGTCTGCAAACCAGGCTGTGCGGCTAACCGCATAGCGGCGCATTCCGGCCACCTTGCTCAGCACTTCCCTTTCAAAGCGCCCCACGGCCTCGTAAGACGGGGCGCCTACCCCCATGGCGCGAATGTCGTCCATTTCCCTGGAGAAAGATACGGCAATTTCACGCAAGGTCATGGTCTGCGCCTGAATCAATACGGTATCACTTCCAAGCCCCGTTCGAATGCGATCCATGGACCGCAAGGTAAGGGATTCCTGCAGCTGGTACTCCGAAAGATTCTTGATGTACCTGGAATACAGGATTATCTGGGGCTTCTGGGAAAAATAGAACAGGATCGTAAGGCCAACTGTAATGGCAAGCACAAGCCACACCCAGGGAGTCTTGATCCTGGAGTTGAAGGTGTCGGCAATGGATTTATTTTTCTGTTCCACCACGAAAAACAAAATACCTTTTTTTCTACTTTGATTGACATGAGCCGTTTCCTTTTTGCACCGATTTTCAGCTGTTTAGCCCTTGCCTGGGGGTTGTGGGGCTGCACCATCGAACATGCAGAGGAACATATCGTGGCAGAACACGCCAACGGAGCCAAGAAAACCTCACTTTGGATTTATCCCAACGGCGAAATCTTGAAGCGCAACGAGTGGTATTCCGACGGCATCAAGGAACTGGAAATTCCCTACAAGGACAGCGTTCCCCACGGGGAGTTTAAACGCTGGACCGGCTACGGCGACCTGGTGATGGAAGGGGAATACAAGAAGGGCCTGCGCCACGGAAAA
>JAZLKH010000028.1:0-7400 GCA_045597545.1 Fibrobacter sp.
AGGTGGCCCGTGTTCTTAAACCCGGCAAGAGGATTTTCTACTGGGGTACCGACCACAAGGAATACAACGAAGTGGCCCTGGAAGTTTTCGACAGCTTCCCCACTTGCAAGGTACTGGTTCGCAATACCGCAGAACCTACCGAAGGTATCATGACCGGCTTCGAGAAGAAGTACCGCAAGGAAGGTAGACCCATCTACCGAAGCATCGTGGAGTTCGAGAAATAATTGATGATTGAAGATTGATGATTATATAGCTAGGCGACGTAGCCGCGATTATAAACATTGTTCATTGTTCATTAATTTGACATTTTTGTGACAACCTGATTTGCTAGTTTTTGTGTTATGTTAAAGCAGCTTTCTATTAATGGTTTTACTCTCATTGCCCAGGCGGAGGTTCCTTTCCGCAAGGGATTTACCGCCATTACAGGCGAGACTGGCGCTGGCAAGTCAGTATTGTTAAAGGCCCTCCGCATCGTTTGCGGCGACAAGGCCCAGGCCAGCATGGTTCGCGGTGGCGAGGAGAAGGCGATTGTAGAAGCGACCTTTGACATCGCAAACGTACCCAAGGTGCAAAAAATCCTTGAGGAACTGGAAATCGATTCTGACGACGAACTGGTGATTCGCCGAGAGATTCTGGAAAGCGGCAAGGGCCGCGCCCGCGTGAACGGAGCCATGGTAAACCAGGGCGACCTACAGCGCATCGGTGAAGAACTGATACAGATGCACGGTCAGAGCGAACAACTCTTACTCCGAGATATCCGCACACACGCCCAGATGCTCGACGCCTACGCCGGTAATGCAGCCTTGCTCGAGGACTACGGCAAGCTGTGGACTCGCTGGAACGAAATTCAAAACAAGATTACGGAGACCGAGGAAAGGGCGAAGAATCTCGCCGCCCAAAAGGACTTCTTAAAATTCCAGCACGATGAACTGACCAAGGCCGCCCTCAGGGACGGCGAAGAAGAGGAACTGGAAGACAAGGTCAGCAGCGCCAACAAGAGCGAGGCGGAGCGCCGCCACATCGGCGACATCCAAAGCCTGCTGGCTGGCGAAGACGGCCTTTTGGACAAGGTGCAAAGTCTGCAGGCCCGTATGCGTTCCCTGGCGATTAAGTGCCCGGTCTACGAAGAAGACTTGAAAGCCCTTGTAGAAGTAGCCGACCCCTTCGAAAGCATTTGCAAGGACCTGATGCGGCTGACACCCTCTGCCGCCATGAGTGCAGCAGAAATTGATCGAGCCAACACCCGCATCGCCCAGATTCAAAAGCTAAAGCGTAAGTACCGTACCGACGTGGCAGGCCTCATCGCCCTCACAGAACAGCGTCGCGAGGAGTTAAGCAGCCTCGAAAACCTGGACGCCGACCTGGAAGAACTGATGCGCCGATCCACCAAGACCTTGGCAGAATTGGAGACGGTAGCCGCCAAGCTCACTGCTGCGCGCAAGGAGGCCGCGGCCCGCTACGACAAGGCGGTCAGCGACATTCTGCACACCCTGGGAATGCCCAAGGCGGAATTCACCACGTCCATCGAAGCGCAGTCGCTGAATGCCAACGGCGCAGACCGCATCGAATTCCTGCTGGCACCCAACCCCGGCGAAGGCTCCAAGAGTCTGCAGAAGGCAGTCTCTGGCGGTGAACTGAGCCGCGTGCTGCTTTCCATCAAGAGCGTCATGGCCGACCTGGACCGCGTACCGCTGCTGATCTTTGACGAAGTGGATTCCGGCATCAGCGGAGAAGTGGGCAACAGCATCGGCGACGCCCTCTGCAAGCTGGGGCAGCACCATCAGATTTTGACAATCACCCACCTGCACCAGGTGGCAAGCCGCGCTCAGAATCAGCTGGCAGTCAGCAAGAAAGAAGTCGACGGTCGCACCTTCACATCCATCAGGGAACTGGACCGCGACGGTCGCGTACAAGAAATTTCTCGCATGCTTGGCGGCGACAGCGACGCCATCCGCGAACATGCAAAGCAACTTTTAGAGGCGAACCCATGAGCAACAACAAGCCCATCGAAAAACCGTTAGATTTGTCTGAAATCGACGACACCCCCACGGACATTCCTGCAAAGGAAAAAGAGGAACGGCGTCTTCGCACCCGCATCTGGAGTGCGTTGCGAGCTCTGATTTTCGTCTGTGTCATCGTCTTCATCTGGAACGGGATGCAGAAAACCGCAGCGGCCTTCGTACTCATCGCCCTAGTCATGGGATGGGTGAACCTTTTCCAGTTGCGTTCCCAGGAAATCGAAAAACCATACTATAGGCTGTGGCTCAACGTCATCGACGGGGCGCTTTCCTTTGTGGTGATGGCAAGCATCTTCGTGCGCGACCTGATGCAGTCCGAGCAGGTGGAAAAGCTTTTGGCGGTGGGTTGCGTATTTCTGCTGACACGCTTGATTGCCCATACGCTGTTTTCCCTGGGAGTGCTTCGCGAAGGCAAGCAGCTGCCCCGTAAGCGCCGCTGGAGTAAGTTGGCCAACATTTCAATCACCATCACCATGGCGGTTTACCTGCTGAACCTAGAGGATTACCAGCAGATTAGCATGGTGGCATCCATATTGCTGATGGCGGCAAGCACCGTGGCCTATGCCTACTGGTACTACCGCGACGCCGCACACCGCAAACCCCTTTCCATAGCAAGCCAGCTCACCATGAGTCGCATCGTGCTGACGCCGTTCTTCCTCTGGGTGTTCTTCTACGACAACGACCTGGACTACAGCAACAACAGCATCGTATTCAAGGTACTTTCCCTGGTGATGGTACTCGGCTTTATGCTCACGGACTTTTTGGATGGCTACCTCGCCCGCAAGATGGGTGAAGTCAGCACCCTGGGCAAGTATCTGGACCCATTCAGCGACAAGATTTCCAACATGACCATCTTCATGTGCTTTATCGCCACGGGATATGCCCCCGTTTGGATGGTGGCGCTGATTTACTTCCGCGAATCCAGCGTAGAAACCCTTCGAACTCTCGCTGCCAGCGAAGGACTGATTATGCCAGCACGCCGCAGCGGCAAGTGGAAGACCGCTTTGCAGGGTATCGGCATTGTGATGATTCTTCTTGGCGCCATTGATCCCGTTCGCGCCCTGATTCCCGGATTTGACGGTATTTGGAGCATGTTCCCGCAGATTGTCATGGGCGTGATTACAGCAATCACCATCGTCAGCGGTATAGATTATTTCGTATCCAGCAAGCATATCCTCAAGAAATTCGTCTAGTACCCTTGCCAAAGTTGGCATAATTAACTATATATGGGCTACCTCGACGCGGGGTGGAGCAGTTGGTAGCTCGTCGGGCTCATAACCCGAAGGTCGCAGCGTTCAAGTCCTGCCCCCGCTACTAAAAAAGACTCGGTTTCGACCGGGTCTTTTTTCTATTTTTTTAGCATGTCTAGAATGTCCGAAGCCGAAGCCCTTGATTTATTTTTGAACGCCCCCCTGGATGAACTCTGCGCCATGGCCAACGCCGAAAAGGAACGCCGCCACGGCAAGTCCGTCTACTGGGTGAACAACCGCCAGATCAACTACACCAACGTCTGCGTACTGCACTGCAAGTTCTGCGCCTTTAGTAAAAACAAGAAGGATTCCCCCACCGCCTACGACTGGGACTACCCCACCATTCGAGACAAGGCCGCATTCGCCATCCAAGGCGGCGCCCGGGAACTTCACATTGTGGGCGGTCTTCATCCGGACCATCCCTTCGACTACTACATCGAAATGCTCCGCAAGCTTCGTCAGGAATTTCCAAAGGTAAACCTGAAGGCCTTTACCGCCGTAGAAATTTGTCACTTTGCAAAAATTTCCGGTCAGACTCCCCTGCAGATTATGGAAACTCTGAAGGACGCCGGCCTTGACGCGCTCCCCGGCGGAGGTGCAGAAATTCTGCTTCAGGATATTCGCGACCAGATTTGCCCGGGTAAGGAAACAGGAGAAGAGTGGCTAGGCGTTCATCGAGCGGCTCACAAGATCGGCATTCCTACCAATGCCACCATGCTCTTTGGCCACATCGAACAGCCCGAGCATCGCATTGGCCACATGAAGCTGTTGCGCGACCTGCAGGACGAAGCCCCTGGATTTTTCGCATTCATTCCGCTGGTGTACCATCCGGAACACAACGCACTCCACAACATCGTACCCAACATGACTTCTCAGGAAGACATCTTGCGCACCGTGGCTGTGGCCCGCCTGTTCCTAGACAACTTTCCCCACATCAAGGCCTACTGGATCCAGATGGGTATCGAGACCGCCATGAAGGCTCTGCACTCCGGCGCAAGCGACCTGGACGGCACCATCATCGAAGAAAAGATTACCCACGCCGCAGGAGCCAAGGTTCCTGTAGGCATGAGCCCCGCCCGCATGCGCGAACTGATTATGAACGAAGGTCTTGAACCCGTTGAAAGAGACGCTCTTTACGAACGGTTTTCTTAACGGGAGTTACGAAGTTTACGGTTGATTGAAAAGCCGCGCTCATGGCGCGGTTTTCTTTATAATTCGCAAATGCGGCGAACGGCCTCGGCAAAGACCGCCGATTCTTGCAGCAAGCTAATCACCACCCAGCCGTCTTCGTCGAAGTCGAAGAAGAATCCCGGCTGCACCAGCACATGTTTTTCGCGGAGTAAGCGAAGCGTCAATTTTTCGTCGTCTTCGCCTAGATGCAGCACAGCGTACCAGCCTCCAAGAACCTTGGGGCAGTACTTACTGGGGAACGCAATCTGCAAAGTTTTCCAGTTGGCAAGCAGACGTTCGCGAACCAGGGATTCGTACTGCGCGGAATTTGCCAGGAGCGGTGCGGCCAAAGCCTGGGCACAGGAACTGGTGCTGAGGTAGGCGTCTTCCACAAACTCAAGGGCGGCGCGGACTTCCTCAAAGTTTTCGCGAGGGGCATAAAAAGCCATCCAGCCGAACTTCAGCTGAGGGGCGCCAACCGCCTTGCTTAAGCCGTTCAACCAGAAGATGGGGCACTTGGGGCCATCGACAGGCGCAAAGACCAGATCGTTTCCGCCACAGTCAAAAAAGTTTTCATCCGCAACGCCGCCGGAAGCGCAATCATCCTCGGACCTCGCGCCTCGAACATCGCGCATCAAAAACTGCCAGCTGCGCTTGACTTCATCGCTGAAGCCGTAGTCGCCAAAGACTTCATCCACCACAAGAATCAAGTTGTTCTCTTCACAGAAGCGAACCACTTCATTCCATTCCTGCTTACCTACGATGTGGCCTGTGGGATTATGCGGCGAAACCAGCAGCAGGATGCGGGCTTTTTCAGGAGCGGCAAGCAGACTGTCCGTATCCAGAACAAAGCGGAAAGAGCTTTGAGTTTTGGGCAATGAGTTTTGAACACCGAGATTTAAGGCTGAATCATTCTTTTTATTCCCAACAGAATGGCAGGCTAGTTCTTCACGCAACGCCCGCAAAGGCCTCATGCCTCGGGCCTCGGGCCTGGAGTCTTTCTCGCGGACTAGCTTCAAAAAATAGGGCGCACATTCCAGGTGTTCCAGCTGGGCCAGAGTATCCAGCAGCGGATAGCCCGGCATAGGAGTCAAGATGACATCGCCGGGGTCGCAGAAGGTCTTGAATAAAACAGAATAAGCTTCGCTGGTACTGGCCGTAACGACGACCTGGTTGGGAGTAAACACGCCCCCACGTTCCTTGTAGTAAGCGGCAACAGCCTCGCGGGCCTCGCGCCAGCCGGAGGCATCGGGCGACCAGTTACCAAACCGGGAACAGGCTTCATCCACGGCAGGCTGCAAATCAACAGGCATTCCCACTCGGACCGGGGAACTTACCGTAAGATCAATGAAATCAAGAGTGGAACCTTTTGCAGCCATCGAGTTTTGAACGTTCCTCTTCGCTTGTTCCAGCTCTTCAAAAAAAGGACTTGGGGTCAAGTCCTTCGGAAGTCTCTTAGACAGCTTTATGCCCTGGATTGCCACGTGACTGCGTTCCTCGTAATGGAGCAAGATTACTTCTTCTTATGTTTCTTAATAACACCCACAAGAATAGTGGAAATCAGAATTCCGGCAGGCAAGCAAATGGCAATGGTCAACAGAATCAGCTTCTGGAAGTCGCTCATTTCCTTCAAGGAATTCTTGAAGTTCTTGAGACGAGTCAGCAGTCCAAGCTTGATAGGATTTTCAGCAGTCTTCGCCACAGCCCCATTTTCGGCAGACTCTTCGGATGCAAGGTCCTCGGAACCGGCGAAACCCTTAGGACTAGGCATCTTGCCGCGCAAATCCGCCAACGACTTTTTTATGGGATCAACAAAGCCGTTGACCTTACCGATCAACGATTCCTTGTGCCTCTTGAAAGGACGAATAAGCCTGCTGGTTAGTTCCATAAAATCCTTAAGCTTTGAGCAATGAGCGTTGAGCGATGAGCTTTACCATCGCAGCTTCGCCGCCTTACAATTTCTCAAAGCGACGAAGGAGCGAGCTCATGACTCACAACTCACAGTTATTTATACAGCAAGTTCACGCCACCAAACAAGGCGCGCATGTTGGCCTTGAGAGTATCGCTACTCACACCGCGGCCTTCCACTTCCTTGCCGTTAGCCTTCAGCACGATGCGGCTGAGACCGCGACCGGCCCACAGCTTATCCTTTTCGGGAACCACCACCTGGCGGTACTTGATTAGTTCCACCGGCATGCCGATTTCACGCATGAGGATGAGACCAGCTTCAATAGGACCTTCGGCGGTTACAGACTTGACCAGAGCTTCGCCGTCCTTCTTGAAGTGGAAGATAAAGCGGCCTTCGTCGGGAATCACTTCGACGTTGTTGAAAATCAGACGGCCGTTCACATTCACGCGCTGTTCGCGGAATACGTCCAGAACGCGTTCGGCGCTCATTTCGCCTTCCTTTTCGCTGTAGCTCTTGAGGATGGGCTGCAGTTCGGCAGCTTCGGCCAGGCTCAGTTTGTAGCCGAACTTGGTGATGATTTCGTACACGGCGGTACGACCGCTCTGGCTGGTAAAGCTGAGGGAACCGTTCTGGTTACGGCCAATGATGGAGTAGTCGATGGGGCGATATGCTCCCTTCTTCATAACCTTGGTCTTGGAGGCGCCATCCTGATGGATGCCACTGCGGTGGACGATAGCTTCGGCACCGATCAGCGGAGCGCGGGTATAAATGTTCACACCGGACCACTGAGAAATCAAGATGGCGGTTTCATAAATCTTGTCCAGATGCAGGCCAGTGTCCACACCGGAGTTGTGCAGGCCCAGAGCCACTTCGTAGAAGTTGGTGTTACCGCAACGTTCACCCAGGCCATTCAGGGCAACTTCCAGCTGGGTTGCACCCACAAAGAAGCTTTCCACAGTAGCGGCAGTCGCCATACCCAAGTCGTTATGGCAGTGAACAGAAATGGTCACATTCTTAGGCATTGCATCGTACACCTGCTTGATCTGGCTGATG
>JAZLKH010000029.1:0-10128 GCA_045597545.1 Fibrobacter sp.
CGCTGGCCCAGTTCGATAAATACGTCCTTTTCGCGGGTCATCTTGACGTTGAAGCCTTCCTTTTCAAGTTCTTTTTTGAGGAGTTTGCCAACGGTGAGAACGATGTCTTTTTCTTGAGCCTTTGCTCCCAGGGCGCCAGAATCCTTGCCGCCGTGGCCTGGGTCGATAATAATGGTCTTGACTTCGCGGGTGCCTGCGGTTTCGTTCTTGGGCTTGGCTGCGGCAGGTGCAACTGCGGGTTTACTTTGAACGAACAAATTTTTAATATCGACGGAGTCGATCCAAATGCGACCGTTGTCGATGACCGGTGTTGAGGCCAGGGCCTTGTCCTTGCCCTGGTAGTGGACGTAGGGGAGGCCGACTGCGAACTTTGCCGTGTCCTTGGCGGAAACCAGGGTGAATGTTTTTTGTACGGGGTACCAGTGGAATTCCGCGTTTACGCTCTTGGCGAAATCTTCAACGTCGGCCTTTGCTGCCTTGGGTGCTGGCGTTGCGACCGCGGCTGCCCAGGAGCTGGCTGTGCAGGCCAGTATGAATAAAAGAACGGCTAGTGATGCGAACTTTCTCAACGGTGTGCCTTTGCTGCTTGGGCCATTTCCATCTTGGCATCACGTTCCTTGATGGACTGGCGCTTGTCGTGCTGATCCTTACCGCGGCAGATGCCTACTTCCAGCTTGGCCCTGCGGTTCTTGAAGTAGAGCTTTAGGGGGATGATGGTACTGCCCTTGAGTTCCTTGGCCTTGCGCATTTTCTGGATTTCGTGCTTGTGGGCCAAAAGCTTACGGCGGCGTGCGGGGAAGTGGTTGAAGCGGTTGGCAAAGAGATATTCGTCGATATGGGCGCCCACAAGCCAGAGCTCGTCCTTGTCTGCGTCGATGTCGATCCACGCTACGCCTACGGTGCACTTGCCATCGCGGATGGACCTGACTTCGGAGCCGAAGAGCATGCTGCCCACCTCGAATGACTCGTCCACAAAGTAAAGGTGGTTCGCCTTTCTGTTCTGGATGACTGGAGTGCTCTGTTCTTTCTTTGCCATTGCTAAACCTTATTTCTTCTTGCTTGACTTTGCGGGAGCCTTCTTTGCACTTGCCTTCGCAGGGGCTTTCTTTGCGGTGGCCTTGGGTGCGGTGGTTCTGCGTTCAGCCTTGGCGCGGGTCTTTTCGGCGGCCTTCTTAGTCTTTTCCTCGACGACCTTCTTGGATTCCCAGCCCACTTTCTTCTTTTGGACGTGGGGCACGGCTTCGTCCAGTGCCCTCTGCAGTTCCAGGCAGCCTTCGCCGGTAAAGGCGGAGGTCACGATGAAGTTTTCCTTGTGGGCCTTGAATTCCCTGATGGCAGTGTCGATGCCCAGGTCGCTCTTGTTCAGAGCGATTACATAGGGCTTCTGGGCCAGCTTCGGATGGAAGGCTCGGAGTTCTTCCTTAAGGACGGCGAATTGCTCGAAGGCGTTGTCCAAAAAACCGTCGATGACGAACAGCAATGTGTGGGTACGTTCGATGTGCTTCAGGAACTGGTGTCCCAGGCCCTTGCCTTCGCTAGCCCCTTCCAGGAGGCCGGGAATGTCTGCCACCACGAAGCTGTGACCGTTCATTTGGACAATGCCGAGCACCGGTTCCAGAGTGGTAAAGGGATAGTCGCCCACCTTGGGGCGTCCGCTGGAAATCTTGTTCACCAGGCTGGACTTGCCTGCGTTGGGGAAGCCTACCAGGCCCACATCGGCCATGAGCTTCAGTTCCAGGAATATTTCGCGCTTTTCGCCAGCTTCACCGGGAGTACATTTGCGGGGTGCCTGGTTTGCCGGGGTGGCGAAGTGCTGGTTGCCCATGCCACCCTTGCCGCCCTTGGCGGCAATCCAACGCTGGCCATTCTCGGTGAGGTCTGCCAGGATACGGCCATCGGCATCCTTGACGATGGTACCCTTGGGCACGCTTACGATAAGGTCCTCGGCGGAACGACCGGTGCAGCGCTTGGCACCGCCAGGCTGGCCGTTGCCGGCCTTGTAGAGGTGGGTGTTGCCCATGTCCAGCAGGGTAGAATACTGTTCGTTGACTTGGAGGATGACGTGACCGCCACGGCCGCCATCACCGCCATCGGGGCCGCCCAGGGGAACGAACTTTTCGCGGTGGAAACTGCAGATGCCATCGCCGCCTTTGCCGGAGCGCACTTCAATAGACTTTTCATCAAGAAACATAGTAGGTTCGAGGTTCGAGGTTTGAGCTCGTCGCTTCGCTCCTTTGAGGTTGAGTTAGGCGGCTTCGCCGCGGTTGGCCAATATTACAGTCCCAGGGTTTCATCGAGGCCGAGGGCGATGTTCATATTCTGGATGGCGGCGCCGCTAGCGCCCTTACCCAGGTTGTCGATAATGGTGGTGACTTGCATAACGTTGTCGTTGCCGAACACCTGGATGCAAGCGTTGTTTGTGCCGTTGCAAATGGTGGGGTTCAAGCGCCCGTTGTACAGTGCCGGAGATTCTGTGGGAACGGCTTCGTAGGGCATCACCGTTACGAAGTTGGAACCTTCGTAATGCTTGGAGAGCTCTTCGGTGAGTTCAGCCGGGGTAATCTTCTTGGTCAGCTGGTTTGCAAAGATGGCAACGGTAACCGCCATGCCCTTGTAGTAGGGGCCTAGCACCGGGTTGAAGAAGGGGGCGTTCTCCAGTTCGCAGTACTTTTTCATTTCGGGAAGATGCTTATGGGAAAGAGCCAATGCGTAAGGTGCCGGAGCCATGATGGCGGTAGATTCACCGGCCTTGTGGCTGAGGGCAGATTCTTCTTCGTATTCGGCGATGAGCTTCTTGCCGCCGCCGGAGTAACCGGTGAGGCTGTAGGCTGCCAGGTTTGCAGACTTGGGCAGAAGGCCGCTGGCAATCAACGGGTGAACGCCCAGGATAAAACCTGTGGCGTGGCAACCGGGATTTGCAATGCGCTTTGCTTTGCTGATGGCTTTGCGCTGAGCGGCGGAGAGCTCGGGCATCCCGTAGGTCCAGTCGGGATTTACGCGGTGAGCCGTAGAGGCGTCGATAATGCAAGTGCTGGAACTGGTGCAGAGAGCTGCACTTTCCACGGCGGCTGCATCGGGCAGACACAGGAAGGTAACGTCGGATTCGTTAATCAAACGCTGACGTTCGTTCACATCCTTGCGCAGTTCCGGATCGATCCGGAGTACTTCGATGTCGGAACGCTTTGCGAGACGATCGTAAATCTGGAGACCGGTGGTTCCGGCTTCACCATCAACAAAAACTTTGAACATTGCAATATTCCTTCGAAAAAGTGATGAGCTGTGAGTGATGAGTTTTGAGCAATGAGTCTAAAAAGATCGTGGCGTAGCCACTAATTTTTGCTCATAGGGCCATAGGCCCGTGCTGATATCTCAATACTCAACACTCAAAAACTACTTACCTGCGCCGCAGCACTTCTTGTACTTCTTGCCGGAACCGCAGGGGCACGGATCGTTACGGCCTACATCCGGTTCAGTTTTCTTGACGGTTTCCTGCTTTACAGCACGACCGTCGTAGAAGAACCATGCGCCACCAACCTTGTGGAATTCGCCGAGTTCGTGGTGGTTGCGGGTGATGTTGCCCTGCTTGAAGCGGGCGATGAATTCAACCCAACCAATGTTCTTTTCTTCTTCGGTCTTGGTCTGCTTGATTTCGAGGCCCAGCCATTCGGATTCCTTGCTCCAAGCTTCTACGCTGGGTTCATCAAAGTCGGAACGCTGGGTGGCTTCCAGGGAGTCCTTGAGCCACTTGATTTCCTGCTTCACATAGGCGGTGTAGCGAGAACGCATCAAGGCTTCGGGAGAAGCGGCGAGAGCGGTTCCCTTGATAACGGGTTCGCAGCATTCACAATAATCCTTACCGGAGCCGCAGGGACACAATTCGTTTGCCATAAAAAATCCTCTTTTTGAGTTTAACGTTCGGGTGTAAAGTTAGTAAAAAAGATTAACTGAAATGAGAGACGTTCTTCTAGGGATATGTGTTTAACCAGCGTGGGAGTATTGCTAGGTAATTTAGAGGGATGATTTTTTTTGTAGGCTAAAACGAATATGGTTGTATAGTTGGTCTACAAAAAAATAACTTGTATGTAAAATTGGCGCGCGAAGAGGGGTAATATTGTAGGCTAACGTGTTATTTTTGTTTGTTTAGCCTACAATTCAATTGGGCGAAATTCCAAAAAGTGCTTTCTGCTGAAAATTTTTTGTAGGCTAGTTTGCGTGATATAATGTGTTTAGTCTACATTTTTTGCCCAAAACGATGCTTTTATTTGAAATTTTTACGCGAACGGTTGTTGTGTGCACAAAAGCCCCAGGTTCTTCCTGGGGCTTGTTTGCGAGCGTTTGCTAAAGTAGTAAAAAAGACGCGGCACAAAACCGCGTCTTCCTTTAACCATTAGCCTTTAGCCTATAAACTGCTACAGGCACTTCTTCAGGAGCCAGAATTCTTCCTTGCCTTCGCGACTGGGGAGGCTGCCCACTGCGGGGATGCGCTCGACTATGTCAAAGACGCCATCCAGACGTGCCATGAGCTCGCCTTCGCTGGTGCAGTGCGGGGGGCCCTGCAGGGTCTTTCCGTTGCAGATGGGATACATCAAAGAAATCAGGAGTCCGTCATCCTTCATCATCTTGTAGCAGACCTCGAAGTATTCGTCACGGCGACCCGGATGAATTGCGGTGAAGGTGCAGTAATCGTACACGATGTCGAACTGCTGGCCGCCGCGCTTAGCATCCTTGGGGGAGAGCGTGAACAGGTCCAGGTCCAGGGAACGCAAATTCTTGTGCTTGCGGCTCAAGTGGTCCAGTTCATCTACGGCGGTGGCTGCAAAGTCTACAGCCAAAACATCGTGACCGCGCAAAGCCCAAGCTTCGGCATCGTAGCCAAATCCGGCGCCGGGAACCAGGACGGAGCCTGTTGCGGGGCAGGACGGATGCTTGAAAAATTCAAGCAGGGCCGGTGTCGCCTTCTTAGAATTCCAGTAGTCCTTGCCGTCGGCATAGAGGTTGTCCCAAAATTCCGGGAGGTTTTGCGTTAACATTTATTACCTTCCTTTTTGTACGCTAATTGACCGCACGCGGCCAGGATGTCTCTGCCACGGGGGTTGCGGATCGTGATTTGAATTTCTGCGGCACGGACTGCGGCGAGGAATGTGTCAACCTCGTCGGGAGTCGGGGCATGGAGCGTCGGATCGTCGCCGTCATTCAGAACGATGGCGTTCACCTTGACTCGGCGAGGTGCGCAAATGCGGATGAGCTCCTTGGCTGCTTTCGGAGTGCAGGTGATGTCCTGGATCAGAACGAATTCGAACGTCACATAGTTATCGGTGCGACGGATGTATTCGTCAACAGCTTCCAAAAGTTTTTCGATGGGCCACACCTTGTTAACGGGCATCACGGAAGATCGGTACTCGTTGTTTGTGCTGTTCAGGCTGACTGCAAGGCAGCAGGGGGTGTTTCTGTCTACAAGCTCTTTGATCTTGGGGACAACACCGGATGTGCTTACGGTCATGCGCTTGGCGCCCATGTTGAACAGCTTCTGGTTGTGCAAGGTGCAGCAAACTCGGTGCACGTTTTCCAGGTTGTTCAGGGGTTCGCCCATGCCCATAAAGATAATATTCGTCACCTGGGCGATATTGCCCTCTTCGTTGAGGATTCCCTCGTCCTTAAGGTACCAGTTGACGTTGATGATTTCTTCGAGAATCTCACCGGCTTCCAGGTTGCGGGTAAATCCCATTTTTGCCGTGCGGCAAAAGGCGCAGTTCTGGGCGCAACCCACCTGTGTGGAAACGCATACGGAATAACGACCGTTGGCGGGAATCATCACCGTTTCGATATGGTGACCGTCTTCGGTCTGGAAAAGCCACTTGACGGTGCCATCTACAGAGACGCTCTTTTGGACCTCGGTCAGGGAACGCAGCGTGAATTGCTTGGCAAGCTTTTCTCGCAAGGCGGGCGAAATATTCACCATTTCGTCGTAGGTGCGGACCTGCTGGCAAAAGAGCCATTTTTGAATTTGCCCTGCACGGAACGGTTTCTCGTCAATCTCACGAAGCCAAGCTTTGAGCTCGTCCTCGTTCAAAGTTTTTATGTTTCGCTGCTTCCATTCCATTTGGGGCAAAGATAGCAAATTTAAAGTTTTTTGTTAAGGGCTTAATTTGCTCGCACTTTGTCGATGAATCCTAGAATACAGGCGTTTTCACTTGTTTTTGCGGGTGTTTTTCGAATAGTTTCTTGCTCCGTTGATATCTGCCGCTATGCCCTCCGTGGTCGGTTCGTGGCTTTCCCAAAGGTTGTAAATTCTGTCCACCTCCTGAAAAAGTTCGGTCAGTGTCATATCGATCGCCGCTGCGAAATTGCTGATTGATAACAGCGATGGTTGACGCTTTCCGCTTTCTACTTGGGATATAAATTGTCTTGTTGTATTGGATATCAAGGACAGATTCGCTTGTGTCAACCCTTGCTGTTGGCGATGAGTGATGAATACATGTCTGATGACATTGTTCAGCAGTTGTTCTTTATATTCCATTTTAACCTTCTTTTGTGATTAAAACACAAAAAACGGTCTAATTTTAAAATTGTTGAAAAAAATGTGTGCAAACAACTGTTTGCAAAATAACGCAGTACGGGAAAAAGTTTGAAAAATATGAATATGAAAAAAGACCCAACTTTCGTTGGGTCTTTTTCTGCGGGTGCCAGGACTCGAACCTGGAGCCTTTTGGTTCGTAGCCAAACGCTCTATCCAGTTGGGCTACATCCGCTTGTTTTGTGTGCCCAAATATAGTTTTCCCTAAAGATTTGTCAAGGGTGGTTGAAGAAAAAAGTGAAATTTTTTTTGGTCACCTAAAAAGTGCGGTTTTAAGGGCCTTGGAATTTAAGCGTCTTGACTTGAAAAATCGCTGAATTAGCTATCTTTGGCCCAACGTTTTTATATAGTGCTACCGAAATGAACAAAGTCAAATCCGTACTGAAGCTGGTCCTTAATACGCTCAAGGGTTGGTTGACCAACAAGAAAGTGATTATGTGGCTGGTGATTCTGATGCTCCCCGTCGTGGCGGCCTTTGCCGCGGTGGTGATTGTCTATAACCACTTTGCTCCAGAGCTTCCGTCGCTGTCCCAGCTGGAACAGATCAATCCGAAGCTGGTGACGAAAATCAACGACATGAATGGCGAAATCGCCCACGAGTATTTCGTTGAGCGTCGCGAATGGACTCCCTTCGACTCCATCCCTGCAAATGCGATCCATGCGGTGATGGCTACGGAAGACCGCGTGTTCTTCAGCCATTGGGGCATGAACGTCTGGGCCATTCCCTCGGCCATCCTGGAAAGCGCTACCTCTGGCAAGAAGCTTCGCGGTGCGTCCACGTTGACCCAGCAGCTGACCAAGCTCCTGTTCCTTACGCCGGAACGTACCATTTCCCGTAAGATCAAGGAAATGATGACGGCAATCCGCATCGAGCAGACCTATACCAAGGAAGAAATTCTTGAATTCTACATGAACGAAGTTTATCTTTCCGGCGGTAACTATGGTTTCCAGGCCGCAGCCAAGTTCTATTTCGGTCGCCCCCTGGACAGCCTTTCAATTCCAGAATGCGCCGTGCTTGCCGGTATGCTGCAGCGTCCCGAAGCTTATCGACCGGACCGTCATCCCAAGGCATCCCTGGAACGCCGCAATACCGTTCTTTACGCCATGCGCGATGCGGGCTACATCAACAACGACGATTACCACAAGTACATCGAGATGCCCATCGAGTTGGCCAAGAAGGAAGTCACCAATGAGACTGGTCTGTACTTCTACGAAGAAATCCGCAAGTACATGGAAAAGAAGTACGGCGAAAATTCCCTTTACGCCGATGGCGTGACCATCAACAGTACCATCGACCCGTATATCCAGGCCTTTGCCGATAGCGCCGCTCGCGTTCAGGTGGAAAAGGTGCGCCGCAGGATCAGGTACCGCACCACCCGTCGTCTTGGCCTCACCAAGAAGTACGACATGTCCGAAGATAGCGTCGTGGCCCACTTCGACAGCGTCTACACCCTTTTCAAGAAGGAGTACCTGGCATCTGATACCAGCTCCAATTTGAACAAGCGCCGATTCCCGGATAGTATCCGCTACCATCACGCCGAGGTGGCCGCCATCCTGATTGAAAACGAAACCGGTGCCATTCGCGCCATGGTGGGCGGTTCTGACTGGAACCAGTCCCGCTGGAATCGTGCGGTGCAGTCCCTGCGCCAGCCGGGCTCCTCCTTCAAGCCTATTGTGTATTCCACCGCCATGGATAACGGCGCCAGTCCCTGCGACTCCGTGAACGACCAGCCGGTGACCATTCCTGATCCCGACGACAAGAACCCCAACAAGGTTTGGCGCCCGGGTAACTTCGAACACGACTTCGAAGGCATGATGACGCTTCGTCGCGCCCTTTACCGCTCCAAGAACCTGCCCGCCATCCTCACGGGTATGAAGTACGGTCTGAACAACGTGGTGAACTACGCCCGTAAGTTCGGCATCGTTCGCGCTCCCCTGATGGCGGTGCCTAGCCTAGCCCTGGGATCTGTTGGTGCCACCCTTATGGAAATGACCTCCGCCTATACGGTGTTCCCCAATGGCGGTAACCGCATCGAGCCTTACATGATTGAATCCATCGTCGATCGCAACGGTGAAGTCATTGAGCGCAACTCCAAGGTGGAGCACGAAGTGCTGCGCCCGGCTTCTGCCTATCTGATGGTGGATATGCTCAAGGACGTGAATGTTCGCGGTACTGCGGCTCGCGTATGGGCCGGCGGCTTCACCCACCCCAGCGGCGGTAAGACGGGTACCACCAACGACTATACCGACTGCTGGTACATCGGCTTTACCAAGCAGTACACCATGGGCGTGTGGGTTGGCTCCGATAGTCCTGGCTCCATGGGTGCTGGTCATACCGGCACCGAAGACGCTCTGCCCGTATGGATTGCCGTGATGAAGGAACTGCACAAGGATCTGCCCCGCTTGCCGTTCCCCGTGCCCAGCGGCGTTGCTAGCCGAGGCGTTTGCAACCACACCGGCAAGGTGGCTGGTGAGTTCTGCTCCGAAAAGACATATTGCCTGTACACGGCAGGTTACGCACCCTCCGAGACATGCGACGGCAACCACTTCGAGGTGAAGACCAAGTCCGCCGACGATGCCACCCTGTTCAGCAACAAGGGTGCTGCATCAAGCCCGGCAGCTTCTACCGGTGGCTCGAAAAAAGCTCGCAAGATGTTCTAATAATAAAAGCTCGGTGCCAGATTAAAAAACCTGCGCCTGGCAGAGCAAGTGGCCCCTCGCCGGCATAGAGGACGACTGTAAAAACAACCGTCGCCCTTTTTATATGCCGCTAATAATAAAAGCTCGGTGCCAGATAAAAAAAACTGCGCCTGGTAATGAAACGTATTCTTGTAAAAAATCCCGGCTCCTGAGAGTCGGGATGTTTCCATAAGGAAAAATTTTAAGTCGCGGGCGGTTAACCCGCGAGGCTCATGATTACATCATGCCGCCCATGCCCATGGAAGGATCCATGGCAGGTGCTGCCGGCTTCGGTTCCTTCTTTTCTGCAATCACGCAGTCGGTGGTGAGAATCATGGAAGCGATGGAGGATGCGTTCTTGAGAGCGGTACGGGTAACCTTGGCCGGGTCGATAACGCCTGCGGCAATCAGGTCTTCGTAGGTGTCGGTCTTGGCGTTGTAGCCAAAGCCGTCCTTGCCTTCCTTAACCTTGTTCACGACGACGGAGCCTTCGCCACCAGCGTTTGCAACGATCTGACGGAGAGGTTCTTCGATGGCGCGCTTGATGATGGCTGCGCCAGTCTTCTGGTCGCTGTTGGTGAGTTCGAGGGCGTCCACAGCCTTTGCTGCGCGGATGAGAGCAACGCCACCACCCGGAACGATACCTTCTTCGACGGCTGCGCGGGTTGCGTGCATAGCGTCGTCGACGCGGTCCTTCTTTTCCTTCATTTCGACTTCGGTAGCAGCACCGACCTTGATTACAGCTACGCCACCGGCCAGCTTGGCCAAGCGTTCCTGGAGCTTTTCGCGGTCGTAGTCGCTAGTGGTAGCTTCGATCTGCTTCTTGATCTGGGCGATACGGCCCTTGATGCTTGCAGCGTCGCCAGCACCTTCGA
>JAZLKH010000030.1:0-20639 GCA_045597545.1 Fibrobacter sp.
GGAACATGAACAACATGCTGTCGCTGATAATGCTGAGCTGTTCCTATGTAGATGTACAGATAGCCTACGAATGGGAATCGGAATCGAGAGAATCATCTAGCAAGGCTGCCTAAATGCTTCCACACATGTTGATGATGCCTCTTTTTTAATATACATAAAAGCCATAAACCGATTTTTTAGTCGTTCCATGCAACCAACTATAATTGCATAATTAGATTACGTCAGAGATTTTTCACTAGCAAAAAACACCTGACATATATCAGGTGTTCTTGACTAAAGGCTGCAAGCCTCGGGCTTACCGATGCCATCTTCGGCGTTTCGCTCCACATCTTTCAGAAGCTGATTGATGCGCTTGAGAGTCTTTTTGTCTTGGGACTGCCAGTAGAGATAATCTTCCCAGGCCTTATCAAACCAGTTCTTCTTCATCGTCACCCCCTACTTCAATCAGTTCATGCACAACACCTTTCCCAGCCTTGATAGCGGCAGCACCTTCTTCCAGGAACTTCATGTTGCTTTCGCTGTAGAAGGGGTCCTGGGCAGCGACGTCGAAAGGAATGCGGTTCTCTCTCAGGACCGCCTTGACGAACAAGTTGAGGGCAGAGGATGTGGACAGCCCTACTTCTTTACAGAACTTGTCGAAACGTTCCTTATCCTTGGTTTCGATTCGTGCGGAAATTGTAGAAAGAGCCATAGTCATACCTCCATTTTCCGACAATGTAATACATTCGCTTGCATTTTGCAAGCTATTTTGACACAATACAGCAGATTCTGCCATTTTTTCTCCTATTTTTAAGGTGAGTGTTTTTTTTATTTTTGATTAGTCAACTGCTTTTGGGAAAAGAAAATCCAACTTCTTTGCAATTTCAGCTCCCTCTGGCAAAAAATTTTTGTAATCTACAGGCAATTCATTTGTAAGACTGTATGTTGCAACGCCAATCGGCATATTAGAAGAACGCAAAGCGTAATCAACTGTGGTGCGATCCTTTGATTTACAGATGATAATGCCAATAGAAGGGTTTTCATCCTGCCTCTTGACGGTATCGTTCAACACATTCAAATAGAATTCCATTTTCCCTTTGTATTCCGGCTTAAAATCACCAATTTTCAATTCAATCGCAATCAACGAACGCAACTGGCGGTGATACAGCATCAAATCAACAAAGTATTCTGTTCCACTCACAACAATGCGATATTGATTTCCAATGAAACACATATCCGCCCCAAAATCCATCAAGAATGCCCTAATATTTTTTATGAGAGATAGTTCAAGGTCTTCTTCACTATGGTCCGAATCTAACCCGGTATAACTCAGGTTGTATTCATCCTGAATTGCGAGAACAGCCTGATTTTTCACTTTTTCTGAAAGAGTTTCTTCAAAATTTGTTTGACCAAGTAGAATTTTTTCAAAGGTTTTCTGTTCTATTTTATGAATCAAAACATCCTTAGTCCATCCAAACTTTTTTGTCGCCTGGATGTAAAATCGACGTTCCAGGACATCTTTGCATTTTGTCAAAATAACGATATGCTTTGTCCAACTAATTTCTCCAACCAATGGTTGGAGAATTTCATTTCCGTTATATTCGGCTTGCCATTGAGCCATATACCAGAGATTAGATGTTCCAAAGCCCTGAATTCCTGGAAATTCCTTCTGAATATCCTTTGAAAGAGTTTCAATGATGGATTTACCCCATCCCGACAACTCCCTTTTTTCGTTAATTTTTTTACCAATTTCCCAGTACAGAGCAATTGTCTGCTGGTTTACAACTTTCATCGCTTCGTATTGAGAACAGCGGATTTTATCCTTAATATCCCGAAGAAATGTAGAGTATTCTTTTTTTAACGCAATTGGATTTTTTGCAGGCATAGAATCTCCTTTGAAAAAAAAAACACCTGAATTTTTCATCAGG
The DNA here is from genome assembly GCA_045597545.1 of Fibrobacter sp. Classification (GTDB taxonomy): domain Bacteria; phylum Fibrobacterota; class Fibrobacteria; order Fibrobacterales; family Fibrobacteraceae; genus Fibrobacter. The sequence goes on from JAZLKH010000030.1 coordinate 1,908, forward strand.
TGTTCAGGAGACTATTCGTAACGCTCGGATAGAATTATAGTTTATTCAAGAAAATCGGCAAGGGTTAGTTTGTTAAAGAATTATAAACTTTTATCTTAAACAATTTCATGCAAAGAGTTCAATTCAGCAAGCCCTTAATCCGAATTTACTTCAGCAAACCACTCTTTTCAAAATTGAGAATTTGCTAGAGCAAATTCTTTTCCAAAATTTCCTTGGCGTGGTAGGTAATGATGATGTCGGCACCGGCGCGCTTGAAGGCGATCATGTTTTCGCGGATGATGGCGTCTTCGTCGATCCAGCCCATCTTACCGGCGGCCTTCACCATGGAGTATTCGCCGCTGACGTTATAGACGGCCACGGGAACGTTGCTGAGTTCTGCAGCACCGCGGAGCACATCCAAAAAAGCGAGGCCCGGCTTCACCATGACGATATCGGCACCTTCTTCCAAATCCAATTCCACTTCGTGCATGGCTTCGCGACCATTGCGAACATCCATCTGGTAAGTCTTGCGGTTGCCAAAATGAGGAGCGGAGTCTGCAGCATCGCGGAAGGGGCCGTAGTAGGCGCTGGCGAACTTGGCGCTGTACCCCATGATCGGCGTATTGGTAAAGCCAGCTTCGTCAAGGGCTTCACGAATAGCGGTAATGTGGCCATCCATCATGTCGCTGGGGGCAACCATGTCGGCACCGGCAGCCACCTGAGAAACTGCAGTCTTTGCCAGCAGTTCCAGAGTGGAGTCGTTATCCACATCGTGATCCTTAATGATACCGCAGTGACCGTGACTCATGTATTCACAAAGGCACACATCGCAGATGACGTAGATTTCCGGGAACTTGGCCTTGATGGCTCGAACGGCTCGCTGGACAATGCTGTTCTCGCCGTAGGCTTCAGAGGCGATTTCATCCTTGTGGTCGGGAATGCCAAAGAGCAGCACAGACTTGAGGCCCAGCGGTCCGAAGGTTTCAATTTCCTTCAGCAGTTCATCGATGCTGAAGCGGAACTGGCCCGGCATGCTGGAGATTTCTTCCTTGACGCCCTCCCCTTCTACAACGAACATGGGGTAAACGAGGCAATCGGGGCTGACGGAGGTTTCCGCAATCATGTTGCGGATGGTGGTATTCTGACGTAAACGACGAGGACGGACGAGCATAATGAGTATTGAGTATTGAGTATTGAGTATTGAGTATTGAGTATTGAGTTTTGAGTTTTGAGTATTGAGTATTGAGTATTGAGTTTTGAGTTTTGAGTATTGAGTTTTGAGTTTAGATTTTTTTAACGCGAAAAAACTATGACACGGTTGTAGGGTCGAGGAAATTCTTTTCAAGTTGTTCAAGTTCTTCGGCCCAGTCGGTCTGGATTTTCTGTTTCAGTTTTTTGGCGAGACTGGGTGCGCGACCGCGGGTAGAAACGGTGACGGTAATGTTTTCCCCAAAGTCCATTCGAGCGGGTACAATAAAGTCGCCGTCCAGGTAATCGCAGGCGTTATTCACCAGAATGCGACGAGCACGGGCATCGTTGCTAACCTGGGCGTTCACCGCCGGCTGATCCGTACAAATAAACACCAGGGAAATGCCAATCAAATCTGCAGGTTCGTAAGCCCGAGTCACCAAGGAAATCAGAGCCTGAGAAGGTTCCGACTGGTCCTGGACAAGCTCATCAAACTCCGGATCGAACTGGGTCGCCACCACCGTAATACGAGCGCCAGAGGGAATCAGCGACTTCACCTTACGAAGAGCGATTCGTCCACCGCCCACCACAAGCACATTCTTGCCTTCCAGATTCATCTCCACAGCAAAAAGCTTTGACTGGAGAGGAGCGACAATCTTGCCAGAAGCGTTCATCGCGGACCGAGAATTCTGCACCGCCAGCCGAGCCTTACGCTGGGCATTGCGAACTCCATCGGCCACCATATTGGCAAAGCCATCCCATTCTCCCAGAGGCTGCAAAAGCGTCAGGGGAACATCGGGGAAATCCTTCTGGGCGGCAGATATGATGGCGGGGATGTCCCCCTTGGAATGTTGACCGTTCAAAAGCAGGTACGGAAGAAGCGTCACCGAGTCAATGTTGTCTTCGCGAAGCAGCGTACGCAAGTCATTGTCCAAGTCCAGCAGGCTTGTGCTTGCGATGCGAGAATCCGGCATGTCATGACGCAAACGGTCCAGCACATTTTCAAAAGCGCTGTAGGCTCCGGGGCGAATGCAGTTATGGGCAATAATTAAAATAACATTCATCAGGGTAAAATATAGAAACTTGCCTTTTCGCACTTTTCTGTATATATTCCAAAGATGACTTTTGGGGCACGTATGCAAAAAAAATTTTCAAACTTCACAACAATCGCTTTTTTTTCTATCGCTACAATGTACAGTACTGCATTTTCGCAAGGCATAGCCTTTGTTGACTTCGAGAGCAATGCACTCGGCCCTTATACAAATGACGCTGCCTTAAAGGATTTTCCTTCTAAGCAGGGAATTTCCAAATGGTACGCCATGGAACAAAATGGAGGTCAAAACGCCACCATCATCGAGCACGGGGAACACGGAAAAGTTCTTCGTCTTCGCTACCCCGAAGGGTGCCTTGGTCCAAACGACGATCCCTTGGCCTGTGCAGGGCAAATAAAGAATCCACTGCCCATTGACGAACCCGCCGACACCATGTGGATTGGCTACGATATTTTCTTTGAAGACGGTTTTGAATTTATGAAAGGGGGAAAACTTCCCGGGCTTTGTGGAGGCAAGTGCTATACCGGGGGAAATCGTCCAAGCATTGGCGATGGCTGGAGTGCTCGAATCATGTGGCGAGTCGACGGCGCCGCAGACCAGTACCTGTACTTCGTGGACCAAGCGGGTAAATACGGAGACGACGCCCTATTCAATCTTGGAGAAACCATACCACAAAAGAAATTCACCCACGAAACCTGGCATCGTGTTGTCACAAAAATCACAATGAATACGGTTAGAACGGAGGGCACCGGAGAAAAAGACGGAACCATCAAGACCTGGTTCGATGGAGAGCTCGTTTTGGACCTAGATACCTTACGTTGGCGCGAATTCAACGACACACACATAGATATCTTCTATCTTTCCACTTTCCACGGAGGAAATGATGAAACCTGGTCCCCCACGGCCGATAGCTACGCCCAATTTGACAATTTCGAAATCAGCCTTGACTCCGTTTCCGTAACACACTGCAAAAAATCGGTTTCTGATTCCGAGATGAATGCGGTTAAAAACAGAGGAATCGCAGCCAAACAGCAATCTCTGCGGTCATCTAAAAACTCTACGAACTTTTACAAGGCCGACGGTTCAAAGATAGACTCAAAGCTTAAAAAAACTAGGCGCAATAATATTCAACAATTTTCTGCACCAGCGAATCCATAGTGGTTTCGTCGGAGGTGACAGTTTTGAAATGATGACTTGCGGCGGTGGCCTGCGTCATGCGCCCGATGCAGAAGGCAAGCTCCGGGTGCGCCGGATCCGGGCCGGGCCCGGATTGCTGCTCAAGGGATGCGCAAGTAACGTTTACAAAGGCGTCAACGGCACTGGAACTGGCAAAAACAACAGCATCGGCTGCAGCCACAGCTTCGCGCTTCCAATCGGGCATTCCCTTAGCTTGGAGGGTTTCGTAAACCACCCAGCGGTTCGCCTCGGGCAACAACTGCAGCAAAGTATCGTCGGCCAGGTTGCCTTGCAAGAGCAAGATGCGGGATTCTTCTATGCTTGATCCTTCGACTCCGTGCAACGCGCTTTGCTCAGGATGACACGAGGAGGATTGTTCTGGATGACATAGAGAAGCAAGTAGTTTGCCCAAGCCTTCGCCGGTATGGTCTTCGGGAACGTAGTCGCAAATGATCCCGTAACCGGCAAGTTTCTTCTCGGTAATCTTACCGACGCTAGCAATTTTCCTTCCCGCAAGAATTCGAATGTCTTTCTTGGCAGCCTTCAACTTTTCAAAGAAATGCTCTACGCCGTTGGCGCTGGTAAAGGCCACCACATCCATTTGAAGTAAGCAATCCCAATCCAAGCCCTCGGTAACGGCACGGGTTTCAATCATGGGAGTTTCAATGACATCGGCACCCAGGGCGCGCAACTTCGCCGCAATCCCAGAAGACTGCTTTGCACTCCGAGTCACCACCAGACGCTTTCCGCTCAAGGGCAGCTTCTTGAGCCACGAAAGTTCGTCGCCCAGTTTCACCACGTCGCCCATGATGGTAATGGCAGGCGCAGTTACATTTTCACGTTCGATGGTATCAGCAGCGGTTTCCAAGGTCGCCCTTACAGTGCGTTGGAAGGGCGTTGTTCCTTTTTCGATAAAGGCAAGAGGCGTCTTAGGATCCTTGCCACATTCCATAAGGCGGCTGGCGATGAAACCCATATTGGCAATGCCCATGTAGAACACCAGGGTTCCGGGGCAGGCTGCAAGGGCGTCAAAATCCAGGCCCGCAACGCTAGATCCTTCGCCGTTATTGCGGCCACCATCCTCGCGTTCGTGGCCGGTGATAATATGTAGACTTGTAGCAATACCGCGGTGAGTAACAGGAATACCGGCGTATGCCGGCACAGAAATTCCGGCAGTCACGCCGGGCACAACTTCATAGTCAACGCCAGCGGCTTTCAATTCCAAAGCCTCTTCACCGCCGCGGCCAAAAACGAAGGGATCGCCACCCTTAAGGCGGGCAATCACCTGACCGGGGCGTTCCTTGGCAAACTTCACCAGTAGCTTATTAATCTCGGACTGTTTTACCTTATGATGCGTAGGCATCTTGCCCACATCCACCATTTCGGCCCTTTCATTGCAAAAGGCAAGGATGGCTGGTGACACCAGACGGTCGTAAACAACTACATCCGCCTTCTCCAGAATTTCCCTTCCTCGCAAGGTAAACAGCCCGGGATCTCCAGGGCCTGCGCCTATCAGGTAAACCATTCCAAAATTTGCAGAATCTTTCATCGTCTTAAAATGTAGAAAATTCCGTCAAAAGCGATAGAAACAAGCGTTCCCGTTAGCTTGTCTCCCACAAGCATCTGTAAAAAAGCTATAATTGGGCGCGAAAAATTTGCCGTTTTTGCGGTTGTTTAAGAGGAAAAAAAAATATGCACGATTTGGAATCCCTGAACCAGGCTGCCGAACAGGAATTGGTACGCATCCAGGCTCTCCCCACCATTACCCTCAAGGATAAGCTGGGAATCCAGCCCCAGGAAGTGGCTGAATTGGACCCCATCAAGCGTCGCCCCACCATGGACGAGACTTCCCTTGGTTTCACCGAAGCTCAGGCCAAGGTCGAAGCCAGCCGCTGCATGAACTGCAAGAAGCCTTTCTGCACCGCCGCCTGCCCCATAGGCATGCCCGTTCCCCAGTACCTGGAACTGGTTCGCGCCGGCGACTTCCAGGGCGCCATTGACATGATCCGCGAAAATACCCTGCTGCCCTCTATCTGCAGCCGCGTCTGCCCCCACGAACGCCAGTGCGAAGGCGCCTGTGCTCTGGGCAAGTCCCTCAAGGACCCCAAGAAGGGCCTGAAGATGGGTCTCATGGAACGTTTCTGCGCCGACTACGAGCGTGTGAACCTGGGTGGCAAGAAGGTTCCCGCCATCGCTCCAGCAACGGGCAAGAAGGTTGCCGTGATCGGTTCTGGTCCTGCAGGTATCAGCGCCGCCATCGACCTGCGAACCAAGGGTCACGAAGTGGTGATTTTCGAAGCTTATGATTTGCTGGGTGGCGTGCTGCGCTACGGCATTCCTGAATTCCGCCTGCCCAAGGCCATTCTGGACTACGAGCTTTCCATTCTCCCCAAGATGGGTATCGAATGCCGCACCGGCGTTAAGGTTTTCCAGGACATTTCCATCGACGAAATCTGGAAGCAGGGCTTTGACGCAGTGTTCGTAGGCAACGGCGCTTGCCAGCCCATGAAGCTGGGCATCCCCGGCGAAGACCTGAAGGGTGTCTACACCGCCGAAGAATACCTGCGCAAGGGCAACCGCGGCGAAGAAATCTACTCCGGCAAGCACGTGATCGTTTCCGGTGGTGGAAACGTGGCTATGGACGCTGCCCGCATGGCATTCCGCCTGGGTGCAGAAACAGTCCACATCGTCTACCGCCGTACCATGAACGAAATGCCCGCATGCAAGGCCGAAGTCAAGGAAGTCCTGGAAGAAGGAACCAACGTTTTGGAACTCCACACTCCAGAAGCCTTCATCGCCGACGAAAATGGCAAAATCTGCAAGGCTCAGCTGGGCGTATTCGAACTGGGTGAGCCCGACGAAAACGGCCGCCCCCGCCCCGTACGTATTCCTGGCGAAGGCGTGACCATCGAATGCGACACCGCAGTGATCGCCATCGGCAGCCGCGTTTCTCCTGAAGTTGCCCAGGGTATTCCGGGTCTCGAAACCAACAGGAACGGCACCTACGTTGTGAAGGATGCAGCTACCGGCGAAACCACCGTGAAGAACGTCTACACCGGTGGCGACGCTATGCACGGTCCTCTGACTGTTGTCATGGCGATGAAGACAGGCCGTCAGGCTGCCGCAGCCATCCACAAGAACCTCATGGGCATTGTAGACGAACCCGCCGCAGACCCCCAGGCTTAATTCGCAAGTTCTCTCGCGAAATTAGTAAACCCCGTTGGTTTTACCAGCGGGGTTTACTATTTGCCTCAAACGATGATTTTGTTCATTGCGGTGAGCTGCGCTAGCCCCACATGATTTCTTCGGCAAGCTGAACGCCCAGGGCACGGGCCTGCTCTACGGAAGAAACCTCAGCGGAACACTGCGCCTTTCGCAGAATCTGAGATTCCTCGTCAAAGTAAATGCCCCGAATGCGAAGGACTCGGCCAACATCGTCGCTAGACTTTGTGGGAGCTGCTGCGGCAATGTTCAAATCCACAAACTCAGCAAAGCTTGCCACGGGGAATTGGCAGCCCGCATTCAGAGCCTTGAGGTAGGCCATTTCCGCGACGGCTACGCAGTAGGCATCCGCATCGTTTACGCGGGCAAGAATTTCATCTACAGCGGCAGGGGGATTTCTAAGGGTTTCAATGGCGAGAATGCCCTGGCCACTGGCAGGGAGCACCTGCGCCACATCAAAGTACTCAGTCACCTGGTCCGCAAGTCCCATACGCTTAAGGCCAGCCGCGGCCAGCACCACCCCATCCAACTCAGCAAGCTTCGAAATTCGCGTCTGGATGTTTCCGCGGATGGGAACATACTCCAAGTCCGGGCGCAGAGCCTTCAGCTGCACCACGCGGCGGATGCTGCCGGTGCCAACCTTCGCTCCTGCAGGCAGGTCCATAAACTTAACGCCGCTGGCGCCGCCCCTTGCTAAAAATGCGTCACGGGGATCCTCTCGCTTAAGAACAGCGGCCAGCTTAAATTCCGGCAGCACTTCGGCAGGCATGTCCTTGAGGCTGTGAATGGCGATGTCTGCTCGTCCTTCCAAGAGAGCCACTTCTAGTTCCTTGATAAAGACGCCCTTGCCGCCAAAGCTGGCCAAGGTTTTATCTAGGCGACGGTCGCCCTCCGTAGTCATGCTCACCAGTTCGTACTTGAGGGCGGCGCAACTTTCAGCAACGGTGCTGTTTTCAGCGAAAGCGGCAGCATTAGCCGCCACAATCTCGTCGGCGGCCATGGTGGTCTGGGCCAGCGCCAAGGCGCTCTTTCGAGTGGCTATCCGCAACACTTTCGCGGCACTTCCATCGGCAACGCCCGCTGTCGTTTCAAGAGCTCTGTCAGCATTATTCAGCATCAGCGATCCTCCAGGCACTTCAAGAAGACTTTTACATCCTCGGGAGAGTTCTTCTCCTTTACCTTGTAAAGGTATTCGTTGGCAATCCTCTTGGCGAAGCGTTCAAACATCATCTCAATTCTACGGCGAATATCATCATCAACATTCTGCAGGGAACGCAGCAATTTCTCGGAATCCTCGGCGGCCATAGACATCAGCTTCTCCGCTTGCGAATGGACGGCCTTCACAATCTCGTCCATGTGGTACCACTGCAGAAATTCATCCAAGCCTTCCTGGAGAATTTGGCGGGCGGCATCCATTTCTGCTATGCGCTGACGGCGATTTTCGTCAACCACCTTTTGCAACTCGTCGACGCACACGTACTGGGTGCAGGGCAATTCGCCAATGGAACTCTCGGCATTGCGAGGACTGCCAAGGTCTACAATCAAACGCCCTTGATTGCCTCGGTCCTCGGCCTCGCCACCTACACAAGCCTTTCCAAATTCCTCGGCGGTAAAAATCGGTTCGTGGCAGGCGCTGCACAAAATCAGCACATCGCATTTGCCCACCACACTGTAGCGGTCTTCAAAAGGCACGGGAGTCAGCACGTCAGCAAATTTCTGGGCGTTGGCAAAGGTCCTGCTGCTGGCAAAAATATGCGTGGTATGCTCCTGCACATACTTCAACATCAGGGAGCCCATTTCACCTAAGCCCACGATGTATACGGAACGATTTTCCAAATCGCTAAAAGTGCGCTGTACCTGCTTCATTGCCAAAAAGGGAATGTTGCAACTCAGCTTGCTCAGATTGGTTTCCGTCTTAATCCGCTTCGTGGTATGAATGGCCCCCTGGAACAGCTTGTTCAAGCTGTTGCCCGTAGCGTGGTACTGATGAGCCGTCTCATAGGCACGATTAATCTGATGGAGAATCTGGTCCTCCCCCATGGCAACAGAGTCCAGGCCGGCACAAACATTCATCACGTGCTGCGCCACATCCTCACCTTCCTTGGTATAGAAGAATCCAGCAAAATCATCGTAATTCTGATGAGCCAAGGCGCAGACGTAGCGAACCAAGTCAGCAACATCCAGCGCCTCGTCAGAGGCCACGTAAACTTCTGTGCGGTTACAAGTGGCAAGAATCAGTAATTCATCAAAAGGGGAATGCTGTAAGGCATCAACCTTCACATCCATGTCGATATAGAACTTCTCGCGGACGGAGATCTCAGCCACCTTGTGGCTCATTCCTGCCATGTAAATTTTTCGCATGGGCCAAAGATAGAATATTAAAATTGACTATCTATCCAAGCGTAGCGTTTTTCCATCCATTCCACCATGTATTCCACGGCATCCTCGTAGGAGTCAAAAGGATCTTTCAACGCCCAATTTTCGGTATTCTTAATAACGGGCCAACGCCTGTACTCATTTTTTACCGCCTCCGAAATCATGTCTTTATACAGAGGAACGCTATCAATCAAGGCGGCAAAAGTACCCCTGCGTTCCTTCCAGAAATTTTTCGATTTCTCTCGGACAACCAAGTCCCTAAAAATCCAATCATGCCAGCGGTAATTGCGAATGTACCACGCATCGGCGGGTTTATTTTCTTCCCTCGAGGCATTTCCAAAAGCCAAATCAAAATCCCATAAGGGTCCAAAGTGAATTGTCCCCCCCTTCTCCCAAGTCATAAAGATACTTCGGGCGAAGTTCCCGTCCTCGTTCTTAGAAAATTCCTGCACCCAGTAATGCAGCAAATAGTCATCCAGGTCAATCCAATCCTCTATGGTGGTAGAATCCCTGCGAATATTTCCCAGCAGGCGCTGTTCAAAATCATTCAAATGCAGCGTCAGCATTTTCGCCGAGACCTCCGACAAATTCTTCGGGCTCTTCACATGAAAAGAATAATTGTTACCGGTAGTCACAAAAGGCGAATCCAGCTTCTTGCTATCCTCTTTTTCAAACAGGAACGAGGAATCGTTTTCGGCAATGTTTACCCGATCCTTCGCCACCTTCACCGTTTCGGACAGCAGATACAAGCCCATGTACTTACGATTAAGGAACACTTCCACAAACTGCATCCGGGGCGTGTAACGTGCCCCGAGCCATTCCGACAAGCGAGTCATCATGTAGTTTCTCAAGTGAGTCTTGTCGCCAAAGTTCGCAATGAGCGCCCAGTCTCTACTCCTAGGCATTCCAAATAACGATACTTTATCTGCAAATTCCAATTTCATGCCATACTTCGGCATCATAAAACTGGAATTTCCCCGACCGCGCACGGTTAAACTCATCACCTCGGATTCCGGCTCCCTGGCACCGTAAATCTGCAACCTCGAAACAAGTTCCGTTTCCCGATCGCGAACGTCGTGAAAATCCTCGGTTTCTATAACAACCCGTGGCAAATTGGCGTAGGGGAATTCGGAATCGTCAAGAGGCAGGTAATCCGGGGAATCCTCCGTGGCATCCCAAAGGCAGCCAGCCAAAAAAAGCAGCAACAGGCAGAAAAAGCTAGGGAACATCAAACGGCGCATAGACATTCTAAAAATAAGAAAGTTTTCCAAAGCATTCCCTGTAAGCTCAAATTGCTTTCGTATATTTAACAGGACATGGTCAAAAAGTTCGGCAAATTCCTTACGTTCATCTGCTTAGCCCCCATTGCCCTGGGAGCCGCAGAAGTCCTGCATCCCATTTTGCCGCCGGCCACGCAGCTGGGCATAAACGGCGCCGTAGACCTGGACGACGACGTTTACAGCGCAGACATGAACCTGTCCGCGGAATTCGCCCCCATAAGCAGATTCAGCCTATACGCCGACGGAGCATTCCGTTTTTTGAGCTACAGCTACGAATACTCCATGAAGGGCTACGTACACAACTACTGCAACCTTCACGTCAACGGTTTCAACGAGACCTACCTAGGCGCCAAGACCATACTGTGGAAAAACATCGGCCTCGACATAAACTGGAGATTTCCACCCGGCGAAGGCTCCCGGCAAAACCGCTTTCACCGCCTGAACGTAGAACCCTTCACCCTGTTGCAATTTTCAAGGCACCTGACCCTGGGAACCGCCATCCGCTACAACACCTTTCTCGAAGATTCCAATTACAAGCCTGGCGACGAGTTCGGCCTGCGCGGGTCCCTCGTATACAAGTTCCTGTGGAACGGCGAGTCGCAAACAGGCTGGCAGTTTACGGAACAGTTCCATTACCAGGTCCGCATCCAGGAATCCGAAAACAAGAACCTGGGCAAGCCCTTCCGCAAAATGGACGACAAGTACAGCGGCCTCAAGCTGCACTTCGACCTGGTCCGTTACTTCAACTTGTTCAGCACCCCAATCGCCTTCGGCCTCAACTACGAAATAAAAAACGGCACCCTTTTCGGACACGAAACCGGGCACCGCATCGCAATCGAAATGAAAGTTTTTTAGCTAAGCTTTCTAGCAGTCAAACTTAAAGCTGGTCTTCTTCAATTCCCTAACCGACCGAAGCACCGCATATTCAGGGCTCCCCAGTTTTTCGACCAGGGCACCAATCTTCGCCTGCAAATCATCAGCCGAAGTTCCGTGAACCATGGCGTACACGTTGTAGGGGAACTCCTCGAAGGCCTCCCGCTCGTAACAATGAGAAACAAAGTCCTCTGCGGAAAGTTTCTCCCCCGCCTCCGCAACAAATTCGGGATCCACCTTGAAGCAGGTCATGGCATTCTCCGCAAAGCCAGCCTGCTGATGTCTGAGAATCGCCCCAAAGCGACGCATGGTCTTGTTTCCCAAATGACGTCCAATAGACGCCAGCAAAGATTCCGAAGAAACGCCCGGTATCCAGTCCGCAAAAGGGGTCTGCGAATGGGGCAAGTCTCCGGCCAAGGCCTTTACGCAGGCCAGGTCAAATTCGGCAAGGCGCTCACATTCACCTGCCGCAGCCCTACAAGCGCAAGCAGGCTCAGAAAAAGCCCCTGACGAGGAGCGTTTTTTCATCACCGTATTAATCTTGAACATCTTCTTCGCATTCAAGATATGGGTGTCGTAAAGCGCCGTGGACTTCTCCAGGTTGCGAACAACATCGCGAACGTCCTCCTCGGACTTTCCGATGACCGTGAACCACACATTGAATCCGTGGCTGCGAATGTAATTGTGGGTAATGGCCGGAACCTTGAGGACCGCAGCGGCAAACTGTTCCATGGCCTCGCCGTCAGCAGATTCTCCTGCAGGAACAATGCCACAGCACAGCCGCGAAGTATAGCCCAGCTTGCGGGAATCGAACACGCCTCCGATGCGGCGGATGATTCCTGCGGAGCGCAGCTGCTCCACAGCGGCAAAGGCCGATTCCTCGGTAACCGCAAGAAGCTGCGCAAGCGCCTCGTAGGGGCGCTCCGTCAGCGGAAAACCGTCCTGGACTACATCCAGGATACGCTGTTCTAAGTCACCGAGCATTAAAGCTTGATTTCGTCGTCAGTCAGATAGCAGGCCGGATCTTCGGCCCAGAAGTCGCCGGTAACGGCTTCGGCGCGGGTGCGGAAGTTACCGTTGCAAAGGTTCAGGTAGGCACAGCTGGGGCATCGGCCCTTCAGCAGCGGCTTACGATCCTTGAGGCCCGCCATAATGGGATTGCTCAGGTCGTTCCAGATATCGCCGAACTTGCGTTCACGAACGTTGCCCAGGGTAATGTACTGGGTGAACTGGTCCGGGTGAACGTTGCCGATACTGTCGATGTTGCCAAAGGCCATACCGCTACGGTTGCCGCCATTGCTCTGGATCAATTCCAGGATGGTCTTGGCACGTTCCGGGTCCTCGCGCCTCATGCGCTGGTAAAGGTAAACGGCATCGGCGTGGTTATCCACCGTAAGGATTTCCTTGTTGATGCCGCGGGCCTTGAAGTCCAGGGTGCGGTCGATAATCAGGTCCATGACCTGGCGACTTTCCTCGTGGCTAAGATCGTGATCCACCATGGCGCTGCCGCGGCCACTGTAGACCAGATGGTAGAAGCAGACGCGGTCGATATTCTCGGCTTCCAGCAGGTCGAAGATGCTGTTCAGGTCGCGGTAGTTGTCCTTGGTGATGGTAAAGCGAAGACCCACCTTCTGGCCGGTAGCCACACAGTTGCGGATACCGCGAATGGCAAGCTTATAGGCGCCTTCCTTGCCGCGGAACTTGTCGTGGGTGGATTCGTTACCGTCCAGACTGATGCCTACGTAGCCCACACCCATGGCCTTGAGCTTTGCAGCCACATCCTCGGTGATGCAGGTGCCGTTGGTGCTGATCGTCGGGCGAATGCCCTTGCCTGCGGCATAGTTCGCCAGTTCAAAGAAGTCCGGGCGCAGCAGAGGTTCGCCACCGCTAAACAGAATGACAGGGACCTTGAATTCAGCCAACTGATCAATAAGAGCCAAGCCTTCTTCGTGGGTCAGTTCGTTCTGGTACTTGATGGCCTCGGAGCGCGCATAGCAGTGAACGCACTTGAGGTTACAGGTCTTGGTGCAGTTCCACACCACCACCGGGCCACGGCCTTCACTCACACCGTTCCTGGATGCGTGGGCCTTGGGAGTGTAACGAAGAGAGTCCCCGAAATTCGGGGTATCCATCAAAAGCTTGGTAATACTGATCATAGGTGAAAAATTAGAGCTTTACGGAATCCTTGGAGATGAACTTCTTGATCTTCTTGTCGCCGATCCAAAGCTTCTTATGAGACTGGAGGTCGGTGAGTTCCAGGTCCACCTGGTAGAAGATTACAGACTTGCCACCTTCCTGGTCAACGATGGTGTTGATGGAACCAGTCAGCATCCAGTCGGCACCAGTTTCCTGACCCAGTTCCTTGGCGGTTTCTTCAGAAGCGTTGCCACGCTGGTCCATGACTTCGTTGCGGAGTTCGGCACGTTCGGTTGCACCGGCCACGAAGTCAACGGCACCGGAATTCACCAGGGCGCGTTCCATGTCCTTAATGAAGGTTTCTACGCTGATGTGCTCATGGCTCTTGTTCTTGACCTTACCGATAACCAAAGTCGGGGTACGGCCCAGGGATTCGATTTCCTTGGCGATACGGCCGCTATTCATACAGCTGAGGATCATTTCGTCGGCAACCAGGCGGGAGTCGGTGTCGTTCCACTTACCGGAGAGGTCGGTGGTAGAGGTTTCGTCAATACGAGTTACAGTCTTGCCGCCACCGCTGCTGCAAGCTACAAAGCAGAGGGCACAACCAATTGCCAAGAGGGAAAGAATCTTACGCATAGTATTTCTCCTTATTTGCGTTCCTGTGCATCCAATTTTAGAAAAATTTTCAAAAAAAAACACCCCGTTGCCGAGGTGTCTTTCAAATTCCAGCAGAGGTGGCTTACTTGCCTGCGAACTTCTCAGAGGCCTTCTTCACGTTGGGATCCTTCTGAGCGTGCTTGATCTTCTGCTTCAAATTGTCTTCCAGCTGCTTCTTGAGCTTTGCTGCGAGATTGGGGAAACGGTCTTCCAGGGAATCACTGAACACAGCCGGCTTCTTGGCGGCAGGAGCACCCTTGCCACCCTTAGGACCACGCTTGTTGAACGGGCGCTTGCCACCCTTCTTTGCAGGTGCTTTCTTTTCGGACTTAGCTTCCTGAGGCTTAACTTCTTCGGTTTTTACTTCTTCTTTTACTTCTTCTGCCATAGGATACCTCTTGGAATAATGTGTGAATTTTTTAGCAAATATTTGTATTTGTCGGGCCAAAGATAGTAAAAAAACGGATAACCGTCTACTGACCCGACTGCGTCCTGTTGTCTAACCAGTGAGCCAAAACGGTAATATCAGCAGGGCGAACCCCCGGAATACGGCTGGCCTGGCCTAGGGTCAAGGGCTTCTGGGCGTTCAATCGCTGGCGACTTTCGATGCTTATGGCGGTAATCTGCATATAGTCGAAGTCAGGAGCAAGCTTCACCGACTCCATCTTCTTCTGGTCATCGATTTCGCGAGCCTGGCGATCGAAGAACCCTGCGTAGATTTCCTCTGCGTACATGTACCACTGGTCGCGGCGAGTGAGTTGCAATTCAGGAAGTTTTTCCGCAGGCAGGGCAACCTTGAAGAACACCTCGGGGTCAATTCCCGGGCGGCGCAGCACGTTAATCCAGCGGGTGCGCTGTTCGGCCAGCGCCTGGCCACCTGCGGCAAGAACCTTGTTGGCATCCTCTGGTAGGGCGGATTCCTCGGCAAGGCGCGTCCTGACATCGTCCATCTGCTGGCAGCGGCGCTTGTAGTCGGCGTAATCGGCGTCGCTGATCATGCCAATCTGATGAGCCCTTTCCTTGAGGCGGGCCTCGGCGTTGTCGCTGCGCAAGAACAGTCGATATTCGGCGCGGCTGGTGAACATGCGGTAGGGTTCATCCAAAAGCACATTTACCAGGTCGTCCACCATAACGCCCAGATAGCTCTCGGAGCGACCGAGGATAAAGGGCGCCTCCCCCTTCACCTTGAGGGCAGCGTTGATGCCAGCCATAAGGCCCTGGCCCGCCGCCTCCTCGTAGCCGCTAGTACCGCAGACCTGGCCTGCAAAATACAGCCCAGGCACATTCTTGCATTCAAAGGTCGGGTAAAGCTGAGTGGCGTCTACGGAATCGTATTCCACAGCGTATCCAATCTGCAGGACCTTGGCACGGGTAAGCCCCGGAATGGTGTGAATAGCCGCCAACTGGATGTCTGCGGGCAGGCTACTGCTAAAGCCGTTGATGTACACGCGACCGATATCTGCCTGTTCCGGTTCAAGGAACAGCTGATGGCCGTCGCGGTCACCGAAACGGTTGATCTTGTCCTCGATGCTGGGGCAGTAGCGCGGGCCCTTGCCGTGGATTCGACCACTGAACATGGGGCTGTCCTTAAAGCCGCTACGCAAGATATCGTGAGTCTTGATATTGGTGCGAGTGATCCAGCAGACGCAATCGTTACGAACAAAGTGGTTCTTCTGGTCGCCCCAGAAGTAATCGGCGCCAAACCCCGGAACCGTTCCGTCCAGGTGGCGGTCGCTCATGGGCCAGGCCACATCGTCGCCTCGCTGTATTTCGCACTCGTCAAAGTCAATGGAATCAGGGTCCAGGCGGCTAGGCGTTCCCGTCTTAAGGCGGCGCAGACGCACCTGATTCTTCGCCAGGCATTCGGACAACTTGTCGGCGCTGGGTTCCCCCACTCGCCCACCGATGCTGGTTTCAAGCCCAGTGAACATCTTGGAGGCAAGGAACGTTCCGCTAGTCACCACAATGGACCTGGTAATGTAACGGTCTCCGTTCAACAACGTAATTTCAAGACGACCGTCCATCATACGTTCAAAGCAAGCAAGCTCGCCTTGAACCACGGAGAGGCCCGGGAGAGACGTTATCACCTCCCGCGCCACTTCGCTATAGAACTTCATATCGCACTGAGCGCGAGGGCCCCACACAGCGGGCCCCTTGCTCATGTTCAGCATGCGGAACTGAATACCAGCCTTATCGGTCAAAAGACCCATAAGGCCACCCAGGGCGTCGATGTCGCGAACAATCTGGCCCTTGGCCACACCGCCCACGGCAGGATTGCAGCTCATGCGACCGATGGCATTTACATCCATGGTCAGCATGGCGGTCTTTACGCCTAGTTTCCAGGCAGCATGAGCCGCCTCGATGCCGGCATGGCCACCACCGACGACAACAACATCATATTCCGCATTTAGCATAGAGCGAATAGTTTAAAGGTTAAAGGTTAATGGGGCAAGTGTTTGCAAAAACAAATAAGGCGCGCCAAAGCCTGGCGCGCCTTAACATAAGTTATTACTTGACGGCGGGAGCTTCGGCGGCCTTGGCTTCTTCTGCCTTACGAGGATCTTCCGGGTTCCATTCCACCTTCTTGCCCTTGAGCAAGGCGGCGATATCCTGGATCATGGTATCCTTTTCGGCTTCGAAAGCAGCATACTGCTTATAGGATCCGTCCGGGTTCACCACATAGACCTTGGGAACGTAACCATCACTGTAGAGTTCACCGAATTCGCGGGAATCATCCCACATTACGTTAATGGTATCATCCCACTTGGCGTTATCCATGAACTTGCGGATACCGGACTTGTTGTTTCCACCGCTGGCCACAGCCACCGTGGTCAAGCCATCCTTGGCATACTGCTTGGCGATATCGAGAATCTGGGGAGCCGCATGAGCGCAATGGCCGCAAGTAGCGGAGAAATAGAACACCAGGAGCGGCTTGCCAGCAAAAGCTGTCAGATTTTCACCCTTGACAGAAATACCAGAAGTTTTCACCTTGAAGTTCATCAACTTAGGCATGCCGTTGGCAAGAGTGTCACCGCGAAGTTCCGCAACGGCGGCCTTCACCTTATCCATTTCCTCCTGCTGCTTCTTCATGGCGGCTTCGCGAAGTTCCTGTCCCTTCTGCTGGAAACGCTGACCTACGGCAGCCAGGGAGTCCTGAGGCAAGGACAGAACGAAGGTGGAATCCTTCACCTTTGCAGCAGATTCCTTAACGCCCTGGATAAAGACATCTTCATCCAGCTCAGTCTGGAACTGACTGCCGATGGCAACAAGCTGATTACCAAACTGCAAACCCATCAAGTAGGAGAACTTAATATTGTCAGAAGTAGCGTCATTAATCACAACGGAGCTTCCGGTAGAAGGCATCGAGGCATTAATGGGCTGGGTTCTGGCAACGGAATCCATGTAAGCACGAACCTTGGCCGGATCGCCCTCAAAAGAGGCTATAGTAGCGCTATCCGGGCGAGCTTCGTCAACGCGCTTACGGGCGATAGACGTATAGTGGTTGCCAACAGCCTGCAACTGTTCTGTCGTCATCTGAATCTTGAAAGATGTATCCCTGCTAGCCTTTACGTTATCGCGGATACCCTGAACAACTGCATCCTCGTTCAGTTCTTCACCCATCTGGCGAGGAACCAGGGTAAAATTCTGACCACCAAACTGAGCGCCCAGCATATAGGCAAACTTCTGCTCATCAGTGGAGTTGAGGCCAATGGGGGCGGCCTTCTTCGGCTGTTCGGCCTTACCCTGCAGGTCACAGGCGACCAGGGCGAGAGCTGACATACCCAAAGCAACTTTCTTGATATTCATTCTTGATCTCCTTCTTAATCCTTAAAATATTCTACAGCCTTGGCCACAACTTCTTCGACCTTGACCATGGTGAATTCCTTTTCGTTGCGGAACTTCCATTCCACTTCGCCGTTGGCAAGACCCTTCTTGCCGATAGCGATACGGACCGGGGAGCCCCACAGGTCGGCATCCTTGAACTTGACACCCGGACGTTCGTCACGATCGTCAACGAGAACGTCGATGCCGTTAGCTTCAAGTTCTGCTTCGAACTTTTCTGCAAGTTCCACCAGTTCCGGTTCCTTGCCGATGGGAACGATTTCCACCTGGAAGGGAGCGATGGACTTGGGCCAAATGGGGCCGAAGTCATCGTGGCTGTTTTCGACAACGGAAGCCATCAAGCGGCCGATACCGATACCGTAGCAACCCATGATGGCGGGAGCGGTGGTCTTTTCGGCAGTGAGGTACTTGGCACCCATGGATTCAGAGAACTTGGTGCCCAGCTTAAAGATGTTACCCAATTCGATACCGCGGGTTTCGGTCAGTTCTTCGCCGCAGCAGGGGCACTTGCAGCCACCCTGGGCTTCGGCAATGTCAGCCACTTCGAAAGCCGGGAAGTCACGCTTGGGAGTGCAGTCCATCAGGTGGTAGTTTTCTTCGTTTGCACCCATGACCAGATCGCAGGCGTCAGCCAGAGCTTCGTCCACGATGATGCGGGTGTCGTGTGCGCCGATGGGGCTAGCAAAGCCCGGCACCATGCCGCACTGGCGGATGAGGGCGTCGTCTGCAGGGTAAAGTTCCTTGGCCTTCAAGAGGTTGTGGAGCTTGATTTCGGAAACATCCAGGTTACCCGGAACCATAACGGTAATGAGCTTGCCTTCGAAGTCGAAGAACACGCACTTGGCGGTGGACTTGGGGCCGATCTTCAGGAATGCGCTCAGTTCCTCGATAGACGGACAGTGACGAGTTTCAACCTTTTCGGGCATGGCGCTTGCGCTGTTTGCATC
>JAZLKH010000031.1:0-15146 GCA_045597545.1 Fibrobacter sp.
CACGATGGAATCAATAAGGCTGTCGGTAGTGGTGCCGAAGGGGATTTCGCGGATGGCGAGGGTCTTGTTGTCCACCTTTTCGATGCGGGCACGGACCTTCAAACGGCCACCGCGTTCACCGTCGTTGTATTCGCTAACGTCGATGATGCCGCCGGTAAAGAAGTCCGGGAAAAGCTGGAACTTACGGCCGCGCAGGTAGTCGATGCTGGCCTGGCAAAGTTCCTTGAAATTGTGGGGGAGGATGGTGGTGGAAAGACCCACGGCAATGCCATCTACGCCCTGTGCAAGCACAATGGGGAACTTGGCGGGCAAAGAGACCGGTTCCTTGGAACGGCCGTCGTAGTTGGGGATCCATTCCGTAGTTTCCGGGTTGAACATCACCTCGACGGCGAAGTCGGAAAGCTTACCTTCGATGTAACGGGGAGCAGCAGCTTCGTTACCGGTAAGAGGGTTGCCCCAGTTACCCTGCGGCTCGATGAGCAGGTTCTTCTGACCCATGTTCACCAGGGCGCTGTAGATAGAAGCGTCGCCATGGGGGTGGTAATGCATGGTATCACCGACGATACCTGCCACCTTGTGGAAGCTGCCATCGTGCATTTCGAAAAGGGTGTGCAGAATGCGGCGCTGCACCGGCTTGAGGCCGTCTTCGAAGTAGGGCACGGCACGGTCAAGGATGGTGTAGCTTGCGTAGTCCAGGAACCAGCCGTTATACAGCTTTTCCAGATGATTTACGTTTGAAAGTCCTAATGTCTGATTGTCATCCATAATATATAGCTTTGAGGTCGCTTCGCTTTGAGTTTTGAGCACGGCGCTTTGCACCTATGAGTTATATAATCGTGCCAAAGGCACCTTTTTATAACCTAAAATCTCATTACTCATTGCTCATGGCTCGCTCCTGTTAAAGTTCCTCAACGGCTTCAGTTCTAAGGTTTTCAACAATAAAGTCCTGGCGGGTCTGGGTGTTCTTGCCCATGTAGTATTCCAGCATCTTGTTCAGGGATGCGTCGGTAGGCATGGTCACCGTTTCCAGGTGCATATTTTCGCCAATCAAAAGCTTAAAGTCTTCGGAGTCCATTTCACCAAGGCCTTTGAATCGGGTGATTTCCAGGTCCTTCTTGGTGATCTCCTTGGCGGCGCGGTCGCGTTCCTCTTCGTCGTAGCAGTAGAAGGTCTTGGACTTATCCTTCTTGTGGCGGACGCGGAACAGCGGGGCCTGCAGAATGTACAGGTGCTTTTCGGCAACAAGTTCCGGGAAGAACTGCAAGAAGAAGGTCATGAGAAGCAGGCGGATGTGCATACCGTCCACGTCAGCATCGGTTGCGATAATCACCTTGTCGTAGCGCAGGTCGTGCAGACCGATTTCGATGTTGAGGGCTGCCTGCAGCAGGTTCCATTCTTCGTTTTCGTAGACAATCTTCTTGCTCAGGCCGAAACTGTTCAGCGGCTTACCGCGGAGGCTGAACACTGCCTGGGTCTTGGGGTTACGCGCCGTAGTGATGGTACCGGATGCAGAGTTACCTTCGGTAATGAAGATCATGGTTTCGTTCTTCAACGGATTCTTGGCATCGGTCAAGTGAACGGAACAGTCACGAAGCTTCTTGTTGTTCAGGTTTGCCTTCTTGGCGCGTTCGTTGGCTAGCTTCTTTACGCCGGCCAGTTCCTTACGGAGCTTTTCGTTCTGGTTGATTCGGTCGAGAATTGCCTTGGCAACAGCTTCATTCTTGTGGAGGTAATTGTCCAGTTCCTTGGAAACGCAATCCACGATCCAGGTTCTCAGAGACGGGCCGTCGGGAGCCGTAGTGGTGCTGCCAAGCTTGGTCTTGGTCTGGGATTCGAACACCGGTACCTGAATACGTACGGAAACGGCACCGATAATGCAGTTACGAACGTCGCTGGCTTCAAATTCCTTCTTGAAGTGGTCGCGGATTCCCTTGACCACACCTTCGCGGAAGGCTGCCTGGTGGGTACCGCCCTGGGTGGTGTGCTGACCGTTCACGAAGCTAAAGTAGTGTTCACCTTCCTGGTTGGAATGGGTGATGGCGAATTCCAGGTCCTTGCACTTGCAATGGATTACATCATAACGGATTGTCTCGTCTACGCGGGCCTTCAGCAAGTCCAACAGGCCGTTGGGGCTAACGTAGGTCTTGTCGTTCATGATGAGGGAAAGACCTGTGTTCAGGTAGGCGTAATTCCAGATCTTTTCTTCCATATAGGCAGGGAGGAATCTGAAATTTTTGAAAAGGTCGTTGTCGGGCACGAAGTAGATTTCGGTACCGTTCTTTTCGTTGGTGGACTCGATTTTGTAGTCCTTTACCAGAATGCCCTTGCTAAATTCGGCCTTTTTCACGCGGCCATCGCGGATACTGCGGACGACGAAGGTGGTGGAGAGGGCGTTCACAGCCTTGGTACCCACACCGTTCATACCTACGGACTTCTGGAATGCTTCGGAATCGTACTTACCGCCGGTGTTCATCTTGCTAACGCAATCGATGACCTTTTCCAGAGGAATGCCGCGGCCATAGTCGCGAACGCGGCAGGCGTGGTCTTCCATGGTGATTTCGATCTTCTTGCCTGCACCCATGGCGAATTCGTCGATGGAGTTATCGATAACTTCCTTCGCCAGCACGTAGATACCGTCATCGGGGCTCTGG
The DNA here is from genome assembly GCA_045597545.1 of Fibrobacter sp. Classification (GTDB taxonomy): domain Bacteria; phylum Fibrobacterota; class Fibrobacteria; order Fibrobacterales; family Fibrobacteraceae; genus Fibrobacter. The sequence goes on from JAZLKH010000031.1 coordinate 2,652, forward strand.
CCGTCGCCCAGCTTGCCGATGTACATACCCGGACGCATGCGGATATGTTCGTACCAGTCCAATGTCTTAATATTACTTTCGTCGTATTTTACAGTAGCCATATCAATATCTCAAAGCGCTTTGCTGCGATCCTCTTCTATAAGATTGTAAGCGTTTTACGGATTGCTTTCGCAAGTTTTCGGCAATTTTAGGAAAATTTCCGTGTCAAAAACGTACACTGCCGCAGGAAAGCTCAATTCCTGGGGGTTAATATAGTAAAATTTTTGTTAAAAGAGTGAAAATTTGTGCAGTAACCAATACTTCGATTTGAGAAATTGCCGAGCCCAACATTCGAATTTCCTCGTCGGGGGTAAAGATTCGCGATGTCCTTGAGGGGTTGAAGAGTGATGAAAAGGTTGTAATTTTCATTCGCCATGCAGAACGGAGTGACGATACCAGTGAAAATGGTGGGTTGAACGATAACGGCAAAGCCCAGGCCAGGGCGCTAGGGCAGGCGCTGAACGTATATGGCGACTTTGCGTGCAAGCATTCCCATTTCAAGCGCGCGGCCGAAACCTGCCAATTGATTGTGGAGGGCAAGGGACAGTCGGAGTATGTGGACGAAACCATTCGCGATCTTTACGATGCCTGGTATGTGTACAACAGTAGCCTGCTGGAAATGTATAAGAATTCCAATGGTGGTGGCTGGAAGGTATTCTCGCGATGGGCCTATACGGGCCATTTCGCCGAAGCCTTTAAGAACTTGAACGATGCCAGCCAGGAGCTGATGGACTTGTATTTGGTTCCCAGCTACGCTCAGATTCCTAAGTACACCATAGCCGTGTCCCCATGACCAGTTGCTGGTGCCCTTTGCCGCCTGGGCCACGAGTGGCCTTTTAGACCTTCGCTACTACGAAACCAATAAGTGGCTGAACTACATGTCGGGCGTGGCCATGGTGGTAAGCCCCAATGGCCACATCCGATACATTCCGGTGTACCCCGATGTAAATGGATTGAACAAGGGAACGATGTAATAGGTCTTGTTGATCGTTTCTGTAAAATAAAAGCCTATTTCAGCAAGGCCGCCACATCTTCGGCAATGGTTTCCGGAGTGGCGCGGTTAGCCCTGAGAACTTCGCTTGCATCGTAACGGTCGATGAATTCCTTCTTGAGACCGCGTACCAGGACCTTCACGTCGCTGGGGCCGTAGAAGGCGGCGATCTTTTGGCCAAAGCCCCCATCCACCACGCCGTCTTCCATAGTCACCACAATCTGATGGTCGGCCTTGAGGCTTTCCAGCAGGGATTCGTCGAGGCCGGTGATGTAGCGAGGATTGATGAGTGTGGGCTTTACGCCAGTCTGGGCTTCGATGAGCTTGGCTGCGGCTTCGCCATTCTGGAAGAAGTCGCCCAGGGCGATGATGGCCACCTTGGATCCCTTCTGGGTCACCAGGTACTTGTTCAATTCGCTCCAGTCGCTCTGAACCGGGGCGCTTGCGTGCTGCACGCCGTTGCAGGGCTGGCGAATGGCCACCGGGAACTGGGTCTGTTCGATGCTCCATTCCAGCATGGAAAGGTACTCCTCGGCATTCGTCGGAGCCAGGTAAATCAGGTTGGGGATGTTGCTCATCATGGGGATGTCGAAGATGCCCAGGTGAGTGATGTCGCCCATGCCCCAGACACTGGCGGTAGTGATGATGATCGTCGCTGGATTCTTGTTGATGCAAAGATCCTGGCTCAGCTGGTCGTAGGTACGCTGGATGAAGCTGGAATGGGTGGACATCACCGGCTTGCCGCCGTTCCTGGCGATGCCGCTGGCCATGGCCACGGCGTGTTCCTCGGCGATACCCACATCCAGGAACTGCTTGCCTGCGGCCTTGCGCTTGGAAGCGGTGAAGCCGATGTTCACGGCCACGGCGGGGCTGATGACGCAGACCTTGGGGTCCACCTTCATCTTGTTCAGCAAATAATCACAGGTCATGGAACCGTAATTTTCACCGCCTGCGCCCTGGTCCAGATTCTTGCCGGTTTCGGGGTCGAAGGGATTGTGCCAATGCCAGGCTTCGCGATTTTCTTCGGCAGGCTTGTAGCCCTTGCCCTTCTGGGTGTTGATGTGGACGCAAACCGGGTGATCGATGTCCTTCACCTTCTTGAATGCTTCGATGAGGGCCTCTACATCGTTACCGTCGTTTACGTAGAGGTAATCCAGGCCCATGGCCTTGAAGTAGTTGGTGGTGCAGGTGCCGTTACTTTCGCGGAGTTCCTGAAGATTCTTGTAGACGCCGCCGTGGTTTTCCTCGATGGACATCTGGTTATCGTTCAATATCAGGATGAAGTTGGTCTTCTGTTCGCCCACCCAGTCGATTGCTTCCATGGCTTCGCCGCCGCTAAGGCTGCCGTCGCCCAGAAGAGCCACGATGTTTTCCTTGTCGCCCTTAAGGTCGCGGGCCATGGCGAGACCAGAGGCCAAGCTCACTGCGGTGGAGGTGTGGCCGATGTTGAACCAGTCGTGGTCCGTTTCCTCGGGATTGGTGTAGCCGGAAACGTCGTTGAAATGTTCTTCGTAAAGGTAGGCGTCCTTGCGACCTGTCAAAATCTTGTGGGTGTAGCTCTGGTGGGAAACGTCAAAGACGAACTTGTCCTTGGGGGATTCGAAAACATAGTGCATGGCGATGATGGTTTCCACAATGCCGAAGTTGGGACCGAAATGGCCTCCCTTCTTGCTCAGACGATTCATGAGGGCTTCGCGGATTTCTGCGGCTAAGACCTTCAGCTGGTCAGAATCGAGTTTCTTGACGTCGGCGGGGGAATTGATGTTTTCGATAAGCATAAAATTTCCTTTTTTTTAATTTGCGTAAATTTAGAAAATTAGAGGGCTCCAGGAAGTTTCCTTATGGCTGCATTTTTAGATGAAAAAAATGTAGACTTGTAATTATCTTAAATGTAGACGTTTTGTTGTAAAATTTTCAAATAGTTGTGATAATGTGGACATTTTTATTTATATTTGTCTACGTATTTACAAAAATGGGTTGTGTTATGGCTTTTGAAAAGTTTAAAAATGTTGTTCTTGCTGGCTGCGCAGTGCTTGGCCTGCAGAATGTGACTGCTGCCGACTGGTACGCCAAGGATAACTTGCAGCCTGGCCATGACCCGACCATGATTCGTTATGAGGACGGCTATGCCCTCATGACCACCAACAATCAGCTGTCCCTGTGGACTTCTGAAGACGCTTACAGCTGGAAGGCCCATGGCAAGACTATGACCAGGTTTCCGCAATGGATTTACACCTACGCTCCCACCATGGAAGATGTGTGGGCGCCCGATCTTTATGTGATGAACGGTGAGTTCAGAGCCTATTACTGTGGGTCGGTTTTTAGCAAGAGAACCTCTGCCATTGGCTACACGGCTTCCAAGTCCATTGTTCCCGGCACGGAAGGTTACGGCTGGCAGGACCGCGGTCATGTTTTTCATACGGTGGCAACGGACAAGTATAACGCCATCGACCCCGATGTGATTAAGACTTCCAAGGACGAGTTCTGGATGGCTTTTGGCTCCTTTGGCCTTGGCATTCAGCTGATCAAGCTGGATCCTACCACAGGTTTGCAGGCAAACGACGATAAGACGGTCTATAATATTGCTCGCCGAACCAGTACCGCAAGCGGTGGCGCCGAAGAAGGCCCGAGCCTCATTGAACACAATGGACAATTCTTCCTGTTCACAGCCTGGGATTACTGTTGCCATCAGGGCGATGAAATCGAACAGACTTCTTACAAGACTGCATACGGCCGCGCCGACCAGATTACGGGCCCCTACAAGGACCGTGCTGGCTATAATATGGCAACCGGCGGTGGAACAGTTGTTCTTGAACGCTATGGCCGCTATGTTGGCCCTGGCGGCGGTGAACCATTCCAGGACTTGAATCGCATCCGCTTTGTTCATCATTATTATGATAATGCCGGAGACAAGTACAATCATATCCATATCCGCGATGTCGTTTTCACCGATGACAACTGGGCAGAAATGGGCCAGCCCTTCCTGGGCCGTTACTTGAGCGCTGAAGCTGAACATGGCGTGTTGACCCGCGCTGTTTCTGGCGACTTGGCTGTAACTCGTGGTACCAAGGCTTCTGGTAACGAATATGTTGGCTACATCAATACCAAGGGTTCCAAGATTCACCTGCCTATGAACATTATGCAGGCTGGTGACTACTTGCTGCGTTATCGCTATGCCAACGGCGGAACGGGCACCGCAACGCATAACGTAACTGTCAACGGCAAGGGGCAGGAAGTCAAGCTTCCTGCAACGGGTGCTTGGGGCGAATTCCCCGAAAATTCTGTGGTGCTGGTTCCCGCAACTCTGAAGCGCGGCGGCAACTTCATCGACGTAAGCCCTGTGCCTGATGGCTCCAATTTTGCTGAACTGGACCGCATCGACTTTCTCCGCGTTATCCGCGATACCATTCCCGGTAACGGCTTCGATAATGGTATCCGTATCCGCTTGAACGAGAAGGATGAGCTTGCCATGAAGGATGGCGGCTATGCTCTGTTCGAAAACGTGATTACAGATAGCATCGTTTCTACGGATGTCTCTGTGATGGTGAAGAATGGTTCCGGCAAGTTGGTTCTTCGAGCTGGCTCCAAGTCCGGTACAGTGCTTTCTGAATGCGACCTGAGCAAGGGCGTTGCTTCTGCGGGAGGCTGGAGCGAGGTGGAATGCTCTGCTCTTGGCGGCGGCGTGAAGCTGACCGGCGTTCAGGACTTCTTCCTTACGGCAAGTGGCGTTTCTGGCGAAGTGGCCGTGGGCAACATCATGTTCAAGGCTCCTAAGCCTGTTGAACCGGAATCCAGCAGCTCCGAGGGTGCAGAACCTGCCAGCTCCTCTGAGGGAGATGAACCAGCGTCTTCTGGCGGACCGGAATCCTTTGAAACTCCTTATGCTGCAAATGTCACCGGCGGCGTTCGACTGCTGCACTTCTCACGCAGCGAGGGCATTCAACTTTCGCAGCCTGCGCCGTTCCTGCTGATGGATGTGCAGGGGAACTTGCTTCGCCGCGGCTATGGCGCAGATATTTCTGCACAGGGGCTGAACGCCGGCGTATATCTGCTGAAACTTGGCGGAAAGACTCAGAGAATTCGCCTGTAGAACCCCTCCGATTCAGGTGAAATTGCATTTTTTGTGAAAAAACTCACTTAAAGACTTCTGTTCCGGCGCAAATGCCGGAACTTTTGTATATTAGGAACCGTAAAGATAAAAATGAGGTAATTATGAAGTTTTCCTTCGCATTGACTCGCTCCCTGATCGCCTTTGGTCTGGTGGCCTTGGCCGCTTGCTCCGATGATTCTTCTTCTGCATCCGCAGATGAACCGTCGGGTCAGGGTTATGACTGCTCCGTAACAGATGGTGTCAAGGTGGTTTACCCTGCCGGTGGTGAGTCCTTCAAGATGGGCGATACCATTACCGTTGTCTACGGTTCCGATGTTAAGGGCTCTGGTTACCAGTTCCTTTTCAAGACTTCTGAAGATGACAAGGGCTTGGACATGCTGCCAGAATCAGCAGGCCCCGAAGCCCCGGACGGAAAGACTTGTTATGAACAGAAAGTCGTTTTGGATGAAGAATGGGCCGAAGCTACCGATACGGCGATCATTCGTGTGCAGCCCTACGAAAAGACTGCGAAGGCTGCAAACTCCGGCTCCTTCAAGGTTTCCGAATAATTCGAAGAATCACCGTTGACTTCTCCGTTGAAATTTGACGATTCCAGTATCACCGTAGCCCTTGTGGGCTGCGGTGGTTTTATTGGTAGCCATTTGCTGCGGGCGGTTCTTGAACGAACCCAGTGGCGAGTCTTCGGCGTTGATCTGGATTCCTATAAGATTCAGCAGTACCTGGCCAATGATCGCTTTGAATTCTTGTGCGCCGACTTGTCGGATCGTAGGGTGGTGGAACGCCTGGCTCAGTACCCGGTGGTGGTGAATTTGGCGGCAATTTGCGTGCCTAGCCGCTACATGTCTGAGGCAGCTACGGTCATTCGCAGCAATTACGATCACCCGGCGCGGTTGGCCGATGCTTGCGCCAGGAGCGGATCCTGGCTGATTCATTTTTCCACCTCCGAGATTTATGGGAAGACCGCCGGTGATGCGGGAGTCTTGTGCGAGGATTGTTCGGACTTGACTTTTGGCGCGGTGACGGCGAGTCGCTGGAGTTATGCGACGGCAAAGCTGCTGACGGAGCGCTACCTGGCTGGGCTGGGTGAGACTTGCGACCATAAGCCGTGGCTGCGATGGACTGTGGTGCGTCCCTTCAACTTTGTTGGCCCCTACATGGACTTTATGCCCGGGGTGGACGGCGAGGGAATTCCCCGTGTGCTGGCAAATTTTTCTACGGCGCTAGTTCGTGGTGAACCCATGAAATTGGTTGGCGGCGGCAAGGCGAAGCGCAGTTTTACTTCGGTTCACGATGCGGTGGATTTCGTGTTCAAACTGCTCGAGGCGGGACTTTGTGCAGGCGGTGAAAGTGCGGTTTTGGGCCAAGCGTTCAACGTGGGCAATCCCGACAACGAGCTTTCTATTGCCGAGTTGGCAAGCAAGATGCGTGGTATTTATGCGCGGCTAAAAGGCTTAAGTGTAAACGCTTTGCCCGAGCCCGTTTTTGTAGACGGCGAAGAGTATTACGGCAAGGGCTACGAGGATTCCATGCGCCGTTTGCCTTCTGTGGCTAAGGCTGAAAAATTGTTAGGCTTCAAGGCCTCTACACCTTTAGACGAAGTGCTTGAAGAGTCTTTGAGGTGGTTCGTAAATCACTATTCAGTTGAACGTCATTCTGGAGAGGCGTAGCCTCGATAGAATCTATGGAACTGTTCGATACCTTTATTTTTGTGCCGGCCTACAATGTGGAAAATACATTGGCGGCCGTACTTCAAAAAATTCCCGAGTCAGTGTGGGGCCGCAGCCAGGTTCTGGTTGTTGACGATGGCTCCAAGGATAGGACGGGGGAGGTGGCGAAGGCTTTGATGAATTGTCATAACACAAACTCTTTGCCCGAGAAATTCGTCGGTCGGCTGAAATACTTCCGTTTTGAACAAAATAGCGGCTATGGTGCCGTGGTGAAGAAAGGAATTTCCGAGGGAATCGCTTCTGGGGCGAAGTTTGTCGCCTGTCTCCATGGCGATGGTCAGTATCCGGCGGATTTGCTGGATGTTTTCTTGGATCGCCTGGAAGATTTTCGCGATAAGGATGGTGCTACTTTGGCTCTGTTGCAAGGATCACGCCATGCGTTGGCTGGTGGAGCCAAGGCGGGAAACATGCCGTTGCACAAGCGAGTTGGCGGTGCCTTTTTGACAGCTTTGGAAAATGTTGTTTTCAAGCAGAAATTGTCTGATCGCCACAGCGGTTTTATTCTGTACAATGTGGAATTTTTGAAGTCGGTGAATTTGGATAAGTTAAGCTCCAGTTTTGATATTGACTTGGAGCTGATTTCCATAGCCGATGCCCGCGGCGTTGCTATGGGGGAGTTGCCGATTCCTACGGTTTATGCCGATGAAAAATCGAACTTGAACGTGGTAAGTTACGGTCTACGAGTTTTACGACAGATTTGGCGGCGTGTTTTAGTTCGCTAATTTGTCATTCCAAACACTTTAGATATATATTTAAGGCATGATTAAGCCTTTAATTTCTGCATTGAACGGGGTTCTCCTCGGAAAATCCGACACCGTTGAACTTTTGGTGATGGCGCTCCTGGCCGATGGTCATGTGCTGATAGAAGATGTGCCCGGTACCGGCAAGACTACGCTCTCCAAGGCGCTGGCTGCGGCTGTGGGCGCGGAATTTGCCCGTATACAGTTTACGCCGGACCTACTCCCTGCCGATGTAACCGGCGGCGCCGTTTATAACGCCAAGACCGGTGAATTTGACATTAAGAAGGGTCCCGTATTTACCCAGATTCTGTTGGCCGACGAAATCAACCGCGCCTCGCCCAGAACGCAGAGTTCACTCCTCGAGGCCATGGAAGAACGTCAGGTCTCCTTGGAAGGGGAACGCCATAAGCTACCGAGCTTGTTCATGGTGCTGGCAACCGAAAACCCCGTGGAGTTCCACGGCGTGTTCCCGTTGCCCGAAGCCCAGATGGACCGCTTTATGGTTCGCATCTCTGTAGGTTACCCCACCGCAGAAACGGAACTTGAAATTTTGCGCAGCCACCGCGAAAGCCGCCCCATCGACAAGGTGACAGCAGTGACTTCTCCCGAAGAAATCCTGCAGGCCCGAGCCCAGGTGCAAAAGGTCCATGTGGATGAATCCTTGGAACGCTATGTGGTGGCTCTGGTGCAGGCACCCCGTAGCGACGGTGGCGTTCGCCTGGCTGCAAGCCCTCGCGCAGGCCTCAACCTGATTCGCATGGCGCAGGCTTGTGCTTACATGAACAGCCGCGACTTTGTGAATCCCGACGATATCCAGCGGGTGTTCTTCCCGGTGATGGAACATCGCGTATTCGCCAAGGAAAGCGCCAATCCCGGGGCCTCAAAGAAAATTCTGCAGAGTATCTTGAAGAAAGTGGATATCCCTAAGTAGCTTTTAGGATAAAGCGGAAAGGATAAAGGTTAAAGGTTAAAGTTGAAAGAGAATATTCTCATAACTCATAGCTCATAACTCATAGCTCATAGCTCATAGCTCATAACTCATACCTCATAACTCATAACTCATAACTCATAACTCATAACTCATAACTCATGTCTTTCTTCTCCTGGTTTGTAAATAGCATTCCCCGTGCGCCTCGCCGCGCAGGGCTTTTGATGCGTGTCTACTACCTGTGGCAGGAGTACTTTACGCCGGCGGGCCGCGCTGCAGCGGCACTTTTCCCGCTTTCGATGGCGTTAGGGATGGTTCCCGGTTTTTGGGCGGCATGGGTATTTTGCGGCCTGGACTTTTTGCTGTTCCTGGGAATGATACTTTCTCTTTTCACCTCCTGCAAGTTCAATTACGTTTCCGTTGAAAATGTGATTGTGACTCCCGTATACGAAGGTGAAGTGGCAAAGATTACTGCCGAAGTTGGGGTTGGGGTTGCAGTCGCCTTGAACGCCGCTGGTAAAAGGCGCTCCGCAAAAAGGTTGGCAAGGATTGCCAAGGCTGCTGAAGGTCGTGGCTTTTTGAAGGGAGGGCATGAACGCTTGGATTCTGTGCAGCTGGCTTCTTATCGCATGGATCCAAGCTTAAGCTGGATTGATGGGGAAGTGGCTACAGTAACAAAAGCAGGTGGCCTCAAGAAAATCGAGTGCGAAATCCAGACGAAGAACCGCGGCGCCTATCCTCTGAAAAAAGTGGCGGTAAACGTTCCCGAAATCATGGGAATGATGCAGTGGCCGTTCCCTTTTCAAGGTTCCGCTGAATTGCTTGTTTATCCGCGTCCCATTGCGGTAAAGGAATTCCCCTTTTTGACATCGGGAGCAAGCGGCGTGGTGTTTGCTCCGCTGCTGATGCCAAGCCTTACCCGAGGAATGAATTTCGTTGGCGTCCGCGAATACCGCGAAGGGGATGCCCTCCGCGACTTGCATCACAAGGCATTTGCCCGCTACGGTCGCCCCTTTACCAAGGAATTTGAAACGGAGCGCGGGGCAGGTGCAATCCTTGTGCTGGACACAGCTGCACCCTCCTTTTCAGAACGTCAGCATTTGGAAGCAGCGATCCGCTTGACAGCGGGAATCGGCCTGTGGCTCTTGGAACGAAACATCCTCGGTCGCTTCTTTATCGACGATGAGGAAATTTCCTTGGCAAGCGCCGGTGCTGCCGAAGGGGAACGTAAGAAGAATCTGATGGACGCCTTGGCCCGCATACCTTCTGCAAATCTTTTGAATGCAAAAAAGCCTGCGCCATGGTCTCCGGCGGCTCGCCCCATGGATCCTGTTTTACGCATAGGGCTTTTCGCCAAGGAAGAACCGTTGGTCCATAAGCATGTGGTGGTGACGCGCCTTAAAAAGAACGCCCCTGCGGCTGTTTCTCCTGCAAGTGCAGACCGCAATTACGAAAAATCAAGCTCCGAAAAATTCAGTTCGGACAAGATCCTTTACGTTGATGCAAAAACTTCTGGTGGGATGTCTCTATGAAAAAAGAAATCGTAGACATCCGCTATTGGGCAAAAATCCTTTTCTTGATGCTGGCTTCCTTCAACTTGGGCCACACCTTTGAAGTGACGATTCTTGGCCTGGCCTTTGCCGTTTACTTTGCTGTCATCGGTTTTGTGAATGCCACCAGCCGTCGCGAATTTTTCAAACGCCCTAGTTACAATAAGATTCCCGCTTATGGCGCCATTGTTCCCTTGGCCCTTTACTGGGTGATGACTCCAGGCGTTGAGGGCGGCGTTAATCCGTTGATGGTTTTCTTGCCGGGGCTGTACCTGCTCTTTTTGGCCGCCCTTCAGGAACGGAGCCGTGGCAATGGCGGTTACGAAGCCTTTGTGGCCTTTGATGGCGTGGCTGTTCTCCTGTTTGGATTCTTTATGATTCCCAAGGGCTGGGCTCCCGTAGGTTTTGTGGGCTTGCTGTTGGCCGTGTTTGCTTATAGCCGCCGCGGAACGGCTTGGTACAAATACTTGCTGTTTGTTTTGCTGATTATAGGCCTTGCAGGAATCTCTTACGGGGGATGGCGTTACTGGCACAATCACCGTTCGCAGTACGGTGCGGAGTGGGCTGCGGAATATGAACTGCGGGAGCGTGTCATGGGCTTTGATCCGGTAGCGGTTCTGGGCTCCTTTGGCAGCAATTACAATTCCAAGTACAACGACCAGGTGGTGCTCCGCGTATGGGATACTTTGCCATCAAAATATTTAAAGGCGGCCAGCTACGAAAAGTACATTGCCGGCATTTGGAAGTTGCCGACCAAGGCTGTGGCGAAAATGGAACCCGCTTATTATCAGGTGGACTACGCGGTATTTGAAACTGCGGACTCCGTAACTCGCATGGTGGGCGAGTCCGTTGATGTGGTTGCTGCTCAGCCTTTTGCGCGACAGGTGTGGGTGCAGTCCACGCTGAAAAATTTTGGATTTGTGTTTGCGCCTTATGGTGCTGTCGGTTTTGCCGCCAGGGATGTGGATTCTCTGCATTATTACGCCGGTGGTATGGTGCAAGGCTTGAACAGCAACGGCAAACGCTCCGACTGGCATTATTTTGTGTGCGATGGCTCTGCTGTCAATGTAGGCGGTAAGTGCGACCTGCCAGATTCCCTGTTGGCTGTAAGCGATGGCGATTTGCTTTTAAGCGACCGCTACTTGCCCCTGCTGGATTCCGTGATTAACACCATGGGGCTGCGCTCCGACTTTGTAGAGTCTCAGGAAGAAATTCTCCGCAAAATGCTTGCCTTCTTTAAGGATAACTTCACCTATTCCTTGCAAGTTCCTGGGCTGAGCCGTTGGCAGGGCTCATCATCGGATCCAAGTCGCGATCCCCTGGCGGTGTTTTGGCGAACAAAGCAGGGCTTCTGCGAGTATTATGCGACCCTGGCAACTTTAACCTTGCGTCGAGTTGGAATTCCCGCTCGCTATGCCACCGGCTTTGCAAATCCCGAGGTGGTGGAGGGCCGCCCCTACGCCATCTTCCGACGTAAGCACGCTCATTCCTGGGTAGAAGCGTTTGTGGATGGTCGTTGGGTTATCTTTGATCCTACGCCTCCAATGCTTACGCCTCTCGGTAACGAACCGAATTGGTTTGCTGTAAAGTGGGAAGGCCTGCAGGGGCGCGCGGCTCGCCTTATGCACTTCCTTAAGGAAGGTGAATGGCGCCGCACCGTGGACAGCTGGCAGAACTATACCCAGAAGATTACGGACGGCATGGCTATCTACGTGGCGCTGGCTCTTGCCTTTGTGGCCTTTATATTCCTGAAGTCCCGCAACGTCCTTAAAAACCGTCAGAAGAAAATTGTGGCGAAATCAAACAACGCCATATTGTGGTCTAAAAAACTGGAACAGTCCGAAAAGGAACTTGCCCGTTTAGGCTTGCGCCGTGATGCTGGCGAGACGGTGGGAACTTTTGCTAAACGAGTGCAAGCCTATTTTGAACAGATGAACGGGGATGAAGTGAAATTAAAGGCCCAAAGAGAACGTATTTCTGCTGCGATAAAGGTTTTAGAAGATTACGAAAGTTGTCGTTGGCGCAGATAGAGTGTATATTAGTTCTTAAATGTTCATGGTTTGGAAGGATCAATGAAAAAGTCTTTATTAGGAATGGTGGGAACCGCCGCCTTGCTAACTGCATGCGGTGATGATGCATCGAATAATCCTACAGAAAATAATCTTGAAACAACCAATCCTGCGATCTCAAGTTCTTCCGATGGATTAAGTAGTTCGTCCGACAAAATTGAATACGTTAAGCGCGATAGTGTGGCGGTTTCCTATGGCAATATGGTGGATTCGCGAGATGGCAAGTCCTATAGGGTGATGACATTAAAGGATACCTCGGATAGCTATGCACATGATACATTAGGACAGCGGCACTTTGTCACGTGGATGATCGATGACCTTGCATACGACGAGGAATTCA
>JAZLKH010000032.1:0-38062 GCA_045597545.1 Fibrobacter sp.
GGCACTCTCGAAGGCAAGAAAGTGGCAATCATCGGTGACATCCGCCATAGCCGTGTGGCCCGCAGTAATATCTGGGGCATGACCACCATGGGCGCTCACGTGACCCTTTGCGGCCCGTCCACCTTGGTACCCCGCAACACAGAGCTGCTCCAGTATCCCGAACTGGCAGGCTCCGTCAGCTGGGAAAACGATGTAAAGAAGGCTGTTGCCGACGCAGACGCCGTGATTGCACTTCGCCTGCAGAACGAACGTATGGACGACGCTCTGCTCCCAAGTACCCGCGAATACCGCAACTTCTTTGGCATCACCGAAGAGGTTCTGGCTTGCTGCAAGGACAAGGTCATCATCATGCATCCGGGTCCCATCAACCGCGGCGTGGAACTGGATTCCGACATCGCCGACGGCGAACATTCTGTAATTCTTGACCAGGTGACCAACGGCGTTGCTGTCCGTATGGCTGTACTCTTCCTTTTGGCTGGAGGTCGTGAAAATGCGTAAAAAGCACAACGTATGTGATTTCAACTATGTTGAACTGAAAAACGTCAAGTTCTGGAATGGCGAAAAGTTCGAAGCTCGCGATTCCGTTTATGCAGGCCTCTTTGACCGCAAGTTTGCTTTCTGCAACAAGGAAGACTTGCCCGATGTGAGCGTGAAGGTTGTGGACTGCAACGGCGCCCTTGTGATGCCCGCCCTCTTTGGCTTGGGCCTTGACTTCATGGAACCGCTTCGCGATGACGTCTATACTTTTAACGATGGCCTTGATGCCATGCACCGCGGCGGCTTCTTCGGTGGCCTCTACGAAAGTGCAGCAAACCCCATCGACGATTGCGAAAAACTTTCTGCTGCCAACGACCGTCTCGTAAAGGATTCCATTTACTCCGCCCTGGCAATCAAGTTCCTGGGTGCGTTCAGCAAGGACTTCGGTTCTGACCACCTGTCCGAGATGATGGAACTCTCCAACGGTCTTGACGAATATGACGAAGACTTTGAAGGCGTGGCTGGTTTTGGCGATGGTAACGCTCCCATTCCTCACTCCCGTTTTTTGCGTCTTGCCATGGAATACGGCAAGATGACCGGCAAACGTTTCTTCTTCCAACCTATGGACAAGACTTTGCGTAAGAGCGGCTGCGTTCACGAAGGTGCCTATTCCGACATGCTTGGCATGAAGGGCATTCCTCGCATAGCAGAAACCATCGCTGCCTACACAGTTCTTGAAACTGCACGCTTCCTTCAGGTGCCGGTACACTTTAAGCAGGTGACTTGCGGCGAAACTCTTGACCTTGTTCGTAATGCACGTAAGATTGGCATGGATGTGACCTGCGACGTGAACATCTACCACCTGCTGTTCAACGATTCCTGCCTTACGGAGCTGAGCTCTGCTTACCATATTCTTCCGCCGATCCGTTCCGCTGCTGACTGCGAGGCTTTGTGGAAGGGTATTGAAGACGGTACGGTAAATGCCATCAGCATGAACCACACTCCGGTTCGCGAACAGGATACCGAGGTCAACTTCGAAGATTCTGTTCCGGGTGCTTTGTCCCTGGAAGTTGCCTTGCCTGCCATTTGGAACAAACTTGTGGCCCGCGTAGGCGAAGCTCGCGCCATCGAACTTCTTTCTACGGCTCCCGCCAAACTTGCTGGCGTGGATGTCCCTGCCTACGAACCTCAGGTGGGCGGTGTGGCAAACTTTGTGGTGCTTGATCCGAATAAGGCTCACGTGGTTACCAAGTCCGAATTCGCCGGCCATGTCAGCAACTCTCCGCTGCTTGGCAAGGAGCTTTCTGCATCCATCATCGGATCCTACATCAACGGCGTGTGGACTGAACTGTAAGGGATCGCCTCGCGAATGATTGAACCGCTTCAGCTAGTTTGGATTGCCGGCATTGTCTTCGCTGTGTTTGGCTTATTGGTGCTGTTGGAAGTTCACCGCATCAACTTTAGGCGTGAACACGAAGAAATGTTTGGCACGGATGCCTTTGATGAAAAGGTGAAGGCCTTCGAGTTTACCGATAAGGAGAGACGAACCCTTGAAAAAATGGTCCGCGCCTCCTCCTTTGAAAACAAGGATGCCATCATCAATTCATCGGGGCTCTTTGAAGCGGCTGTCACAAATTTTTATGATTTTCGTGACGTGTTCACCATTCGCGATGAAACTGTCGAAGCGGTAGAAAGCGTCCGCAATAAGATGAATTTCACCGCGTCGAATCCCCTAACGCAGGTCGTTTCCACTCGTCAGTTTAATGTGGGTAATCGCATTGACTTGTTTTTGGATAATGGCAGGGCTTTCAAACATTCTGAGATAATTAGCCGTACTGAAAAAGTTTGGGCAATATCTTATGACGGAAGTTGTGGCCCGGAAAGTTCCTTTGTCGGTAAGGAAATCCTTGTGCGCTGGACCCGTCCTGATGATGCGGTCTATTCCACAAAGTTGATTGTTCATTCCTGCTTACCTGGACAACTGCTTTTGCCCCACTCCTCGAGTCTTGAAAAGAAACAGCTTCGACGTTGGGTTCGTGAACTGGTTTCGTTCCCCGTACAGGCTTCTTTCCCTGATGGTTCAACCTGTGAAGGCCGACTTTTCGACCTTTCCGCGGGTGGTATTATGATCGGTCTGCCTGCTGATTGTGGGGCAGGCTTGCATTTGCGTATCCACTTTGAATTGCCGAGTTTTGGTGAAGAGGATGTTGAAATTGAAATTTTGCGTAATCTGGGACGCAAGAACAGCGACTATCCCGATTACTTCTGCCTAACGGCTTCCTTTGCCGGAGCCTTTGGATGGACCCAGGAAAGGGTGCTGCAGTATATCTTTGAGGTGAACAAGAACAAAAACCAGTGCTCAAATGTGACTAAAAACGTCTAACTACTTCATTTTCAACGACTTAGGTGAAATATTCGCTTGACATTCGACGTTTTTAAAGGTAGAATTTAGACTGTATTATTTCCTATCGGAGTTTATTTTGGCTTTAGGACTAATTGCGAAAATTCGTGGCGAACGCGAGACCGTTGGCATTGATGTTGGGCATTACAGCATCAAGCTTGTAAAGGTTTTGCACAATTCTCGCGGGGACCGCATCGTTGTTGATGCGGATTTAGAGCGCGTTCCCGATGGAGCCATTGTGAATGGTGAAATTCAGGTTCGCGAAGGTGGCGATGCCCCTGCTGAGGGTAGCGACTCTTCTCGTGAAAAGGACGGCAGCGATCTCTTGGGTGAAGCCCTTACCAAGTTGCTGTTTCGTCATCCGTTAGAAGATTCTAATGATATTGTGGTGTCGGTGAATGCCGGTGCCGGTGCTGGTGGTGTTCTGGTGGACCGACTGGCAGTGAAGGTCCCAAAGAATGGAAATGAGGCTGCCATTATTCTTCAGACCGCTCAGTCTCGTCCGCCCTTTGATGACCAGGATAACGTTATTGACTACGAAGTTTCCTCTCGTGAAAATGATGAAGTCAAGGTGAACGTTGTTGCGGCAAAGAGCGCTCTGCTGGACTCCTGGGCCAAGTTCTTTACCCGTAAGGGTGTTCACTTGTCTGCTATGGATGTTGACATCTTTGGTCTGTTGAATGCTTATACCGCAACAGCCGAGGCCGCTGATCTTGAATCTACAACTGCTATTTTCAACATTGGCGAAAAGAAGATGAGCGTTGCGTTCTTGCAGGATGGCAAGTTCCACTCAATGCGAGCCATGACCGGTGGTTCGCTGGACGTTGTCATTAGCAAGACTTGCATGAATCTCGGTATTGATGCCGAAAAATGTCACGAAATTTTTGACAAGGGCGATATGTCCATTGTGGATGGCTTCTCTGAGGCCGAAGTGGAGGCCGCTCTTAAACTCGCATACGAAGACTTGATGGCGCAAATCGATTTCGGTATCCGCTACTTCTCGTCTTCTGAAGATTCTAAAACCTTGAACAAGATCCTCTTGGGTGGTGGCGGTGCTGCTATTCCGGGACTCAGGGAATATATCGCTGAACGCACTGGCATCGAAACGGATACGGTAAATCCGTTCCGCTTGGCGGAATGCGATGCAAAGGTCTTTGGTGAAGGTGGAATCTCCGTTGCTTTGTCCAACATTTATGCCCCCGCTCTGGGCTTGGCGATGAGGAAGTTCTAATGGCGTCTAAGAAAAAAGAACCCACAAGGAATGCCCTTGCCATTTCCATCAACCTGCTTCCTCCGGAGTATCGTAAGAAGCAGAAGGATTTCTCTTGGGCAACAGACCGTCGTACCATTTGGCCTACGGTTGCTTTTATCGTTGCTGCTGTCTGCATAGCAATGCTTTACACCTACACGACAGAAGCTACGACTTCCATGAACTCCGAGTTGGAGCGCATCAAGGAAGAAGTTCAGCGTGAAAGACCTCTTTTGAATAAGATCAGTGATCTTGAGCAGAAACAGGGTGTTATCAATTCCAAGATTAACGCCTTGAAGTCTATCCAGGTCAATAAGAAACGCTGGGTTATCTTGTTCGAAAATATTTCTTCTGTGTTGCCGCCGAATATGTGGGTGACAAGCATCAGCCAGATGGGGGAATACGACTTGGAAATGAAGGGGGTCACCTTTGATTTCTCTGAAGTCGCGGAGTACATGGTCAAGCTGGAGAAGCAGGCCAGTGTGCAGAATGTTTCCCTGGTGACCATTTCCACCACAAAGGTGGATGGGGAAGAAGCCTATAACTTCACCATCAAGGTGGTCTTGAACAAAGACCTCGGCGGGGAGGGCTAATTATGGGTAGTATAGATTTTAAGGATAAAAAGAACATATATGCCATCGTTGTCTGCTTGCTGATTTTGGCTGCAGGTTATTTTGCTTACGATTATATGTGGTCTCCTTTTGAAATGGATCGCGATCGTTTGGAACGCGAAATCCAGTCCGCTCAATCTGAACTGGACAAGATCAACGCCAAGAAGCATCGTGTTGCTGAACTTGAACTTCAGTTGGTTCAAGCAGAGAAGGACTTTGAAAAGCTGAAGGAAATGTTCCCAGAAGAGGAAAAGGTGCCCCTGCGTTTGCAGGACCTTTATTCCGTACTTCGTAGCTCTGGCGTTCAAATTCAGAAGTTCAACCCGGAAGGCCGTGCCGAGCGCGAACACTACATTGAAAATCGCTACTCCATTGCGGTTAATTCCGGTTACCACATGCTGGGTTACTTGTTTGCCGAAATCGCAAACTTTAACTATCCGACCGCCATCAACAACTTGAGACTTGGCCGCTATTCGGGTATCGCCGCTGAAATCCAGAAGGCAGAAACTCACGGATGGACTCCGATTACCATGACGGTGACATTCAACTTGACCACCTATACATCCAAGAAGGTTGCAAAATGATGAAGTGCAAGTTCCTTCTTTTGTTCATGATGGCTGCAGTTGCGTCTAACGCAGCTCAGATTAAGGATGTGCGCTTTGCCTGTGACAAGGGATGCCGTATGGTGTTCTCCTTTGCCTCAGACAAGGATTTGCCTACATTCTACCAAAAGTACGATGCTTCGGCAAAGACATTGACCCTTGGCTTTTCCGAAACCAGCTTCGCCCTCGGCGAAGGTTCCTTTGATGTTGATGGCAATTCCAAGTTCGTAAAGTCCATGAGGGTTTACAAGGAAGCCTTTAAGGGAACGAACTTCCTGAAGATTGAGATGGCTGTTGGTGCCGCGATTGCTTCGGACAAGAATGAGATTTCTCTTGACAAGTCCAATTTCTTGGTGAAGTTCAAGAATAAGGGCGGCAAGGAATGGACTCTTTCTAAGCTGTTTGCCGATCGTAAGAAGGCTGCAGAAAAGCAGGCTGCTTTAGATAAGAAGACCGCCGAAAAGGTTGCCAAGGAAGAGAAGGCTCGCCTAGCTGCCGAAAAGAAGGCCGCGGAAAAGGCCGCCCTCGAAGAAAAGAAACGCCTGGCCGAAGAGAAGAAGGCTGCCGAAAAGCAGGCTATGCTTGATAAGAAGGCCGCCGAAAAGGCTGCTAAGGAAGAGGAGAGGCGTTTGGCGGAACAGCAAAAACAGCTGGACAAGGCCATTAAGGAAGGCGGTGCAATTTCTGCCCTTCTCCCGAACCTGAAGGAAATGACGGTGCTTATCGGCTCCGGTATGGAACAGTTCCGCTTGGTTGCAGGAACTCCCATTGAAATCAAGAACGTGACTGGCCCGGATAAGGCTTCTGTAATTACCGTCGGCTTGCCTGGTCCGCAGAAGTCCCCGGTCTTTAAGATTGGTTCCGGTTCCATGGTAAAACATGTGACCTGGGGTTCCAACGGCCTTAAGATCCAGCTGCATACCGGTGTTACTCCGGTCATGATGGTGCAGGAAGGTGCCTTGATTCTTCAGGTTAGGGAGTCTGCGATCAAGAAGGATGGTTTCATCTTCTGGTCCGCTCAGCCCACGGGCATTTATATTCGCGACTGGATGAAGGCTGTAGAGGAAAAGCCCAACTTTGACGCGTTCCTCAAGAAGTATGACAAGGATAGCAAGAAGATTGTTTCGGGCTCCCAGACATTCCACTTGCGTCCTGTTGTCCGCGAACTGATCGTGGTTACCGATGAAATTGAGTTCTATGCTGCTCCTAACGAAAATGCGCAGGTGTTGCAGCGCTTGGTGTTCGGCGATCGACTTGTAAGTCTTGATTTGAATGGCTTGTTCCGCAAGGTTCAGTACGGCAACCGTGTTGGCTATGTGAATAAGCGTGCCGTGAGCTTCCGCGACGAATTGTCTGCCGTTCAGGCAGAACGCTTGAAACAGGTGGATAAGGATCGTGGCGAAGAGCTGGCAGCATCGTCTACAATGGCTCCCACAAGCCAGCTCGCAGATCTTTACGAAGATCGAGTGACTTATAGTTCCTTTGGCCGTCGTGACCCGTTCGTAGAGATCAAGGGTCTTGTTGAAGAAGGTATCAATATTGACCAGGTTGAACTGGTGGGTAACATTTGGGAATCCGATGTGACGATGGCAATTCTTGTTGAATCCAAGAATCCGTCTGTATCTTATACGCTTAAGGAAGGCGATAAGATTCTCAATGGTAAAGTCTTGAAGATTACTCAAACTGACGTGCTCTTCCTTATTCAAGAGTTTGGTGTGAGCCGTCGCTATTCCATGGGCCTTCCCGATAAATTTGGGGGTAAAAAGTGAAAAAACTGACAAAAATTTTAACTGTCCTTCTTTTGGTTGCCGGCATGGTAACTGCTTGGGGTGCTCCTGCCGAAGGTTCCGTTGCTCCAAACAAGAAGCTGTATGACTTTAACTTCGTAGACATGGACTACGAGGCTGTGTTCCGCTCGGTTTCTGTGATTGCCGGCGTTGACATTCTTATGGCCCCTGATGTCAAGGGTAAGATGGGTCTTCGCGTGACCAAGAAGACCTGGCAGGAAACCTTGGACATTATCTGTAGCTTGAATGAGCTTACCTGGGTGATCCAGGACAAGTACATCACCATTCAGCGCTTGAGCTCCTATCAGGCCAAGCAGAAGAAGCTTGCCGACGAAGAAGCTCAGGCAGAACAGAATGCTCCGCTGGTTCGTAAGAACTTCCAGGTGCATCACGCCAAGGCCGATGAACTGGTTAAGGTTCTCGAAAGCATGAAGTCCAATCGCGGTCGCATTACCACCGTGGAACGCACCAACTCTATCATCGTTTACGATACCGATGCCAAGATCGAGCAGATGGAAAATGCCATGACCGAACTTGACATTGAAACCTTGCAGATCATGATTACCGCAAAGCTTGTTGTTGTGAACAGCGAACGTGCTCGCGAACTTGGTGTCGACTGGACCGCCTCTATGGGTACCGCCGGCTTGACCCCGGGCGCAGCCACTGCCGGTGCCGCTGGTGCAGGCGCTTCTCGTACAAGTGCTGCAATCCAGTCCTTCCCCCATGGTGGAAAGACTCCTGCTGTAGAAGGTGCCTCTACCGCAATTTCTGCAAGCCTTTTGGACAACCATCTGCAGGTTGCCATCAGCAACTTGATGGGTGATGCGTCTACCGAAGTCTTGGCAAGTCCCCAGGTTTCTACCTTGGATAACACCGAAGCCCAGGTGTTCATGGGTGACAAGGTTTCTATCCGCGTTATCGATGACAGTGGCGAATCCTCTACCCAGCTGGTGGAAACTGGTATCAAGCTGACCGTGACTCCCCATGTTTCTGGCGACAATCGCATCTTGCTGGACCTCCATCCGGAAAACAATTCCTACGACTATGACTCCAAGGGTGAAATCGTAATCAGCACCCAGGAAGCGAAGACCAAGGTGGTTGTAGCCGATGGTGAAACGGTTGTTATCGGTGGCCTTACCCGTAACGAATCCCAGGAATCTGAAAGCGGCATCCCCTTCTTGAAGGATATTCCGCTGCTGGGCAACCTTTTCAAGTATTCTCGTAAGTCCATTGTGAAGAAGGACCTGGTTATTTTCGTTACTCCGCGTATTATTCGCAACTATATCGGCGACGTGGATATTTCCGAAGCTCCGGCACCGGCTGCCGCTCCCGAAGCTAAGAAGGTCGAAGATCAGCCTGCTGCTGCAGAACCTGCCCCGGCCGCTGAAGAAGCTCCCGCAGCTCAGCCTGCTCCCGAAGCCAAGAAGGTAGAAGAACCGGCTGCCCAGCCTGCCGCAGAACCTGTCCCGGCTCCTGTTGCCGAAGAGCCCGCTCCGGTTGCAGAGGAACCTGCTCCTGCAGCTCCGGCTGCCCCCGCTGCAGAAACAGCAGCTCCCGCAGCTAGCGATGACGATTGGGACTAACACGTTCTGATTATCGCGTAAGTTTAAAAGGCTCCGCTATTTGCGGGGCCTTTTTGCGTACCGTTAATTGAGCGGGTTGTTAATATTTGACAGGTGGCTGATTATCGTACAACCAGCGCCGCCAGTGCCATTTCCTGGCTGACGGTTGTCCAGCTGGAACTCTTGAATTCGTAGTTGAGTTCCGCTAGGCGATTGATGACGCGGCAGAGTAGCGGCTTACCCCAGCGACGGCAGCATTCGGCGGCGTTGCCCTGCTTACAGAAGATGAAGGCGTTCTTGCCCAGTTCCTGTGCGGCGTCTTCCTGGGACTTGCCCTTGGCTGTTAGGGACATGAAGTTCAAAAGGTCGATGGCGTGGCTGTAGAGGGCGTTTGCAACACGTATGGCGTCGCCACCACCGTAGAGAATTTCGTGAAGCTTGCGGGTGTAGCCCACGGCATCGCGCATGCCGAAGAAATTCAAGATTTCGTAGGGTGGGATTTCTCGCTGGGGAACCACCAGCATCTTCACCAGGTCTAGGGTAATCTTGGTGCAATCCGGCTTGTACAGCAGAACCTTTTCGACTTCCTCGCTGACCAGCTTGGTGTTGGTACCAAGGGCATCGGCCAGGTAAAGGCTTGCGCTGGGGTCGATGGCCTTGTGGAAGTGGGTGGTGACCATGGCGGCGATCCATTCCTGCATCTTGTACTGCTTGGGCTCGTCCCATTTTTCTACCTTGCCAACCTTGGCCAGTACCTTGTACAGTTCGGAGTTGGCTCGGAGTTCATCGAAGTCCAGCAACAGCTTGCAGTCGGGTGCATCCTTGAGCCAGCGGCTAAGAGCCTTGACTTCGTCAGCCTTCATGGCATCTGCCTTGCGGACAACCACTGCCTGGTCTGGTGCGAACATGGAAACCGCACCGCAACTTTCCATGATGAGCCCTGCTACAGAAGGTATGTTTGTATCGGAAGCATACACGATCTGCTTTGACAGCGGATCGTCCTTGCGATCACCAAGGGCTTCCAGCAGAAAGTTGTTGATCTGCTTGTCCTTGGTGAACTGGTCCTTGCCGATAAGGGCTAAAATCATGGTTTTAGCTTACTTGAAGTCTACGATTTCGAACTTGTTCTTGCCCTTGGGGGTAACAACTTCTACGATGTCGCCTTTCTTCTTGCCCATGAATGCGGAGCCCATGGGGCTCTTGAAGCTGATCTTGCCGTTCATGGGGTCAACGCCTTCGGGGCTTACCAGCTGGTAAACCACGTCGCGCTTGGTGGCCAGGTTCTTTGCAGTAACGGTGGCTCCGAAGCGGATGGTGTCGGAATTGGCGTCAAATTCAATGATGACGGAATTGGAAATCTGGTCTTCCAGCTTGGGAAGTTCCAGGTCGATATGGGCAAGCATTTCCTTGGCGGCATGATATTCTGCATTTTCGCTCAAGTCGCCCTGCTTGCGGGCTTCTTCCATTTCGTCAACTACGCGGGGACGTTCAATCTTCTTGAGGAAGTTGTAACGTTCAACCAGCTTATCGTATGTTTCTTTAGTACAAGGTGTTTTAGCCATAGCCTTAAGTTAGAATTTTTTTTTGAGCGGGGCCAAAGACTGCTTGTCTTTATTGCTTTTTTTTGTTGTTTTTTGCTTAATTCCTCTTTTACCACGTGGTTCAAAAACATATATTTTAGCTTGTAGAAAACAATAGGAGATTCTATGTACACTGTGTTGGAAAATGGCGGCGTTTGCTCCCCCAAGGGCTTTACCGCTTCTGGCATTTGCGCAGGCATCAAGGCCAGCGGCAATGCTGATATGGCTTTGCTCAAGAGCGAAAAGGCCGCTCGTTGCTTTGCCGTGTTTACCACCAATAAGGTCAAGGCTGCCCCGGTCCTTTACGACAAGGCCGCCTTGGAACACGCTCACTTTGCCACCGCCGTCGTGGTGAACAGCGGTAACGCCAATGCTTGTACTGGCGAACAGGGTTACAAGGATGCCGAACGTATGGCGACTATGACCGAAGAAGCCCTTGGCCTTACTCCCAAGAGCGTTCTGGTCTGCAGCACCGGCGTGATCGGTCACTTGATGCCCATGGACAAGATTGAAGCCGGTATTCCCAAGCTGGTGGAAAAGCTCCGCGCCGACGCTTCCGAGGAGTTTGGCCGCGCTATCCTCACGACCGACCTTGCCTTGAAGAGCCATGCCGTTGAAATCCAGACTGAAAAGGGTGTGGTGACAATCGGTGGCGCCTGCAAGGGCAGTGGCATGATTCACCCCAACATGGCTACCATGCTGGCTTTCATCACCACAGATATTGCTTTGCCCATCGATTTCTTCGCAGAATTCCGCGCAAACATTGCCGATTCCTTCAACGCCATTACCGTTGACGGCGACACCAGCACCAACGATACCTGCATCTTGCTGGCTAACGGTATGAGCGGCCTTCGCTACGAGGACCTGAGCCTCTCTGAACAGGGTGAATTCCGCGCTGCTCTTATGATGATCATGAAGTCCCTGGCTAAGGACATCGTTCGCGATGGTGAAGGTGCGACCAAGCTGATTGAACTGTGCATCGAAAAGGCTGAAAGTCACGAAGAAGCCCTGAGAATGGCTCGTTTCATTGGTACCAGTAACTTGGCCAAGTGCGCCATGTTCGGTGAAGATCCCAACTGGGGCCGTATCCTTAGCTCTGCTGGTTCCAGCGGCTGCAACATGGTGGCTGAACATACCGACCTTTACTTCGGAGACGTGAAGGTTCTGGAAGGTGGCCGCCCCATGCAGTTGGACGAGGCCCAGACCGCAGCCTTGCGTGCCGTTGTTCGTCAGCGCGAATACAAGGTGACCTTGGTCCTTAACATAGGTCATGCTAGCGCAAGCGCATTTACTTGCGACCTTAGCTACGACTACGTCAAGATTAACGCTGAGTACACAACCTAGTATAAAGGTTATAGGTTAAAGCGTAAAGGTTAAAGAAGGGGAGTTCCTGTCGGAACTCCCTTTTTAAATTGCAGAACGAATCCGCATCCTTTAACCTTTAAGCTCTCCGCTCTCGGCTAGTCCTTGATGCAACGCAGGCTGGCGCCGTGTTCGGGGTTGAACTTTTCGAACTTGGCGATTTCCTTGTCGTGGAAGAATACCAGGACTTCTCCGTTGGATGCCCAGAAGTAGGCCTTCTGACCTGCGCCTTCGAGCTTGCGTTCCTTGAGGGGGACGTCACTCTTGGCGAAGTGACCGCCGCCGGCCTTGGCGCCGAATCCCAGTTCGTCCTTGCCGTTGCCGTAGAGGGCAGTACCCTTCAGGGGATCCCAGCCGTAGCCTGCCTTGAGTACAGTGCCCACCTTATGGTCGGTACCTGTGGTGGCGTAGGTGAGGAGTACTTGCCATTCGTCCTTGCTAGGCATGTGGAAACCGTCGAGGCAAGCCTTTTGGGCGCTTTCAAAGTTGTAGAGACGGCCCCAGTGGTTGCACTGGGCGCAGAGGGAGCCGCTGGCTGTGCCGTAGTTCATGTTCTCGGCGGTCCATAGCTGGGAGCCGATGCGAATCCATTCGTAGGAGTAGCCGTCGCGAGGATCCTTGTAGCTGCCGCTGGTGGCGAGCTCACCATCTTCGCCGTAGTATTCGCCGAATTCAACTTGCTTATTTTGTTTGTAGTTGGCTTTGGAGGACATCTTACCGTTCTTGTGGTAGCGAGTCACGGGACCTTCGATGTAGCCATCTACGTAATTGTACTCGGCTTGCAGGGTTCCATCCTCGTAGTATTCCTTGGAAACGCCCTGGCGGCGGTCGTTCTCGTAATTGGCTTCGCGCTTTAGGTTTCCGTTCTCGTAGAATTCCTTTTCGGTGCCCTGCTTCTTGTTGTCGACATAGGTTGCCTGAGAGCGAATCTTACCGCTGGGGTAGGTTTCGGTTCGGATGTCGTCGCCGCAGCTGGTGAGGGTGGCCATGGCGAAAATGCTTCCGGCAACAATGGCTGGCCAAATTAACTTGGATTTCTTGTTCATTCCTAACTCCCTATTTCTTGTTTTAAAACTTAGAATCGAATTTTACCCGCCGTTGCCAAGAGTCCCAGCATATACAGCATGCCGTCATAGTATCGCCAGAAGCGGAATGGGACGGAGAGGGCCGCCAGGTTCTTGACGAAGGGTTTGATCAGTTCGTCTCCGCTATCCAGAACTTGGGTGGCCGCTGCGTTCATGGCGACGATTCCGGGTGTGGCCTCGCGGCCTTGGCGCGGGTAGTTGCCGCCATTTACTGCGTAGTCGGACAGGTAAGGTCTGCGGCTTTCGAAGAAGAACAGCAGACGTTCGCAAATGTTTTTTTCGGACTTGTCGCCGCGGAAGAGGGCGTAGTCCAGGCTCAGGTTCATGGCGACGCGCCAGGCGTCACCGCTGAAGTTGTTGCTTTCGGGGAACCAGGGCGTGGCCTTGGGGGTGCCGTCGAATTCGGAGTAGTCGGCGCAGAGACCGGTTTCGTAGTGGACGGCCTTGTTCAGGTAGGCAAGGCTGTTGCTTGCCACGGTGAGCCAGAAGTCGTCGCCGGTTGCTTCGGCGAAGGCGCGGTAAAAGGCTACGGTGTGGTAGCTGGGATCGGTAAAGTTGTTGCCCAGGACGGGGGAGAAGCGGACTAGCTTGTGGGTGGGGTCGATGATGGGGCCCACCTCCTCGTTTTCGGGCTTGTTCTTCATCCAGTTGATGAGTTCTACGGCTTCGGCCTTGAGACCTGGGCGGTTGAAACGTTCCGCTGCGATAAGCAGGGCCATGGCGAAGTATTCCTCGCCGTCGGGTGCGGAACCTGGATCCATCATGCTGAAATCCGTGGTAGAAACTTCCCAGGCGAAATATCCCTGATGGACGCCGAACTCGTTGCGCATGTAGCGCTTGGTAAAGTTCCACAGCTTGTCGAACTGCTTTTCGTGGTCGGTGAGGGCGCAGATGAACATTCCATAGCTCATGCCTTCGGAACGGATGTCGTCATGTCCGATGTCGATGATGTAGGACATGTCTTCGGAGGCGTCAAAGCAAATTCTTTCGTCTATGGGGTCCCCTTCAAACAGCTTGCTGTAGGCGTTCTGGATGAGCTGGTTGGCAAAGTTGGGGCCGTAGCCAGCCTCAACAAACATATCGCGGGGTACGAAACGTTCCATAGAAAAATCCTTCTAGTTTTGCCCAAATAACACTCCCTGTTAAGATAAATAAATTCGTATCTTTATGGTGAGGTAAATTATGTCTGATATGTTGATTTTGGGCTATGGTCCGGCCGGTGTTTCGGCTGCCCTTTACGGTTTACGTTCAAATTTGGATGTCCAGCTGGTTGGCAAGGATGGCGGATCCCTGGAAAAGGCCCATCTGATTGAAAATTACTACGGCTTGGAAAAGCCTTTGACCGGCCCAGAACTGATTGAAGTGGGAAAAAAGCAGGCTCTGGCCCTGGGTGCAAAGATTGCCGACGATGAAATTACGGACCTGATGTTTGATGGTCAGGAATTTGTGGCTACGGGCCTTAAGGGTGAATATCGTGGCAAGGTTTGCGTTATGGCTACAGGTTCGGCCCGTAAGAAGACCCCTCTGCCGGGCATGGCCGAAATGGAAGGCCATGGCGTGAGCTACTGTGCCGTATGCGATGCCTTTTTCTACAGGCAGAAGAACGTGGCAGTGATGGGAAGTGGAGAATATGCTCTCCATGAGGCAACGGAACTTCTGCAGGTGGTTGGTAGCGTGACTTTGCTGACTAATGGAGCTCCCTTGACTGCGACTTTCCCGGAAACGGTAAAGATTGAAACTCGCAAGCTGAAGGGCTTGGTTGGTGAAGGTGCCTTTAAGGGTGTGCAGTTTGAAGACGGATCAGAAACTGCCTTTGATGGACTTTTTGTTGCCTTGGGCAGTGCCAACGCTACAGACCTGGCGCTTAAGGCGGGGGCAGCCTTTGACAATGGAAAACTTGTGCTGGATGAAAACCAGATGACCACGGTGCCAGGGCTCTATGCCGCGGGGGATTGCATCGGCGGTATTCTGCAGGTGTCTACGGCGGTGGGCGAGGGTGCTACCGCCGGTATGGCTGCCATCAAGTATCTGAGGGATAATCGCGGGTAATGCGCTTGATTGGGCAAGGTTCTGCGCCGAGTGTGGATGATAGATGCGTCGAATTACTCTGCTGACTAATCCTGATGTTTGCAACTTGCGTTGCCCCCTGTGCTTTTTACGGCAGAGGGGGCGCTCTTTCGATATGGGGGAGATGCCCTGGGATGTGGCTAGTGCGGCGGTAGAACGTTTTGCTGCGACTAGCTGCGATGCCGATGGGAACGATGCTCATGGATCTTTGCGGGAGGTCATCCCAAGTACCATGGGCGAACCGCTGCTCTATTCCCATTTTAACGAGCTGCTGGAACTGTGCGGCAAGTTGAACATACCGCTGAATCTTACGACCAATGGGACGTTCCCGGGCGTATGGAAATCGGCTGCGGGAATGGGGCGACTGCTGCGGTCCTGTAGCGACATTAAGGTCAGCTGCATGGGTTTCGATGAGGAAACGGTGGGCGAGATGATGCCGGGGACCGTCTTTGCGGAGTGGAAGAGGAACGTGGAATCCTTGTTGGAAATCCGTCGAAATTTGAGCGTGGGTTCGGAGCGCCTTGCCACGGTATCGCTGCAGGTTACCTTGCATAGAAGAAACGTTCAGCAGTCCATGGACATTCTCATGTGGGCGGAGTCCATCGGCGTTCATCGTATCAAGTGGAATCCTGCGGTTTTCCTTGGCTGTGCATCGAATATGTTGCGCTCAAGGTACGAACTGCGGGAATGCGAACTTGAAAAATGGCGGACGCTACTTTGTTCTAAAAAGGTGATTTGCGAAGGAAGTTTATTCTTTAGAAAGGGTTGCGGAAATTCTGCCGAGGCGATTGAATTGAACTGCCCTTTTGAAGATGAACTGTGGATTTTACCGGATGGTTCTGTGGAACATTGCCCCAATCCTGAACGACGCTTTGGAGACGAAAAAAAGGACAGCGCTCGTTGTGAACACTGCCCCATGAAACACTAGTTTCTTGCCGAATCTAAGAACTTAAATCCGATTAATAATCCTTTTCGTCGTAGTACTTGTTAAGAAGATCGAGAACGGTTTCCTTGCTCTTGATGATGCGAGCATTTGCCATAAGGATGTTGTCGAAGTTGCCAAACGCTTGCATAGGGTCGCTTACGTCGGCGTCAAAGGTTTCTTTGCGGCCAATGGCAAGGATGTTCCTGTTGCCGGACTTTGGTGCATACTTGGAATTTGAAACAATCTGACGAGTCAGCAGTTCGCCATTGAGGTACAGCTCCATTCGTCCTTCGCCCCACTGGGCGGTGATGGTGTTGTAGTCGCTGGTCAATGTTGCCTTTGCTGAAATGCTGATCGGTTCGCCGTCTACATCCTTGTGGAAGTAGATGCTGCCCTTGTCGTAATAGATTGTCAGTTCGTTTTCGCTGTGGCCAAAGAAGGCGATGGAAGCCTTGTCGATGGACTTGTATTCTTCTGCGCTGGGCTTGTAGTCGAACTGGATTGCGCCGAATCTTAAGGGAGAGTCCAGGGTGTAGGAGATGAAGTAATTGGCAGATGCCCTTAGCGCAAAACCGTCGCCGTTTGCGTCCAGAAATTCTTCGCCGAACTTGCCTGAATCGAAATCCTCGTCAACGAAGGGAATAATCTTGTAGCCGTCCAGTTCTTCGTAGATGCCAGCTTCGGTGTCGAAATAAACCTGCTGGTCAAAGCACAGGTCTTTGCCCAGTTCTTCAACTTCTTCCTTGCTTTCTCTGTAGCTTGCATGACGGTAGTAGAATGCGTAACCCTTGTCAAAGCATTCGTTCTTGTCGACTCTTATGCTGCTGGTATGATTTTTGGACTGGGAATCATAGCACTTGTCGGCGCCAATTTCCGCAGTGGGGAAGTAGTACTGCGTGGCGTAGTAGGTGGAATCCTTGGTGACGTGGAAGGTCATTACGAAGTTGAAGTTCTTGCTTCCGCCTTTTACGATCATCAGGGTGTCGTCGGTGACTTCGTAGGAGCAGGAATAGTCCTTTGAAAAGTCTGGCTTGAAGTCCCTGAAAAGTTCAGTGACGTAGGTGGTGTCCTTGGGTTCTTCGGGAATTTCCTCGGAGGAAGAGGAGTGGTAATCTTCGTAGTCCTCGCTGGAACTGGAGCTGGAAAGGCTGTAGTCGTAGAACCCTTCTTCGTAATCGGCTGTGATTCCCCAGTATTCCTCGGGAGTCTTGCCTTGGGACTTGCGGCGGATCTTGTCGAAGTATTCGTCAATTTCAAAGCATTCCGCCTTGGCGCCAGAGACGAGCCTGGAGTAGGTAGGGGGTTCTTCGTCGCTGTCGTACATGTCGTAGTCGCGGTAGGAGTAGCCGTCCTTGTCGCAGGAGACCAGCTCTACGTTGGAGCCCAGTTCTTCTTCGATGACTTCAACGCAGCTGAGGGGATTGCGGATGGGAAAGGTGAAACCAGTGGTGACTTCGACGCCGTGGTCCACGACCCTGGCTGTTTCGGTTCTTGTGAAATAGGGCGTCGAGATGACGAGAGAAACCGAATTGTCGCCTTTTTTGACATCGCAGCTGTAGCCGTCGGACGAAGAGCCTGAATTGGAGGAACTGCTGTCGTCGGAGCAACTGGTGAGTGCTGCTGCAAGCAGACTGGCTGTGGCGATTGCGAAAAGTTTGGATTTTTTGGACATGGCTTCGCCTCCTTTTTTTATTTTTTGCAAATAATAAAATAAAAATAAACGCTATGATGAATATGTCTAAGATATCGCTGCTTTTTTTTGTTGTGCCTGCGCTGTTTGCTGCAGATTTCAAGGATAAGCGCGATAAGCAGGTTTATCGCACTATTCATGTGGATGGCCGTGAATGGTTTGCGGACAATTTGAATTTTAAGACGGATGGCGGCTATTGCTTTAAGGATGATGAAGACAACTGTATGGCTTATGGCCGCCTGTATACGTGGACTGCTGCTCGGACTGCTTGCCCTGCAAATTGGCGTTTGCCTACGCAGGCTGATTTTGAAAGCCTGTGGAGTGCTGCCGGTGCAGACTTTAATGCGGGTTACCTGTTGAAGACAGACTATGGTTGGTCGGGCAAGACAAATGGCAACGATACCCTAAAGTTTAGCGCCATGCCAGCAGGGAACCGTTTTGACGATGAAACTTATGGCAATTTGGAAAAATTCGCCTTTTTCTGGAGTGCGGATGACAAGTCGGAAGGAATTTCCGTAGGGAATGCTCGGGTTTGGTACTTGACCAGCAAGAATATGGGCTTTGGATATATGAGCAAGCCCAAGACCTTTGGCTTTTCCGTTAGGTGTGTAAAGTAGGGACGGAGCGAGATGAGATTGTGTCCTACGGAGAACTTGCGCGAGATGAGGCTACTTCGTAGCCTCTGACGCTTCACCTCGGTCATAAAAACGAACAAGTTCGTTTTTGCGACGCTCGGTTCGCGACCAGTCGAACTCACTAAGTCTGCGGAGGAACTTTGCGAGATGGACGCCTTCGGCGTCACCGGCTGCGGTTCGGTCATGGAAAAATGCGAGCATTTTTCCGCGACACTCACCTTGCACGGTACTCGAACTCACTTCGTGAGTTCTTGCCATCCCGCTTGCACTCGAGAAACAAAAAAGA
Organism: Fibrobacter sp.; assembly: GCA_045597545.1. Lineage (GTDB taxonomy): Bacteria > Fibrobacterota > Fibrobacteria > Fibrobacterales > Fibrobacteraceae > Fibrobacter. The sequence continues at coordinate 18,320 of JAZLKH010000032.1, forward strand.
CGCCGAAAAGGCGTCTTTTTGTTTCTCGGAATAGCGAGATTCGAACTCACGACCTCTTGCTCCCGAAGCAAGCGCTCTACCAGACTGAGCTATATTCCGTTCTAGTGAGCCCAATAATAGCTAAAAAATCGCAAAAATTAAAGGGGCACGGTACAAAAAAATGAAAATTTTTGCGAAATTGGCGAAAAATGCTGATTATTTGAATTTTTTAGCCAATTTAGCCACTTTTGCTGCCATTTCCTGCTTTGCGACCGCGGATTTTGCAGAACTTACGCGCATAATGCTGGAGCCTGCATTGTCGGGTTCCACCTTGTAGAGGGTAATGCGATTGCTCCATTCGGAACGGACCTTGCGGTCGATGATGCGCTTGACGTTGCCATATTCCGGGTTGCCGCCGCCGTGGATGACCCGAAGGACAGAGAGGCCTGCGATGAGCAGGTCGTCGATGCGGCGTTCTACGGCCTGGGCTGCCTCGTCGGAGGTCATGCCGTGGAGGTCGATTTCATCTTCGGGAACGGGAAGTTCCCAGCTGGCGGGGCTGCGACGCATTTTCTTGCCGCGGGGACCGCGTACCTGGGGCTTGGAGGCGGCCTCGGCTTCCGCGATTTGCTGTTGAACCTTGTCCTTGTCTTCCATGTGGTGGTTCATGATCCATTCCATCTGGAATTTTTCTTCTTCGTTCAGTTCCATTTTCCGGGTCCTTTTTTTTCGGGGGAGCAAGATAGAAAAATCTGCAGCCATCAGCGCTGTGAGAACTAATAGGCGTGGGCCCAAAATTTCTATTATTTCCCCTATGATGAAAAAATTGCCTATTTTGTTTGTTCTGTCTCTGGCGCTGAGCCTTTTTGGCCTTGCCGGTTGTTCCGCTGGCGGCGACGATGCGCTTGCCAATCGCGTGTTCAAGGTTTCCGACCTGGGCCACAAGAAGGTGGGTGTGCAGATTGGCAACACCGCCGATATTTACGCCTCTGAATATGGTGGCGATACCGCAAAGATTGATGTGGAACGCTACACCAAGTTGGCTGACGCGGTTCAGGCTCTGAAGCAGGGAAAGATTGACGCGGTGCTTCTGGATGACCAGCCGGCTATTTACTTCGTGAAGCAGAATCCTACGCTGCGGGTTTTGGACGAAGCTTTCGTGGAGGAGACTTATGCAGGTGTGATCGCCAAGGGTAACGAAGGCTTGCTGGATACTTTTAATCTGGCTCTGAAGGAAATGCATGAGAATGGCATTTTTGATTCCTTGATGAACACTTACATCAACGGCACTGGCTCTTATCATTACGCCCAGAAGGTGAAGGATGGCGAACATCTGGTGCTGGCAACCAACGCCCAGTTCCCGCCTTACGAATATCACGAAGGTGAATTCATCGTTGGCTTGGAAATCGAGCTGGCTTACTACTTGGCCGACAAGATGGGCCGTGTGCTGGAAATTCAGGATATTGAATTTGACGCTGTGATTAACGCCGTAAGTTCCGGCAAGGCTGACCTTGGCCTTTCTGGCTTTACCGTTACGGAAGAACGCAAGAAGTCCATCAACTTCACCGACAAGCTGGTGGATAACCGCGTTGTGATTCTGGTTCGCACCGGAGAAAAGGAAGCTTCCGCCGAGACCTTCACTGAAAAGTTCCATAAGAATTTTATCAAGGACAACCGCTGGAAGTACATTGCCGAAGGTCTTCGCAACACCTTGATTATCGCAGTTTGTGCCGCACTGCTTGGTATTTTCATCGGGTTCCTGGTGGCCATGGTCCGCGTGAATCATGAGTTCAACGGAAAGTACAAGATTGCCAACTGGGTTTGCAAGGCTTACCTGGCGGTAATCCGCGGAACTCCGATGATGGTCCAGCTGTTGATCATCTATTACATCGTTTTCTCTTCCGTGAATATCAATAAACTGCTGGTGGCGATTATTGCTTTTGGCATTAACTCCGGCGCCTACGTTTCTGAAATTATCCGCGGCGGCATCAAGGCTGTGGATCCGGGGCAGATTGAAGCTGGCCGCAGTCTTGGCCTGAAGTTCAGGACGGTGATGCTCCATGTGGTTTACCCCCAGGCTTTCAAGAATTCCTTGCCGGCGTTGACCAACGAGTTTATTTCCCTCATCAAGGAAACTTCCATTTGCGGCTACATCGGCTTGACTGACTTGACCCGCGGTGGCGACATTATCCGAAGCTTGACTTACGAGGCCATGTTCCCGTTGATTTCTGTGGCTATTGTCTACTTTATCATTGTGGCAGGGCTTTCCACTTGCGTGGCTCGCCTTGAAAAACGCCTGAAGAAGAACGAGCGCTAGGAGGAAACGGTTATGGCAAAAGAAGTAATGATTGAGGTGAAGAACCTTTGCAAGTCCTACGGCGACAAGCAGATTTTGAAGAACATTGACGCGGAGTTCCACAAGGGTGACGTGGTGGCCATTATCGGACCTTCGGGTTGCGGCAAGTCCACGTTCCTTCGCATGCTGAACCTTTTGGAAAAGCCTACCAGCGGTGACATTTTGTTGGATGGCAAGAGCATTCTTGCAAAGAATGTTTTCAAGCCCGCAATTCGTGCCCGCGTGGGAATGGTGTTCCAGCAGTTTAACTTGTTCAAGAACATGACTGCGTTGAAGAACGTGATGTTTGCGCCGGTAAAGCTTGGCCGCATGACCAAGGCAGAAGGTGAAAAGCAGGCCATGGAATTGCTGAAGCGAGTTGGCTTGGCTGATCGTGCTGACCATTACCCGGCACAGCTTTCCGGTGGTCAGCAGCAGCGTGTGGCCATTGCCCGCGCCGCCGCCATGAATCCCGAGGCAATCCTGTTTGATGAACCTACCAGTGCTTTGGATCCTGAAATGGTGGGCGAGGTCTTGAAGATCATGAAGGACTTGGCTCAGTCCGGCATGACCATGCTGGTGGTGACCCACGAAATGGGCTTTGCCCGTGAAGTGGCAAACCGCGTGCTGTTCTTTGCAGATCAGGTCATCAAGGAAGATGGCTCTCCCGAGGAAATCTTCGAACATCCCAAGGATGACCGCTTGAAGGATTTTTTGGCTGCTATCAAGAAGTAAAGACAAAGGGTCGCTTAGGCTGGACCGTTTTTTGTGATTTTTTATATGACGTGGATTTGAATTGATGAACTAATTCTTTATGCAACGAATCGAAATGCCATAATTTTTCATGTCATCAAAATAGGTAATGCCATCATCATTTTCTGACTTAGATATCAAAAAAATGTTGTCAAGTGCTTGTTTGAAATTTCGTGAAAAATTTTCACTTTTTTGCTGAGGATAATGCTTTTAAATGTGATTTTGACAAAAGATGTCGCGATAAATAGGGTGTATGTTCGCAATTAGGAATAAACGAATATGCCCCGCAGTTTCAGCTTGTTTGTGGGGAAAGGAAATGTGACTATGCGGATAATCAGCATCCATTAGCAGATTATGTAGGTAATCAGCGCTATGTTTTGTTCATAGTTTTTACCTATGGTAATCCGTATAAAGATTCAATAGCCGATGGCCTTGGTGCTGTTGGCTATTTTTCTAAATTACGAGTAAACTCGCAAACGAAAAGAAATGGTTTTATTATGACTCTTCGCGAAGCTTTTGAACAGAAAATGATGCTGCTGGATGGCGGTATGGGTTCCGTTATTCAGACTTACGGAATCAAGGGTGCCAACAACGATATGTTGAGCATTGAGCGCCCCGATGTGATTCTGGATATCCAGCGCCGTTACGTGGATGCGGGCGTGGATTGCCTGACAACCAACACATTCTCGAGCCAGCGAGTGAGCCAGCATGAGTACCACCAGGAGAGTCGTATTGCGGAGATGAACCGTGCCTCTGTGGCCATTGCCAAGCAGGCGGCTGCCGAGGCTATGGAAAAGTACGGTCGCAAGGTGTTCATTTTGGGCGACGTTGGCCCCACCAGTAAGATGCTCTCCATGAGCGATGATGTGAACGACCCTGCCAGCCGTAGCATTACCTTTGACGAATTGGAAGACGCCTACCTGGAACAGATCCAGGTGCTGATGAACGAGGGCGTTGACGGTATCCTTATCGAGACGATTTTTGACACGCTGAATGCCAAGGCGGCCTTGAGCGCCTACAGCAAGGTGAAGGGTGGCGACGTTGAACGTTTCAAGAACGTGGAAGTGATGCTCTCCATGACGGTGAGCGACGCTTCTGGCCGAACCCTTTCGGGCCAGACGGTGGAGGCCTTTGCCATTAGCGTGGTGCATGCGAAACCGCTCTCCATTGGCTTGAACTGTGGTCTGGGTGCCGACGGTATGATTCCGTATCTGCGCCGCATGGGTAAGGTGGCGCCTTGCTATATCAGTTGCCACCCTAATGCAGGTTTGCCTAACCAGTTTGGCGGCTACGACGATACCCCCGATGACATGGTCCGCCTCATGACTCCCTACATGGACGAGCATTTGGTGAACATGATTGGCGGTTGCTGCGGTACCACTCCGGAGCACATTGCCGCTATGCGCAAGATGCTGGATGCCCTGCCTGCAGATTATGAACGTCGCAAGCCTGCTCCTGCATTCGTTACTTCGCCGCTGTTGCGCTTGGCTGGCTTGGAGCCGCTGTTGGTTAACCAGGTGCGCCCCAGTAACGGTGCCGAAAGCTGCAATGCCGAGGATTTTGTTCGCGTGGGTGAACGTTGCAATGTGGCGGGCTCCAAGAAGTTCCTGCGTCTTGTCAACGAAAAGAATTACGACGAGGCCTTGGACATTGCCCGTAAGCAGGTGGAAGATGGCGCGCTGGTCATCGACGTGAACATGGATGATGGCCTTTTGGATGCCAAGCAGGAAATGCGGACGTTCCTCAACTTGCTGGCTTCTGACCCTGCCATTAGCCGCGTGCCCATCATGGTGGACAGCTCTCGCTTTGAGGTGATTGAAGAAGGTTTGAAGTGCGCCCAGGGCAAGTGCATTGTGAATTCCATCTCCTTGAAAATGGGGGAGGAGGCGTTCATCGAACACGCCTTGACGGTGAAGCGCTTGGGCGCCGCTGTTATCGTGATGCTCTTCGATGAAGAAGGTCAGGCCACCAATTACGATCGCCGCGTGCAGATTGCCTCTCGCGCCTACAAGCTGATTACGGAAAAATGTGGGTTTGATCCCAGCGACATTATTTTTGACCCAAACGTCCTAACGGTGGCTACGGGCATGGCGGAACACAACGCCTACGCCCACGACTTTATCCGCGCCTGCCGCTGGATTATAGACAACTTGCCGGGCGTTCGAATTTCTGGCGGCCTTTCTAACTTGAGCTTTGCTTTCCGCGGAAACAATTATCTTCGCGAATCCATGCATTCCGCTTTCTTGCATTTGGCAACGCCAAACGGCATGGGCATGGCCATTATGAATCCGGCTGCAGAAGTGGCCTACAAGACTATTCCTATGGAACTTCGCCTTGCCATTAACGAAGTCCTTTTGAATACAGAACCTGATGCCAGCGAAACTCTGATTGAAATTGCGAGCCGCATGAACGAGGCCGCCGCAAAGGCTAAGGAAACAGGCGCCAAGTACGACCCCACGGCGATTTTTGCTGTGAGCGCCGGTTCTGCAAATGTTGCTGGCTCCACCGAAGCAGGCGCCGCTGCCGGGAATGCCGCAGCCGTGCAGACCACTCCGGAACAGCGCTTGCAGGAAGCCCTTTTGAAGGGGACATCCACAACCCTTCAGCCGGATCTGATGGAATTGATCAACCGCGGCGACAGCCCGGTGAACATTATTTCTGGCCCCCTGATGGACGGCATGAACGAGGTGGGCCGCCTCTTTGGCGAAGGCAAGATGTTCTTGCCTCAGGTGGTGAAGACTGCCCGCACCATGAAGAAGGCTGTGGAAATTTTGCAGCCCTATATTGAGGCCGGCAAGGCTGCCGACTCCGCAAATGGTGCCGCCGCATCTCGTGGAAAGATTGTGATTGCCACGGTGAAGGGTGACGTTCATGACATCGGTAAGAATATCGTTTCGGTCATCATGGCTTGTAATGGCTTTGATATGGTGGACCTAGGCGTTATGGTGCCCGAGGATGTAATCGTGCAGGCGGCTATTGAACACAAGGCCGATATTGTTAGCCTTAGCGGCCTGATTACGCCGTCCTTGGAAGAAATGTGCACTGTCGCCAAGTGTATGCAGGAAGCGGGCCTTCGCATTCCTATTATCGTAGGCGGTGCGACTACTTCGCCGACGCACACTGCAGTAAAGATCGCCCCCTGCTACGACGGCCCTGTTTTTCATGTTCGTGATGCAGCCAGCAATCCTGGCTTGGCTCAGAAACTTCTGGATCCTGCCTCCAGCGCAGAAACCGTTGAAGAAAACCGTAAGGAACAGCAGCGTATTCGCGATGAACAATTTGGCAAGGTGGCGGCAAAGGCCGAGGCCATGGCCGCTGCGGAATCTTCGCCGCAGGAACGCCGCTTCAAGTGCGACTGGTCTAAGTACAGCCCTGTGCAGCCTCCGTTTATGGGTGAATGCAAGCTGTCGCCTATTCCGCTGGAAAAGGTCATCCCGCTGATTAGCTGGGAATATTTCTTCTTTACCTGGAAGGTAAAGCCTGATTGTGACGAAGCCAAGAAGCTTCACGCAGATGCAGAGACGCTTCTCGCCGACTTGAACAAGCCAGAATACAGCCTCCGCGCCGTGCAGGCGTTCTATCCTGCAGCGGGTTCCGAAGAAGCGGTTGTGTTTAACACAAATCGCACCGGAACCGACGCAGACCTGGTCGAAGTCTCCACCGCACGCCAGCAGAACCCCGAGGGAACTTGCCTTGCCCTTTGCGACTATGTGGCTCCTGCCGATGCAAAGACGGCTAGCGTCTACAGCTGCGTTGCTGGCGACAAACTGTTCCGCGATATCGTGGGCGCCTTTGCGGTAACCGTGAGCGAGACCTTCGTGAGACGCCTTGAAAAGCTGAAGGCGGAACAGGGCGGCAGCGACTACGATGTGCTATTGATGCAGACTGTGGCTGACCGCCTGGCAGAAGCCGGTGCCGAATACTTAAGCCAGCAGCTTGCTGCAAACTGTGGCTGGAATGGAATCCGCCCTGCTGTCGGTTACCCGGTGCTGCCCAACATCAAGGAAATCTTCAACGTTGCAAAGCTTATCGATTTCGACAGCGTTGGCATCAGCCTTACCGAAAATGGCGCCATGTACCCCCAGGCATCTGTCAGCGGCCTGTACATCAGCCACCCGGAGATTGAATACTTCAACGTGAAGGCTTAGCGAAAGTTGCCGTGGTAATTCCAGCTCCACTGTTCTGGATGCTGGGCGATCCATGCTTCGGCTTCTTTTGCAATGGAATTCACAAGGCCTTTGCCGTTGGTGCCGGCCTTTGTTTCGTCGGATTTCGGCGGATAATAGGTCTCGAAGCGGATGACGATTTCTCGGCGACCTTTGCCGAACCAGGGCGCGCTACTGTTGGCTGCTCGCGTATACGTTCTAAATGTCACTATGCCGGCACCCATCTGGTTGACCAGCTGGGGGAGGCGTAGGTACAGCGTAGAATCTTGGCCGAAGAGCTTAATGCGATTGCCTTTGGTGTTCTTTCCCTGATCAAAGACCATGGCCAAGATTGCGTTGTGACCTATATCGGCGGGCGATTCACTGTCGCATTTAGTTGATTTGAACAAGTTGCGGACCAGGGCGCGACTTTCGTCGGGGCTGTATTCTGTCAGATGGGAATCGCTGCGGAGTTCCTGTATGACACGGCGGAGAGCCCCGTCTTTTAAAGTGTCGGTAACCAGGTGAACGCTGTCGCTGTAGCGGCAAAGGGAACGGTGCAATAGTTCAAAGGAACCCTGGTGGATGCTGATGACGGCTACGGGGCCTGCGGTGATTCCCTTTTCAGGGCAGCCCTTTAGGGCGTTTCTAATGATATCCTCGTTCTCAAAGACGATACGTTTGGTCGTCCGCGGTAGCCTTGCCAATCCGCGGTAGGAATCGATGGCGTTCCAGTAAATGCCGCGGTAAACATCGTCGGCGGTGATATTCAAATCCGCATTTTCTAAATGCCTTACAACGCGCCCATAGGCGCGCTTCTTGTGAAGTGCCCTGTAAATGGGAAACGCAACCTTGAAAAGAATTTCGAAAAAGAAATCCGGCAGGCGCAGCAACGTGTGAAGAAGAAACTTGTAGATAACATATTTCATGCTAGATTCTTCGCTCACTTTGCTTGCTCAGAATGACGGCAGAAAAGTCCGCTCTAAGCTACTCCGGGTCGAATTCCAGAATGCTCTTGCCCAGTTCACGTTCGAAAACGCGACGGCTCAGGTTTTCACCAGCGTAGCTCAATGTGGGGGAGATTTCGTACAACTTGTCGGCCTTCACTTCTACATGAGCCTTGCGCAGCCATTCCTTGTGAAGCTGGCCGATCATGTTACGTGCGGTTTTGGGACTGTCGTTGCCTTCTGCATTCTTTACCGGGCTGAATTCCTCTTCGCGGATAACGCCGAAGGGCATCATCGTTCCCAGCTGCGGGAATGCGTCGAAGAGGAACTGCTCGAACTTCCAACATTTTTCGATGCCGCAAACGGTCTTGCGAGCGGTGTGCCACGGGAGCTTGCTGGTCTGCAATTTGCGAAGACCCTCAACCTTGAACAGGTGAATGGCGATGTTTCCGCCGTCGAAGGTGAGGCTGCCGTCGGGGTTGGTCATGTCGCGGTATTCCTCGGGGAGGTCGCTGTATTCCACCACACCGGGCTTGTTGTTCTGGAAAGCGAAAATGCCAACCTTTTCCTGGGCGTTTGCCTTGTGGACCACCTTGGATGCGCTCATGCTGCGGCCTTCGGTAGCCAGGGCTCCGATGAATGCCGGGTCGCAAACACGGCAAAGGGCGTTGTCTACGCTGTACAGGAATACGTAACAGACTCCGCGCTCAATGAGCCATGCCAGGGTACCACTCTGAGCAAGCGCTCTAAAGCAACCGCCGTTGCCGTCAGGCACTAAAGCTAGGTGATCTTCGCCATCCAGCACTGCCTTTCCTTCGGGAGTCAATGCGCAGATGGTGCCTTGTTCAAAGAATCGGATATTCTGACGATCCATGCCGAAGAAGTTGTTCTCGGTAAAGAAGTTCACCGTGGCTTCGTGGTTCAGGGGGCTGGTCATGATGCACCAGGGAATGGCGTGGCCAACCTGTGCTGCCAGGTTCTGCAAGCGTTCGGCCTGCAGCTGGAACAAGCTCTTGTGGCTGGGAAGGCCGATGTCGAACATGCCCTTGGGACCTTCGAAACCGAGGCGGGAACCTTGGCCGCCTGCAACCAGGAATGCGGCTACCTGGCCCTTGCCTAAAAGAATTTCGCCAGTCTCTTTCCAATAGTCGTAGCGGAGGTCATCGGCAGCAATCTTGAAGGGCATGGGCTTCAAATCGGCAGAAACATTGTCGGAGAGACTCGCCGCGGATTTCTCGGCGTGGAGGGCTGCAAGCTCCGCCCAGTCCTGGCTCAGGATGTCCCGTTCCAAACGAGCACGAGAGTCTCCGCTCAAGGATTCCAAATAAGCAGCCAAGTCACCTTGACCGTTGTTTTTCAGAATGTCTATCAAACTTTCACTAGCCATAAAAACCTCGTTCTTCGAACCTCGCGCCTCGAACCTCGCGCCTATCTAATCCCAAAGAAAATCACCATGCTCACGATCAGCGCAAAGATGCTGATCAAGTGCATACGCCACACAATCTTGGAGTTCATCAGCGGCTTGCTGGGGAAGTTGCCTTCCCACTTCTTCTGGAAGTGGTGGTGCAGCGGCGCACAAAGGAAAATGCGGCGACCTTCGCCAAAAGCCTTCTTGGTCACCTTGAACCAGAGAATCTGGAGCAGCACGGAGCAGGCCTCGGCGATGATGATGATGCAGACGATGGGGTAGAAAAGACCTGCCTGCACCAGGATGAACATGATGCCGATTGCAGCGCCAAAGCCAACGGAGCCTGCGTCGCCCATGTATATTTCTGCCGGGGGGCTGTTGAACCACAGGTAGGCTAGCAGTGCCCCTGCTATGGACATGGCCAGGGGGAAAAGTTCGTCACAGCCCGGCAGGTAAGGAACGCTCAGGTACTGGCTGAAAATGAAGTTGCCGCTGACGTAAGCCACAAGACCTACGAAGACCATGCTAGTAAGAATAGGCACAGAAACAAGACTGTCCAAACCATCGGTAAAGTTGGTGCCGTTGGCGGAGGCTGCGATCACGAAGGTCATGAAGGCGACGAAAATCCAGTTGGGCAGGTGAATCTGGAATACGTCGTGGGGGAAGAACGGAACTGTGAGGTCGCCCTTGAGCTCGGGGATGAACTTGTAGCAGAAAATGGCAACCACCAGGCTGAAAAGGAAATAAAGGAACAGACGCAAGGAACTGGAGATGCCGTCGGCCTTGTCCATATAGTCGGCGGCCTTGAGCTTGCCCAGCTTAATGAGGCGCTTTGCGCGCACCTTGGCAATGTCATCGATGGCGCCCACCGCAGAGAACGCTGCCAGTACCACCAGGGTGGAGATGGTGTAGCCGTTCATCTTGCAGACTAGTAGCGATACAATTTCTACTACGATAACCAGCAAAAGGCCTCCCATGATCGGAGGAGACTTGGTCTTGCCATCCTTGTCGAAGTCGCTGGTGGCGTCTAGCGATTGCAACTTGCGAATGTAGATGGGCATGAAGGTCATGACCATGATGATGGAGAGGAGGGCGGCGACACCTGCGCGGAACAAGCGTCCGTCGAAGAGATCCATACTAGTTAAGTGGTAAAGCCATTGGCAAAGCATGATATTTAGTGAACAGTGAATAGTGAACAGTGAATAGTGAACAGTGAATAGTGAACAGTGAAAAAACAACGAGGGAGCGCAAAGGCGAAGGTCTGTGATAAATTCGTGGCAAAACTTAAAAAAATAGAGGCCGGTCCAAGGTCTGTTCCTTGATTTTTTACGCATAAAAAAGCCGCTGTTTTTCTACATTGTTGCTGTATGAGTGAATTGCGTATTGACTGCCCCCATTGCGGATCTTCCTTTGATGTTCAGTTGGATGGTGAACCTTCCAATATGATGGTTTTTTGCTGTGCCCGCTGCAAGACTCCGCTGATGTTTTTCCACGGAGTGGTTTCTGAGCTGGACCGCGAAGAATTTGCGAATCTGAGAAAGCGCCTCGTGAAGGCTCTTGATGCCGTAGTGAATCGCGACAGCACCATGGCTGGCGTTGCTGAATCCATCAAGAAAATCGTAGAGGAATCGGAGGAAATCGCCGCCGAGCGTGAGGCCACGGAGCAGCAGGCCGCCGCGGAAAATCAATCCGCGGTTCTCAACGACGAAACCCTTTCTGCGCTCCAGAGAGAACTAGACAACTTAGATGCTGAGAGCTTTTTAGATAAACTATAAAATCTCGGACAAACGACCGCCCATGAAAATCCTTTTTTCAGACCTTGATGGCACCTTGCTTACCGATGACAAGCGCATTTCCGATGTGGATATGGCGGCCATTGAGCGTATGCTGGCTGCTGGCCACAAGTTCCTGATTACCACGGGGCGGCCCCTTTTCAGCGCAAAGTTGCTGGCTCAGAAGTACGGCTTCTTTAAGCCGGGATTTTTTCTGGTGAGTTTCAACGGTGGCCTCATTTACGATTGCGGTACCGGGGAATCCATTCTCACTCGAAACATTTCTGTGGACGACGCCAAGTTCATTATGGACGAGGCCCATCGCAACGGGTTCCATGCCCATACCTACGCCGGGGATTTCGTCATCTCGGAGTACGAAACGCAGCAGCTGAAGGACTACTGCAAGATTATGCAGATGGACTATCTGATTGTTGACGACATCCGCGAATACTTCCGCGAGCTATCCGAAGATTCCGGGGTGGTTCCCAAGGCCCCCATCAACGTGGTGGTGCGCCCAGCCGACGGGGCTTGTGTACAGGCTCCCATAAAAGTCAATGTCATTACGCCCCTGGACCATTCCAGTCTCCTGGATTTTCGCACCGAAATGCGCAAGACCACCGAGGGCAAGCTCTTTGACGTGTTCAGCAAGCCCGAGATGCTGGAATTTTCGGGCTTGAAGACCAACAAGGGCGATGCGGTGCGCTTTATGGCCGAGTATTACGGCGTTCCCCTTTCCGAAACGATCGCCTGTGGCGACGAGGAGAACGACTGCCCCATGATTTCGGCTGCCGGGGTGGGGGTGGCCATGGCCAATGCCTCCGAAATTGCGAAATCCTGCGCCAATTACGTCACCGACCGCGACAACAATCACGGTGGAATCGCCGAAGTCGTTGAAAAATTCGTGTTTTAGTGCGTTTTGTCGTTGTTTTTGATTAGTTTGTATTTTTTATTTAGCAAAGTTGTTGTTTTTTACTGGATAAATATTATCTTTGTAGAAAAGTTGCTTTCAAGGAGTTCAAATGAAACTTTCCAAGGTCAGTTTGCTTTGCGCCATGCTGGTGGCTACCAGTTTTGCCGGCATAACAATCAATATTGGTGGTGGTTCCAAGAAGAAGAAAGAGGCTCCTCCTCCGCCTCCTCCTCGCGGTGAGTTGCACGAAAGACTGTGCGACCGCGACAATTGCTGCAATTTTGACGTGGATGGTCGTTCCTTAAAGTACACACTCCGTTGCGATTACCGCTTCCAGGATGCAGATCTTTACGTAGGCCACGGTCGTCGTGCGGAAACCTTTAGACTGTATGACCACGGTCGTCTTCCCCGTGAAATTTCTCCTCGCGAAGAAATGCACCTGCGCATCAACTATCCGCCTCCGCCGCCGAGACCCCGTCATCATGACACTCGCGACGACGGTCCGGCTCCGCGTCCGCATAAGAAGTCCATTCATCCGTAATCCGACTTTGCTATCACGGCAAGCTTGTAAAAAGGGAAATCCGAAAGGTTTTCCTTTTTTGTTTATGAGGTAGATTGCTAAATTTGCGGTCATGAAAAAATGGATCGCCTCTTTGAATCTGGGTGGTAAGCACGCCTGTCTTGCCTGTATCACCTTAGTTGTTCTTGTACTTGCCTTTTTGATCTTTAACAACTCCTCGGTGCCCTTCGCTAGGCGTTGGGATATTGACTGGGGCTACTATTCCATTCTTTCGTCCTTCATCCTGCTGATTGCTGGCGTGGTGGTCAACGTGCCCTTTATTGCGGCAAACCTCAAGAAGTTCCTGCCTAGCGGAAAGGGCTTCTGGGTGCTTTCTGTACTGGCGCTGATATTCTCCATATTCATGTTTGCAAACATCAGCAATACCCATCGAGTATTGAGCGACGAAACCAGCTGGGAGTCCATGGGCTTGCAGATGTACTTCCAGCATACGGGGGGTATATGCAACGAGGGCGTTTGGACCGATGGGGTTTTAGATTGCAAGACCGAGGTGAATAACTTCAAGGGCAAGGCCCTTGGCTTTGTCTATTCCCTGGTGTTCAACTTTGCGGATCCCAATCGCGATACGGCCTTGCTGGTGAACTACCCATTCTACCTGCTTAGCCTGCTGTTCTTCTTCTTGGCTTTGGCTAAGTGGTTCAAGAACGAGAGTACCGCTCTAGCTGCTGTGGCGTTTCTGGGGGGCATGCCCATATACTTGCTGCAGGCGCGTTCCGCGTCTACGGAGGTGCTGTACATTTTCCTGTTGACGGTGCTTATGGCCTGGTACGCCTTTGTGCCGGCAAACAAGGTGACTTGGAAGCATTTCCTGCTGACGGTTCCCCTGCTGGGTTTCTTTGCCCAGACGCGCCAGGAGACTGTTTTTGCCTTTATCCCCTTTGCTCTTTTCTATTACCGCTACTTCTTGGAGAAGGTTTACCGCCTGCCGCTGTTTGTGGCCTCGGTGATTTTTGTTAGCTGGCCCTCGGTGAATACCATGGCGGCTTACCGTGGCTATGATTTCCAGGGCGGTGAACATGCGGCGCATTCCCTGGAAAACTTCTGGTTCAACATGAAGACAAACATCGAAGTCATGATGAACCTCAAGGAGAATCCAGCCTTTGGCGGCATCATGGAGAATCCCTTCTATACCAGCTTTACCATCATATTGCTGGTGGCTACGGTCTGGCTCCTGGTGCGCTCTATCGTGTGGAAGAGGTATTTGCGCGGTCTGCTTCTGGGCTTTACCTTCTGCTTCCAGATTTTCGTGATTCTGCTGAATGTGTCCGGCACCTTTACCATCGACATCAACCAGCGCTACGTTTTGGTGGCTTTGCCGCTGTTCGCCATGATCATGGCTTTGGGGCTTTATGATGCTTTGCAGTTTACCACCAAGATGCGCGTGGAAGCTGCGGGCCATATCGTCATGATTCTTGCCTGTGTCATGTCTGTGGGGTTGATGCTTTACCATGGAAACAGCTTCCGCAGCAACATGCTTTACTACAAGAACAAGCTGCTGGGCGAAGAGGATTACCTGGACAAGGCTCTGGAAACTTACCCCGAAAATTCCATTTTCATCTACGCTCGCCCATGGCAGATGCTGGCCTCGGGTCATAGTTCCTTTAGCGAACGGACCTTTATGGGCTGGAGTACCGAAACCTTTGCCCAGTGGATGCAGCAGTCCAACGGAAACATTTACCTGGTTCGCGGCCAGGATGGCTACGGTGAATTGAACCGTAAGAGCCGCGTGGTCGGTTTCAAGACAACCGACCAGGTGGACGAAATTCTTGGAAACTACAAGAATGAGCGTGTGCTGCTGGAACCTAAGCTCTTTGGCTACCCTCTGGTCATCTACAAGATCCTTGCCAAGAAGGGAGTTTCCAACTACGCCCAGAACTTTGCGGTGACGGATATGGCCGATAACATGTTCGTGGTGAACAAGCGCTTCCCCGAAACCATCCCTTGCAACTTCACGTTGAACGGGGAACTGCAGGAGGACCTGCTGGTTTCTTTGGATGCGGATACGGTACTGGTGGATTCCACGAAGATTTTGCCGGGCTTGAATCGTGCGATCTTTGAATGTTCCATGCCAGATAGCGATACTCTTCGAATGGTTCGCGACTTCTTCATTGAGGCTCCGGGTGTTGCCCTGCTTTCTAGCATGAAGATGGCCAGCTGGAGCCAGGACTGGGGTAACCCGCAGATGAACGAGACCGTGGAGCACCGTCGCCTGACCTTGGATAAGGAACAGTTCCGCTACGGTATCGGTTCCCATGCCAGTTCCAATCTTAAGTTCAAGCTGACGGAAGCCTATGGCAAGTTCCATGCGGTGATAGGCCTGGATGACGAAAGTGCCTGCGGTGACGGTGCGAGCTTTGCCGTAAAGGGTGATGGTCGCGAACTCTACCGAAGCAAAAAGCTTTACTCCACTCAGAAGGAAACCATCGAGGTGGATGTGGCTGGCGTACGGGAACTGGAGCTGGTTGTGGACCAGGGACAGGACAAGGATTGCGACCACGGTGACTGGGCTAACGCTTGGTTGTCTCAGAATGCTCCGAGGGCCGAGTAGTGAAAGTTCTTGTAGCTCCATTGGACTGGGGCTTGGGCCATGCGACTCGCTGCATTCCTATTGTGCGGGAATTTTTGCGGCATGGGGCCGAAGTGGAATTGGCTGTAGTTAAGGCTAATGCCCGGCTGCTGCGAGACGCTTTTCCGGAACTGCGGCAGCGTCTGGCCCCTTCTTACAACATCGTCTATCCGAAGCACGGCTACAACATGGGGCTGTGGCTTTTGAAGAATGGCGTTCATTTGAACAGGGTGATGCGTTTTGAACATCGCTTTGCCGAGGAAATGGTACAGCGTCATGGCTACGATGTGATTGTCTCCGATAACCGATTCGGTTTTTACTCCAAGAAAGCCAAGTCCATCTACATGACACATCAGAGGAGAATCGCGTTTCCGCCGGCGTTCGCTGCATTTGAAAAAGTTGGCGAAATGTGGCATGCTTCTGTGATGAAGCACTTTGACGAAATCTGGGTGCCTGACTTTGAAGAAGAACCCGGCTTGGCTGGAGCCATGTCTCATGTGGCTCGCTGTCCGCGGCCTGTGAAATACCTTGGAGCGTTGTCCAGATTCAGCGGGATGGATCTGGATTCGGCTCCGGTTGAGGCCGTTGGTCATAGTGATGCAGTAAACTACAAGTTTGTTGCTGTAGTTTCTGGTGTGGAACCCGCCCGGAGCCGCTTTGAGCAGAAGTTGAAAGAGGTGTTTGCCTGTGTTCCTGGTAATCACTTGATTATTCAGGGCCGCCCTGCTGCAGGAGTCAAGCAATGGAAAGAAAAAACTTCTGTTGGGCAAATTACCATCTGCACCCACTTGCCCGATGCGGAATTTGCCGCTGCAATTCGAGGCGCAGAGTGGGTAGTGAGCCGAGGCGGTTACAGCACTGTTATGGATATGGCTGTGCTTGGTGGCCGATGCGTTTTTGTGCCAACGCCCGGTCAGTATGAACAAATCATTCTTGCTCGCGACTTGGATACCGCTGGGTATGCTTGCTCCATCGACGAAAAGAATTTTAATGCCGAAAATTTGATGGCTACAGTTGCAGGTAATGCGAATGTGGCCTTACCAAAAATCAAGGAGGAAAAATGCCTCAATTTGTTTTAGCATTCCCCATGAACTGTGGCGTGAATGATGCTGTTAAGATTAACGAAAATGTCTCCTTGGCTGCCGATGCAAAAAATGTCATCATTCCAGGCTGCAGCGTGTCTTTTAGCGTTGTTCGTAGGGATCATGTGGATGGCCTTGCCGATATCTTCAAGGAACACCAGGATATACCTGCAGAAACCTTCGCTGCCATTGACGGACACAAGTCGTTGCTGTTTTTGCTTGGAGAAGCAAAGACTGTCGAAGATGTGGGCATGGTAAACTCTGCTATTGCGAAGATGTTTGATGCTGGTGCCCTTGGCATTTATATGCAGCAGTCCGGCGCCGCCTGGAGCGTTCAGGGGTTCCGCGAAGAGGTGGACGATGGCGAATATCCTATGGACCCGTGGATCAACTTTGTCGAAAACGGCGACGTGATTTATACGCTGGGCATGGCCTGCTTTGCTCTGCCGGACCTGTGCATTTCTGCCGCGGAGGAAAACGCCCAGGAGGCATTGCTGCTGTCTGCCGATGTAATCTTCGGTGATGGTATTCCCGCCAAGTCTGGTTCCGAAGTGGAATTGGATGATGTCACCTTCGTACTGCGTCAAGAAGCCAAGAACCCCTTCCCCAAGGATTCCCCTGAATACAACAAGCAGGGAATCTTCCGCTTGACTAAGAAGAAATAGTCTTTTCGCAAAATGTCATGGCGAGGGTACTTTGCACCCGTGGCCATTGAAAACGGACTATTGTGAGATTAAGAAAACCCGGCTCTTACGAGTCGGGTTTTCTAATTTTAGCGGATTGTCGTGAGGTCATCGCGACGCAGAGTGAACGCTTTTCGTAGGTTCATGTCTACAAAAAGCGCGAACGGTTATAATTCAGGCTGCTTGCCAGTGAGACGAACGAAGATCTCGATGTACTTGTCGAGGGTGTTCTTCACGACGTCGGCAGGAATTTCGGGACCCGGATAGCACTTGCCCCAGTCGAGAGTTTCGAGCCAGTCGCGGATGTACTGCTTGTCGAAGCTTTCCTGGTTCTTGCCCACTTCGTACTTGTCTGCGGGCCAGTAGCGGCTGGAGTCCGGAGTGAGAACTTCGTCGATGAGGATGGTTTCGCCATCGATTTCGCCGAATTCGAACTTGGTGTCAGCCAGGATGATGCCCTTGGATGCGGCGTAGTCGCGAGCCTTGGTGTAGATGTCGAGAGACATGTTCTTCAGGTCGGTTGCAACCTTTTCGCCAACGATGTCGAAGGTCTGTTCGAAGCTGATGTTTTCGTCGTGACCAACGTCGGGCTTGGTGCTGGGGGTGTAAAGAGCAGTTTCAAGCTTATCGCAAAGGCGGAGGCCTTCGGGGAGCTTGTGGCCGCAGATCATACCTGTCTTCTGGTAGTCCTTCCAGCCGGAACCCACGATGTAACCGCGGACGATGCATTCCACGGAATGACGGTGAGCCTTCTTCACGATCATGGAGCGGCCGCGGAGATAGTCGGCGTGCTTCTTCAGCACTTCGGGATATTCATCCACGTTGGCGGTGATCAGGTGGTTCTTCATGCCAAGCTGCTTGAACCAGAACAGAGAAAGCTGGTTCAGGATCTTGCCCTTACCCGGAATCGGGGTGGGGAGGACCACGTCAAAGGCGGAGAGACGGTCGGAAGCGACCATCAGGAAGCTGTCACCCAGGTCGTACATGTCGCGTACCTTACCCTGGTGGAACAGCGGGACTTCAGTAATCGGGGTTTCGAATTTTAAGCTCATAGTAGCCAAAATATAAAAAATAGGGGTGGTTTTGTTTAGTGTAAAAACAACGAAAAAGAGATACCCTTATCGGACATCTCTTAAATTTTTCCCGTAAAAACGGGCGATATTACTTATAGAACAGAGCGAACATCCGCAAAAACGGCATGTATAAGTAATTGTAAAGGGGAACGAGGTGAGTCGCTAAGCGGACAATAAAGGAGCGAAGCGACGTCCTTGTCCGCGTGCGAGCTTACCTCACGGACCGAAACTACTTATACAACAAAGCGAACACCATGCCAGGACGGAAGTACTTACCGGCGGTGTACTTCAGTGCGGTGCTGTGCATGAGAGTGAACAGCTTTTCGGCATCCACCTTGTTGCTCTTGATGATGGCAGCGTAGGCCTTGGAGAAGGCGGGTACGGTGCGGGGGAGCTTGGGGCTGATGCGACTGTCAATCTGGAGTGCGCCTGCCTTCAACAGATCCTGGTGGAGCTTCTTGGCGGCAGCTTCGCTCATGCCAAATGCGGTTTCCAAGGCAACCGGGTGCAAGCGGCAAGAACCGTTGAATCCTTCCGGTGCTGCGAAAGGAATGCGAGCTTCGTCATAGAGGTTGCGGATCATGGAATCTCCAAGATCAGCAGCTTCCTTAACGAGGCCGTGCATCATGCAGGCGGTCATCACACTGTACTGGATGCCAATCCAAACGTCGTGAGCCTGGAAGTTGAATTCGTCTAGGGGCTGGCCGTCCTTGTGGACCAGGTTTGCAGCACCGATCAGCGGGCTGTTTGCCTTGTAGTTGGTGTTGAATACCTTCAGCAAGTTCTTCTTGGCCTTTGCAGCGTCGCAGATGGGCTTCAGGCCCAGCATGCGCAGGTAGGTGTCTGCCAGCAGAGTGTCAACGAATACGTCGTCGCAGTCGTTGGTCACCTTGGCGTTCCAAGAGGCGTTGAAGGCTTCCTTGCACTGGGCGGTGAGCCATGCTTTCTTGAGGCCGCGGAGCTCGGACTTGGAAAGTTCCACATCAGAAGGAATTTCGCCGGAGTTCAGCCAGGCGTTGATGGCCTGAACGCCTGCCTTGTAGCATTCGGGGAGTTCGAGTGTTTCCTTTACAGCTTCGCGAAGCTTGCCGTAATTTTCCTTGTTGATGTCCTTAGCTTCCATGGGGGTAACGAAGAAGTGGTAGTAACCTTCATTTTCGTCCCACAAGGCTTCGTCGAATTCCTTGTTGGCTGCAACAGACTTTTCGTTCCACTTGGCAGCCTGATCCTTGTCGCCCAGAAGTTCAGCAATCTTTGCTGCAGCGCGGAGGCCTGCGATCCAGAGAGAACCGCAGTAAACGGAAATACCGTGAGAGCTGAGGTTGTCGAAGGTGTCGTCGGTACCGTGGGTCAGCGGGAAGTTTTCGCCATCGTTCACCATCTTTTCCAGGTATTCCATGGCGGCGTAGACGGCGTCCTTGCATTCCTTCAGAACATCGAGATTCTTGGTGGTCACGTAGTGACGCAGCACCATCAAAACGTACTTGGGAGCAAGATCCTTCCATTCCTT
>JAZLKH010000033.1:0-3732 GCA_045597545.1 Fibrobacter sp.
CTTTGCGATTTCGCGGTTGGCCTGGTAGCCGCACTTCTTACAGAGAATCAAGTAGTCTTCGCCGTTGGGAGTGTCCAGCATGAATTCGTGGGCAATCTTACCACCCATGATGCCGGTATCGCTCTGGACCACCACAGGTTCAATGCCCACGCGGCGGTAAATGCGGAGGTAGGCGTCGTATTCTTCCTGGTAGTGCTTGTCCAGGTCTTCCTGGGAAGAATGGAAGCTGTAGGCGTGCTTCATCAAAAATTCGCGGACACGGATCAGACCGCCGCGGGCACGTGCTTCGTCGCGGTACTTGGTCTTGAACTGGTACAGCATGAAGGGCAGCTGCTTGTAGCTGTTCAGCACGTAGCGGGCCATATCGGTCATGGCTTCTTCGTGGGTCATGGCCAGCACCATGTTGTGGTTGTTACGGTCCTTGAAGCGGAGAAGTTCTTCGCCGATGGCCTGGTAACGGCCAGATTCGCTCCACAGGTCTGCGGTCTGAACCACAGGCAGGTCCACTTCGATACCGCCGATCTTGTTCATTTCTTCACGGACGATATTGGTAATCTTCTGGATCACGCGGTAGCCGATAGGCATCATGGAGTAGATACCGGTAGAAACAGGCTTGATGTAGCCGCCACGCATCAAGAAAATGTGGCTGGGCATAGTTGCATCGCTAGGCGTTTCGCGGAGCGTGACATAGAAGTACTTAGAGAGTTTCATAATATTCCTTTAATCCGGGTGGATTGCAAGACAAATTTTCGGACAACAAGTTAGCAATTTTACAAAGAGGATTTACTCAGAAAAGCGCGTTTTCAGCAGCCATTTTTGTATTTTTGAACCATGGAATTTGTCGACAACCTCCGCGCCAAACCTGCGGTCAAAAAAATTGAGAGATTTTTCCCGGCAATCGCCTTCGTAGGCGGCTTTACCTGGGATTCCATCACCCTAGGCATGTCTATCGACGACAGCGACTTAGTCTTCCTGCTAGCGTACTACACCGGGGCACTGATCCTTGTGGTTCTCCTGTCGGCAAAGCTGGAACATCCCGAAGGCTGGACGCCAGAACGAGTCCAGGAAGCTGCAGCTCAAAGCGCTTCCCGATCGGGGCTCGGAAAAGTACCCCCAAACGCCATTGTCGTACAGCACCGTTTCCTAGACCGCGAATGGCCCCCCCTATGGAAAGACCGTTTTACCTGGGCACTGCAATTCTTCTTTGGCGGCATGTTCAGCGCCCTGGTGGTGTGCTACTTCAAAAGCAGCGGTTCCATCGCCTCACTACTTCTCGTTATTTTGTTAGCAATCCTGTTAATCGGAAACGAATTCCTCAAGAAACACTACGAAAGCTTCGGCCTGAACCTGGCTCTATTCTGCATTCTAGGCACCATGTTCATGAACTTCACCATCCCGCACCTGGTGCACCGAATCGGCTTTATCTGGTTTTTCTTAAGTACGCTTTTATCCTTCGGCATTTGCACCCTGATATGGAAAATTTCACACAGAAACAAAAAGGTGCTGATTGCCCCGGCCATTATCAGCATACTACTGGTAGTTGCCTACCTCATGAACTGGGTTCCGCCCGTACCCCTGGTGCTTAAGCAGCAGATGCCCTGCCAAAACTTCGACAACACCTCCTACACCTGCGACGTGGACGCCCCCAGCTTTTTGCAGAAGGTTGGCCTCAAGACACCTAGCGTTCACAAGCTCGAAGGCAAGGAAGTCTACTTCCTGTCTTCGGTTTACGCACCAGCAAAGCTCAAGGCCGAACTGGAATACCGCTGGTACTACGAAGATCCCAACACCGGCAAGTATACCCTCACCGACAAGATTTCCTCTAGCCGCATGGTTATCAACGGAGGCCGCGAATCCGGTTTCCGCAGTTATTCAAAGAAGAAGAACATTCCTGCAGGCCGCTACCGTGTAGAGACCGCCTACAAGAACGGCGCCGTTATCGGCTCCAGCGTCTTTGATGTCTACGACGGCGAACCCGAAGAGGGTTTCGTCCGCGACACCCTACGATAATTTTCTAAATTCACATTATGAACAAAATCAAGACCGCAACTCTCCAAGGAAAGTGGACTGGTGATACCAAGTCCAACAATGAATGGTACAAGGCCGAAGCCCTCAAGCTGAAGGGCCAGGGAATCGACATCCTCGTTCTCCCGGAAATGTTCCACACACCTTATTTCCCCTTTGAAGAAAACGCAGACTTCTTCGATATGGCTATCGAAAAGGACGACGTAATCGTGAAGGAATGGCAGGCAATCGCCAAGGAATTGAATGCGGTTGTGGTTTTCCCCTTCTTCGAGAAGCGGGCCCGCGGCATTTATCACAACTCCGCCTTCGTATTTGAACGTGACGGAAGCATCGCAGGTCTCTATCGCAAGAGCCACATCCCCGATGACCCGGCCTTCTACGAAAAGTACTACTTCATTCCCGGCGATACAGGCTTTGAACCCATCAAGACTTCCGCGGGTAAGATTGGTGTTTTGATTTGCTGGGACCAGTGGTTCCCGGAAGCAGCCCGCATCATGAGTCTGAAGGGAGCAGACCTGCTGATCTACCCCACCGCTATCGGCTGGATGAAATCCGAACCCGCTGAACTTTACCCCCGCCAGCAGGACAGTTGGATTACTGTCATGCGCGGCCACGCCATCGCCAACCGCACCTTCGTGCTTTCGGCAAACCGCATCGGTACCGAAGGGGAGCTCACCTTCTGGGGAACAAGCTTTGTGGCAGCCCCCGATGGCTACCTCATCAAGAAATGCGACACCGATTTCTTGGGTGCATCCATTGTGGAAATCGACCTAGGCGAAACAGAATTCAATCGCCGCTGGTGGCCCCACTTCCGCGACCGCCGCGTAGATTTGTACGGCGACATTTTAAAAATCTGGTGCGACTAGGAAATTAACAATGAAAAATGAAGGATGAAAAATGATATTAATGGCGCTTCGCGCTTCATTATAGAGGACTCCTCGCTTCGATTATTTCATTCTTAATTTTTCACATTTCATCTTTCATTTAAAGAGTATTTATGGCAACCGCAAAGAACAACACATTGCGTTATCCTGCAGAATGGGAAGAACAGGCAGCAACTTGGCTCGCTTTCCCCCACAACAAGAAGAACTGGTACGGCGAACGCGGCGAAAAGATTCGCAAGTTCTACATCAACCTGATCCAGACCATCAGCGAATTCCAGCCGGTGAACGTGCTGGTTCCTTCCAAGAATTTCTTGACCTTTGACGAAAAGTTGGCCTTGGCCGACCGCCCCTTCCCGGTAAGCGTCATCTTCCTCAAGACTAACGACATCTGGATTCGCGACTACGGTCCGTTCTTCATGAAGAAGGGTGACAAGACCGTCATTTCCCAGACCCAGTTCAACGCCTGGGGCGCCAAGTTCCCTCCCTGGAATCACGACGACAAGATTCCAGAAACCATCGCGGAAGCCTTCGGCTACAAGATGGACAAAAGTGTCCCTTACATCTTTGAAGGCGGCGCCATCGAAGTCAACGGCGACGGTCTGGGCATCACCACTCTGGACTGCCTCATCGGCAAGAACCGCAATGCAGAAAAGGATCTTTCCAAGGTCATCAAGGCTCTGTGCAACGCGTTTGGCCTCCGCAGTCTGTTGGTACTCCCCCACGGTCTCCACGGCGACCACACCGACGGACACATCGACAACGTAGCCCGCTTTGTTGCCAAGGATCGCGTGGTCATGTGCTGGGAAGAAAGCAAGAAAAGCCC
>JAZLKH010000034.1:0-17638 GCA_045597545.1 Fibrobacter sp.
GGGTACGTCCACCGGAATTGAAGAGGTAGTCCACCTTGCTCTTGTCAAAGTTGTCATACCAGGACTTGAGGCCTTCATTCAACCACGGAGAAATATCGACGCCAATCTTTGCGTTAGGCAAAACGCCCTTGATTGTCGCCACGATGTCGTTAAAGTACTTGCCGGCAAGATCGGCATCCGGGATGCCGCCGCCAACCTGGCTGAAACGACTTTCGCGGGCATCTCCAGAAACGGAATACTGGAAAAAGTCAGGTTCAATGAGCCAAACGGTCGATCCGCTGGTGCCGTAGTCATTCTTGACGCCATTGGCCAAGTCCCTATAGCGCTTAATAATTTCGTCCCAATGGTCACGAATTAATTCAGCACCATTGGTGCAATGATTCGGAGTACCAACGTCGCAGTCGGATCTGCCATAATGTTTGTCCCATTCGGCGATGACGTAAGCGTAAAAGACAGGGGTCAAACCCTTTTCCTTACACTTTCTAACCATGGCACCTTCCCAATAGGTGTTATAAATGTCTCTGGAGCCATCGCCAGCATACATCGCAATATGGGAAAGTCCCGTAAAGTCAGATAGCTTTTGCGCGCCATCCCACATGACGCCATAGTTGAAAGAGCTTTCGCTAAAGGCAGCAAAGGAATTTGCCGCCAATCCAAGGGCTAATGCGCCCAATCCAAGCAATTTTTTCATATCCAAAAACCTGTCTTTGTTGAAGACATCAAACATCTAGCCCTAAAAATACTTCCAAGACGAGACTTTTCATAGTATTTTAACATTTACATTGCAAACTACTGTATACAGGAGCTTTAAATGTGAACAACATCACAAAAAAAAGCCCGTCACGTCACCGTGGCGAGCTTTTTTTGCTTATCAAGGAAACTTTACTTGATAGAGATGCGTTTGGTCAAGTTCTGGGAACCGGCCTTGACGCGTACGATATAGTTGCCGTTGGAAAGGTCACCCAAGGAAACATCACCCTGAACGTTGCGGAGGTTCATCATGGGACGGCCCTGCATGTCGAACACAGAAACACTGATGTTTTCTGCGCCAGCCACATGGAGAGTTCTACCAGCGACAGTCATGGAAACCGCAGATACAGCTACGTTTGTAGAGATTGCGGTAGTTCCCGGATTAGACGGAGTCGGCGGAACAATCTTCAAACCGTCGCAGGTGAATTTATCCACATAGAGGTAGTTCGGGTTCGGAGTTTCACCCTTGACTTCCCAATGGAAGGCAGAAACCTTGGACTTGCTGAGGGCAACTTCATCACCCCAGCCAGCCTGTTCCAGGTCGGTCCAGGCGATGCTTGCGGTGGTCCAAGAAGAGGAAGCAGGAACAGCAACCATGTGGCGGTCATAAGCAGTCACTGCACCCTTGCCGTCACCAGCGAGAATTGCCTTGAAGTTGTGGGCTGCGCCGATGTAGTCGTAGGAGATTGCCTTGCAGCTAGAAAGATCGTAGGCTTCGTCTTCTTCGCCAAGGTTCAAGCCGAGAGCCACATACGGATCGTATTCGTTGCCACCCTGGTCAAGCTTGATATCCTTGAGGCCACCCATTGTAGAGGAACCGTTTGTTGCCGGGAAGATCACGACATAGCCGCCGTTTTCAGCATCTTCTTCGTTTGCG
Organism: Fibrobacter sp.; assembly: GCA_045597545.1. Classification (GTDB taxonomy): domain Bacteria; phylum Fibrobacterota; class Fibrobacteria; order Fibrobacterales; family Fibrobacteraceae; genus Fibrobacter. Next base: position 1,628 of record JAZLKH010000034.1, read on the forward strand.
AAGGTAGAGGCACCCTTGTCGCCCTTATCGTTGTAGGCGAACCAGTAGCCACCAGTGTAAGCCTGATTGTCACCATCTTCGAAGTCGTCGACCATACCGGCAGGAGCAGTCACAGAGCTAGAGGAAGCAGGCTGTTCTTCGCCAGAGGAAGAAACCGGCTTTTCGGAACTGGAGCTATTCACGCTGCTAGAAGAAGCGACGCTGGAGCTAGATGCAGCTGCGCTAGAAACCTTCAAGGAAATGGTAACCTTTTGACCATTGACAGTCAAGGTTTCTTCCAAGGTACCATCCTGCAAGTAATCCGGAACAGAACCGGAAATGGTTACGGAACCATTTGTAGCCTGCTGAGGAATGTTAAGGAAGTGGAGGTTCCAGGTATCACGGCTATAGGAAGTAATTCCAGTAATTGTGATAGTCTGGATTGCAGTACCCTTGGCAACAGTCTGGTTCAAGTCGCCAGTAACCTTCATGCCAGCAGCAACGCTGGAAGAAGATGCAACGCTGCTAGAGCTCTTGACAGAAGAGCTTGATGCAATGCTAGAAGAAGACTTAACGCTGCTAGAGCTTACCGGCTTGCTAGAGCTAGAGGAAACAGAACTGGAGGATTTTGCAGAGCTCGAAGAAGCTACGCTAGAGCTGGACTTTGCAGAAGAGCTGGAACTTGCAGGCTTTGCAACAACAGGCTTGATAGCAAGGCCATCGCAGCGAACGTCGTCAATGTCAAGATAGTTGGGAGAAGGCTGTGTACCCTTGAGGTCGCCCTTCACTTCCCATGTGAACTTTGCAATGCGCTTGGGAGAAAGAGTCACTTCATCCTTTGTCCAGGACGGCTGCACAAGCATATCCCAAGGAACATTCACCTGAGTCCAGGAAGTTGCAGCAACCTTGGAAAGCTGATGGAATGCATAATCTTCAACTGCAGTGTCTTCCACCTTGAAGTTATGGGCAGCGCCCTTGTACTTATAGGAAATGGTCTTGCAGCTAGAAAGGTCGTAGGCGGTTTCGTCGGCATTGAGCTTCAGACCGAGAGCAACATAAGGTTCATACTTGTTTTCGCCCTGAACCAGCTTGATACCGGTAATGGCGCCCATACCCTTGGTGTTGTTATCGCCGTTGATAACCACATCATAGCCGGCAACGCCCTTTGCATCCTTGTTGGTTGCATTGGTAATGGAGGAACCACCCTTATCATCCTTGTCGGTATAGGCATACCAGATACCACCGGTAAATGCCAGGGAGTCACCGTCTTCGAAGTCATCGATGTAGTCGGTGTAACCTGCCGGCAGAGAGCTGGAGGAACTTGCAATAGAGCTGCTAGAAGCCGGAGTAGAACCGGAGCAAGCGGTATAGGACTTCGGCAACTTGCTAAAGATGTTTTCGTTCACCCACTTGCCGCTTTCGGAGTAGTTCCATGCGGAACCCTGGAAGTAAGAAGCGGATTCAGCCTTGTTGGACACAGACCAGTTTGCACCGGAAAGCTTGTGCTGGTTCATCCAGGAGAGCCAGGTTGCACTATTGCCACTGCTATAGCCACCGTTACCGGAAGCGTCAACAGTACCCCATTCAGTAACAAACACGGAAAGACCTGCGTTCATTGCCTGAACAGCGTTAGCACCTTCGTTACCCGTAGAATGGGAACCTGCATAGTAATGGAACGTATAAGCAACGTTCTTGTCGTTAATGGGGTTAGAAATTGCATCGTTGGGATACTGGTCCCAGGAACGGTTACCCACAACAACGAGGTTATCGGAATACTTACGGATTTCAGAAATCACTGCATCTGCATAAGTCTTGATTTCACTCCAGCTCTGGGAGGTAGGCTCGTTAAAGATTTCAAAAATCACGTTATCGTACTTACCGTACTTTTCAGCCATGGTCTTGAAGAATGCCTTTGCATTTTCAGTGTTGCTGGAAGCCTTGTGAGAATGGTAGTCGATAATCACGTAAATGTCGTTGGCAATAGCAGCCTGGACAACCGCGTTCATCAAGCCCTGATGATAGGAAGTCTTGGTGAAGTAGTTACCGGCACCCCAGTCTTCGTCAACGCCCATAGGAGCACGAATTACCTGGATGTTCTGCTTCTGAACAAGACCGTTCACATAGTCAGCAGTCCAGAAAGGAGCACCAACGTCTTCGGAAATACTCCAGAAAAGGCTCATACCCTGAACCTGGACTTCGTTACCGCTGGTAACGCCCTTGCAAGCGCCATAGATCTGGCCCTTACCACTGGAATTCTTGCCAGCCTGCAGCTGACCATACTGGCTCACCGGACCGACGCGGCCAAAAGCCATGGTGGTAAGGCTCAAGGCCAACACACCTAAACCGAGCAGTTTCTTCATAATTGCATCCTTTTATGGTTACACCAACACAAAGCAGCCTTGTCCAGGCCGTTTTTTCTAAAAATAATTTTCTTTTTCAGGAGCAAAACTACCTTTTTTGCGTTTTCTGTATACAAGCGTATCAATTGTGTTCCAAAACACAAAAACCCCGCACGAGGCGGAGTTCTTGAGAAATTTCGAGTTCAGCAACGATTAGTTTTCGTTGTTGTGCATTTCCATCTGTTCGCGGTCCATGGTGTGCTGCAAGTATTCCTTGAAGTCACGGTCGATGTTCACACCGTCGAAGTCCAGGTCGTCGTTTTCCAACACGAACACTGCAGACGGGTTATCGTGCCAACCGACCACGTCCACGCCTTCCAACTTCATGGACTTGTCACCAGCCAGCTGTGCAACGTATTCGATCTTGGACTTGGGAACCCAGCCCTGACCACAGTTACCCTTAACGAGCACTTCGGTTTCGCCATCCTTAACGATGGTAAGTTCGTCATTGAAGCCTGCGGTGCAAACAACGGCGCCGCCATCTTTTTCCTTAGTCAGGTCAATGTCGCCCAACTTGGACTTAACTTTCTTGCCGGCGCCGAAAGACACGCCAACCATCAGAGCAAGAGCAATCAACAATACCTTTTTCATATTCTTCCTCAGAAACAGGGTAAAATTTCAAAATGCAATAGGAATATACCTTTTATTTTTCCATTTCGGTATTTTTTCTTTTAAATTTTTGCTGTATGAAGAAGATTTTACTTATTTTCGCGGCCATTTTGGCCCTAATCGCCCTTTTTGGGTACTCCACAGTGACCTCCAGACTGGAAGAACCCGCCAAAAACAGGGATATGGTACTCCTGGAAATCCCCAAGGGCAGTTCCCCGGCCAAGGTTTTCCAGATTCTGCAGAAAAACGGTATCTGGGATGACGAGCTGGCGTATAAGCTCACTGTACGCAGGTCCAACCCCTCCTTGAAAGCCGGTTGGTTCGAAATTCCCGCCGGGCTCACCCTACCCCAGGTGCTGACCATCATCGAAAGCGGCAAGAACGCCGTGAAACGGGTGACCATACCCGAAGGTCGGGCCTCCTGGGAAATTCCCGCCTATTTAAAGAAAGCATTCCCCAGGTTGGACGAGGATCGCTGGAACAAGCTGGTCCAGGACCCGAAGTTCGCCCGCAGCCTAGGCCTTGAGGCAAGCAGCCTCGAAGGTTACCTGCTGCCGGACACCTACCCCTTCGCCATGGACTCCGACGAGGAGAGCATCCTTAGACAGATGGTGGCCGCCAACCTGAAGCTTCGCGACGAGCTGCAGGGCAAGCCGAACTCCATGTGGCAGACCCTTGGAAACTGGCACCGGGTGCTCACTCTCGCCAGCGTGGTTGAAGAGGAAACCGGCATGCCCGACGAACGCCCCCTGATTGCAGGAGTGTTCCACAACCGCCTGCGCATCGGCATGCCCCTAGGCGCAGACCCCACCGTGAGGTTCATCTTCAAAAACCTGACCGGCCCCATCTACAAGAGCCAGCTGAACAGCGACAGTCCCTACAACACCCGCAAGTTCAAGGGACTGATGCCGGGTCCCATCTCCAACCCGGGTCGCAAGGCCATTACCGCAGCCCTGTACCCCGCCACAACAGACGCCCTCTACTTTGTGGCCAAGGACGACGGTTCCATGACCCACTTCTTTAGCAGCACCCTGGCCGACCACAATAAGTACAAGGACGTGGCCGCCAAGAATCGGGCAAAGACGGGCGCTCCGCAACTGTAGTTTTCTGTATACAGAAAAGTTTTTGGGGAGTCTAGCAGCCCGTTTAGCGCTTTTCTAAAATTGCCGACGAACAATTTTTAGAATTGGCCACGCCATGAAAAAAGCAGTAAAAGACCGTTCCCTGTTGAGCCTCTCCTGGCCCCTGTTTATCACCTTTGGCATCGGCACCTGCCAGCCCATGATGGACAGCTGGTTTCTTTCCCGAACTTCCGAGACGGCGGCGGCGGGCGTTGGCTCCCTGATGCCGATCATCGGTGCCATCTTCATGGCCATTACGGCAATTTCCCAGGCGGGGGCAAGCATCGCCTCGCAGTACATTGGCGCAGACCGCCCCAAGCAGGCGGGCACCACTCAGACCATGGTGCTTATCGGTAGCGTTCTGCTGGGCATCGCCATCACCCTTCTGATTGTGCCGCTGAGCGGTGCCATCGTCGACTGGATGGGCCTCACCGGCGACGCGGCCCAATACGGCGAGGACTTCCTCTTTATCGTTTCATTTGGCTTTACGTTCAGGTGCGTGCAGACCACGCTCACGTCGCTGATTGCCACCCACGGCCTTACGGGCTGGAACCTCCTTGGCAACGTCATCACGATCATCGCCAACGCGGTGATGAACGTGATTTTCCTGAACGGGTATCTCGGATTCCCGCAGATGAACGTGAAGGGCGTGGCCCTTGCCACCATGCTTTCCTGGGGACTCTCGGCGGTGGTGCTCTACATCATCCTCCGCATAAAGATTCAGCACAAGATCAGAAAGACGGACTTCAAGCGTTCCCGCGTCATCTTGCCGGACTGGATCCGCATCGGATTCCCTGCGGCGGTGGAGCCGGTGAGCTTCCAAATTTTCCAGGTGGTGCTTACGGCCATCATCGTACACCTGGGCATTACCGCCATGACGTCGAGAATCTTTGCCGCAAACTTTGCCATGCTGGCGGTAATCTTGAGCGTGGGCCTTAGCAGCGGAAACCAGATACTGGTGGCCCACCTTGTAGGAGCCCACGACTTTGCCAAGGCGAACCGCCGACTGCACCAGAGCCTGATTGCCGGATGCAGCAGCGGCCTTGTAGTGGCAATTATCGTCGCCATCTTCGGCACCGAGCTCATGTCCTTTTACACAAGCGACCCCGAAATCCAACGGCTGGGAAAGATGTGCCTTTGGTGCGACGTGGCGCTGCAGCCATTCAAGGCCGCCAACATGACGCTGACCGCAGCGCTTCGCGCCTCCGGGGATTCCAAGTTCCCGGCCATCGTAGGTTCCACCATGATGTGGACTTGCGGCCTGGGCACCGCCCTGCTGCTGGGCTTTGTATTTGAACTTGGCCTGGTGGGAATCTGGCTTGGCATGGCCGCCGACGAATTCTACCGTTCCATCGTGAACTACATCCGCTGGCGCGGCGGAAAGTGGCAAAAGTATGGCGTGGTTTAATTGCCGAAGGTGACGTTGCCTATCCGAACGAAATAGGTGTAGTCACCGAAGCGCCTCAAGTCGCCAGCGGTCTCGTTATCAACGATGCGATTCATGCCTGCATACACTTCGAAGGACCTGTAGGCAAATCGCAGCGCCGGTTCAAGAATAAACTTGTTCGGTTCCAGCCTTGCCAGGGGACTTTCCTCGAAGTCATGGTAGTAGGCGGCAAAGAGCCATAAACCAAGATGACGTCCATGAAGTCCCGCGCCGGCGCGAATCAAGCCATATTCATGGGTTGCAAGTTCCGGGTTGTACCATTCCCTGGACCAGGGCGTCGCCTGCACATGGTAGCGGTATACCAGATCCATGGGGCGGTATTCAAAGGACTTGGGATAGACATAGCCATGCCCCTCGTCGTGATAGCGTTCCATACCTCCAGAAATACCAAGCGTAAAGGTGGCGAAGGGCCTGGGCGACACGGCATAGCGAGCATCAAGGGACAACTTCCAGTAGATGGGTATCAAGTCGTTCATGCCGAAGTCAAAGCCGATGGACTCCAGGCCAGCCTGAGCGCTTACCGCAAATCCGTTAAGCACAAACCAGGAATCCTGATCACCCTGCAAAAACTCATATCGTAAAGTCGGAGTCACCGGATAGGTCTTGATACCATCGGGGAGTTTCCACAAGGGATCCATTTCGAACACGTGATGACCAAACAAGAAATTCAGCGAGGCCTTCTGACGGGCATCCACCTGGTACACCAGAGACATCATGAAGTCGCTACGTTCCTCGGATTCAATTCGAATGTCACGGTCGATTTCGTTATTAAAACTTTTTAGTGGGCGAAGCATCAGGTAGTCAAAGCCGAATTGAACGCCCCACTGCTTGCTCCACAGCTTCGAAATATTCAGACGAGGCTGAACACCATAGGAGGATGTTCCCCAGAAGCCAGCCAGCATCAGCTGAATTTCCATTTGGTTCACATAGTTGACGGTTCCTTCAAAATAGGCGTTGGCACCGATAACATTGGAGCCGAACCCGCCAACGGCTACGTCGAAGGTTGGGTGAACGGCGGCGTTAACCATCAGGTCCCCTGAAGGCTGCATATCAAAAGAGACAGAATCATAAGCCACCTGCCTGGACAAGCTCTCGGCGAAGTGCCTTGGACCGGCAAAACCAGTATCCGATTCGCTCCAGTAGGATTTTATGGAGCTGTGGGTCTCAGAAGACAAGCTGTCGAATGTAGGCGCAAAGCGGAACCACGTAGTTCGAGGTTTGCGATCGGTAAAGACAGAATCATAGGAAACACGAAGACCTTTTAAAAGGGCAAAATCGGACAAGTGCTGTTCCAGGGTAGAAAACCCCAGCTGGATCCAGGCGGTGCGTGAAGTATCCTGTGACGTATGGGCACGAATGATCGCGCCAGGCTGATTGGCCAAACCAGATGCGGCCAATCGCTTCAGTAATCTGCTTCGAACATCGCCGGTTGGTGTTTTGCGCAAGGGATCTGCGACAACAATGATGGGCAGTTCCGCCATGTTGTCCTCAACGGGAATCGCATAATAGGGGCAAAGTTCACCAGAAACAATGTCTGAACCGTTGGGGTTTTCTATCCAAAGCGGGAGAGACGCAATCACATCTGCAGGCCTGTTACCACTTACCTTTCCTTCGCAGCCTTGCACCACGAAGGGAATGCTGTTGGTAATACGCTGACGGTAAAGGCTTTCTTGAAACTTCAGCTTGGCAAGGGTTCTCTTTACAGTCATGGAGTCCGGAGACAAACGGCGTTTGCTACGCATGACGCGGCCAGAGGAATCTACGCTTAAGGTAAAGCGCTGACGAAAAGACGGTACCCCATCCAAGGAGATTGGAAGTTCAAACATATCCCCACGTTCAACACCGAGATTGTTGCCTGGCAACGACAAATCGTGTCCGACAAAGGGTGCGATTATCGGATCCAGCATCAGCTTTTGAATTTCGTCGAGAGGAACTCCCTTCGCCCACAGGAATCCTATCCAGGCGCCCCAGGAAGTTCCCACGATAGAATCGACGGGAATGCCGTACTCCTCTATGGCATAGAGGACGCCCAGATGAAACCAGGGCGAACGTTCACCGCCACCAAGGTAAAGAACCGCCTTAATCCTGGAACCAGAGGAATCCGCCGTTGCAGCGGAATCCGCGGGTGGTTGAACAAGGGTGGAATCCGAAGTCACCTCAGCAAAGGCGGCAATGGCCGCAGAATCCAGATTGACAACCGCAGAATCTATGGAGGGGTCCTGAGCAAAGCAACAAGGAGAAAGCAACGCCAAAAAGGCGGCCATAAAGGCCGCTACTTTTAACCTAGGTAAACTCCTAGCCAAGGACTGCAGGATTAACCGCATACTTGGCAGCATCCTCTGGAGCAACATAGCCGGAATTAACCAGTTGAACCAAGCAGTCGTCCATCAGCAGCATACCTTCGGAAGAGGAGGCGGCAATAATGGAAGGCAAGGTAAAGTGTTCTCCGTTACGAATTCGAGAGGCAACATTCTGGGATCCGTACAGGACCTCCCAGGCGGCGGTGCAGCCACCCTGAGTAGAGGGCAACAGACGCTGTACAACAACTACCTTAAGAACGGAAGCCAGCATATTGCGAACAAGATCGCGGCTCTCTGCGGATTCAGAAGAAAGCAGGGCATCAAGAACGCCAACTGTATTGCCTGCGGTAACGGTAAGCACCACCAAGGCTCCTGCTTCTGCAGCCTTGAGAATCGGTATCAAGGTGTTCCCATCAAAGTCCCCCAGCCAAATCAGGTCGGAGCCACTGCGAAGGGCCTGGTCAATCTTTTGAGAAAGGCTTCCCGAGGAATCGTTCAGCACAAGGCTCTGCCCCTGCCTTACCGTCATTTCCTCGGAGTCGTTCAAAAGGCTGACGCGAAGTATCTTGGATTGGCAAAGAGAAGAAACATAGGAAGTCGCTGTCGTAGTTTTTCCACTACAGGCAGGACCAGCAAAGACAACCAGACCGGAACTCAATCCCAAAAGACTATTCAATGATTCAGGGGCACCAATAGCGGAGAACTCCGGAACCTCGTCCAGCACCGGGCGGAAAACAGCAGCGTTGCCCAGGGCGGCACGATAGTAGCGAACTCGCCACTTGGAACCGCACCAGGAGCCCATGATGGTTCCCGATTCCCCATCCATGGAAGTCAGGATGGAGCGAAGGCCTCCCACCTCGATGGCGGGCGCATCGGGAATCGCACAGACCTTGCCAGCAAGGCGAACAGCAGAGACCGCACCTTCGGTAACAATCAATTCACTGGCGCCCACATTCAGGGCGTATTCCAACAAGGATTCGATTTCTGTAGCCATAAGATGTCCTTCTAGTTTGCCCCACGGTAAGAAGCAAAGCGTCTACCGTCATTTGCACGTTTCCAGGCTTCGACGCCTTCGATGTAGCCCGATTCCACGCATTTCTGCAAGGAATCATCTAGGGAGATGCCCTGATCCCTTTGGCTGCTGATAGCCGCAGAGAGCTGAGCCACTTCGCCACGGCGCAGCAAGTTGGCCATGGGAGAAGTCATCTTCAAAGCCTCAACGGCAAGAATCTGCCCCTGGTTTTGTACAATGGGAATCAGGTGCTGCACAATAACGCCCTTCAGCTGGTCAGCAAGAGAATTGGCAAAGGCTGTGCGGCTCTGTTCCGGAACGGAGCTTAGCAGACGAGAAAGTAGCGAATGAACGTTATTGCCTGCGGTTACGGCAAACACAAGGGCACCTGCATTAGCCGCCTGCAGCAGCGCCTGCAATTCCTCAACGGATTCCAGATGATCAAAGAGAATCACATCGGCGCCGCTGAGCATGGCAAGGTTGATGCCCTCGATTCCAGAGTGAATTTGCAAACCCACCTCACGCTGGGCGATAGCTCCGCGAGGATTCTGCAGCAAGCGTTCAATGGGCTTTTCCACCGTTTGGATATAGACATCGCGGTTAGCCGCAATGGTTTCGGCAAAGGTTGTCATGGTGGTGGAGCGACCGCTGGCAGCAGGGCCTGCAATCAGTACCAAGCCACTATTCAGCTCCGCAAACTGATTGCAGAAGGGCGGCAGGTAGAGGTTTTCCAAGGTGGTGGATTCGTTGGGAATCACGCGGATGGAAACGCTAGGCACCACGCCGTTCCAGGTGACCGTTACACGGGCACGACCTGCGCCAGGAAGTCCAATCGTCTTGCTAAAGTTTTGACCAACGACAATCTTGTAGCCGTCGGAGAAGCCCTTGGCGGCCTCGTCCAGACGTTCACTAATCCTGGACAAGTCCAGCGGCTGCTCAGAGGCTTCGAAAAGTGTGCCCGACTGGCGCATTACGATGGGGCGGTCGGCAAACAGGTAAATGTCCGTGGCGTTAAACTTGCGAGCAAAGGCTATGAGCTGCGGAAGCGTCGTCATGGGACGCAGCGTCTCGGGAGCCTCTACCGGTGTACCGTCACCAGCGGCCACGGCAAAGCGGCGAGGCAAGGCGCCGTCGCCATCAGAGGATTCAACAGCGGACTCCGTCTGGACCTGGACGGTGCTGATGCTGGTTGTTTCAAGACCTGCTACAGCCTCTACATCCATATTGGCGGTAGAAGTTTCACCGTAGGGGTTGTTGCCTTCGATCTGAAGTCCTCCCGAGGACTCGGAGGAAGCGGAGACGGCAGGGGCTGGGGATTGCGCAGACCTTGCCATGGCAGGAGCTGGGGCAGCCGGCTTCGGTGCCGCTGGAACCGCAGGCTGGGCAGCGGTCTGCCTAGGTGCGGCAGGCTGGGCTGCAGGGGCTGCCTGGGCGGGAGCCTCGGCCGCGGCCTTGGCTTCGAGATTCTTTACGAAGGCAAGCACCTTCGTGTACATCGCTGGCTGCAGAGCGCCCGCGTCCACGAGTACCTGACCTATATCCTTGCCATTTGTAATTTCACCCCAATGGGCATTGACCTGAGCCTCGCTCACCACCTTGTTGTGAACGAGAACCTTTGCCATGTACTGATTTCTCATAGGAAATCCCTCCGGCTAAACCACCAGCTGGCGATAGCTAAAAATACACCGATGTAACCCAACGCATAAAGGGTATTCCAGAACAGGTACATGTCCGGGAGAGCTACGTCATGCACCACATAGTTGGTTACGTTGAAACGATAAAGTCCCGGGAACACCGCGTGGATGACCACGGCAGCCTTTTCAAAAATGGCACTGGAGCCCTCGCCCATCTCGCCCATGCGACTGGCAAAGCGGACCTGTTCCAAGAGCTGGTTGCTCAAGTGGCCAGCAAAGTAAATGCCCAGGGTAAAGAGGGCGCTGAGCACGGTGCTGCTAAAGCTGCTGAACAGGAGCGCAACAGCAATGACAACCGCCATTTCGCAGAAGATCAGGTAGATTGCCGTAAGCAGACTCAGCGTGGGATTCGCCCCAGTCACCGCAAGCATCAGGTAGTAGATCACCGTGAGGATTGCCAGATGGGTCGCCACCACGGCGAGCAAGCCGAAGTACTTGCCCACGATAAAGGCGGCACGGCTAATGGGTTTAGAAAGGAGCGTCAAAACGGTGCGGCGCTGGATTTCCTTTTGCACCAGGCTGATGCCCACGAAAATGGAAATCAAGAGGCCCGACAAGCTCATCACGGAAAGGGTGGTGGACTTGATTACATAGGCGCGGTCGAACACGGACCATTCCCCAAGCACGATGCTGAACAAGGTGAGGGCAATGGCCAGGAAAACGATATTGTAAAGGATCTTATCGCGGATAGATTCGCGGAAGGTATTGAGGGCAATAATGCCAATATGCTTAACGGTCGGCACGGGCAATCTCCTCTGTCAAAATGTCTTCGAGGCTTGGACGCTTGTGGTCCATCTTCTCTACGGCGATGCCGTTTGCAAGGCAGAAGCCTAGGAGACGGTCGCGGGCGACATCGTCGGCGCAAACACATTCCTGGGGGTGACCTGCAGGAGTCACGCCTTCGGGGAGGTCCGAGGCGAGAATGGCCTGGCGGGTACGAACGTGGTATTCCACGCCGCAGGATTCCGTAATCTCGTCGACTGTACCCTGGCGCACGATCTTGCCATCTACGATCATGGCCACCTTGTGGCTGATGCTTTCCACGTCGCTGAGCAAGTGGCTTGAGTAGAAGATGGTAACGCCGTCGCGATTCAGCGTCTGGATAGCTTCGCGGACATCGCGACGACCCATGGGGTCAAGGCCACTCATGGGCTCGTCGAGGATCAACAGTTTCGGTTTGCCCAGAATGGCCTGGGCGATACCAACACGCTGCATCATGCCCTTGGAATAGGAGCGCAGACGGCGGTCAATCCAGTCCTTGTCGGCGTGGAGCAGTTCCAGCGCCCAGTGGATGCGGGAATCCAGCTCCTTGCCCTCGAGTCCCACCAGCTTGCCGTAAAACTGCAACAATTCGCGACCAGTAAGGTAATCGTAGAAGTAGGGCTGTTCCGGGGAGTAGCCGAGGAATGTGCGGCTCTTTACATCGCGGGGACTAATGCCGTTGACCAGCACCTTGCCGGAATCGAAATTCAAAAGGCCAGTCAGCACCTTGATGGTGGTAGACTTGCCCGCCCCGTTGGGACCGATAAAACCATAGACCTGACCCGGCTCCACGCTAAAGCTCACATCCTTGAGAGCCTGCTTGGGCTTCATGAGAAAACCGCTGCGGTAGGTCTTGTGCAAATGTTCAATTTGAATCATAAAACGCTCAATGCAAAAAACTACTTGTCGTCACCGGAGCCGCCCTTACGACCGAACGCCCGTTCCTGAGCGTCCTCAATCTCGCGACGACGACGGTCGGCCTTTTCCTTCTTGTTGATGAAAAAGTAAATGACCGCCCCAATGACGTACACCACGATGCCCGAATAGAAAATCGGGTTAATGGACTGCCCCTCGAGACCGGGGAACAGGTTCAGGAGTACGGAATGTCCAAAGAGGCTGAGCAGCACCAGGATAAAACCCAGACCGCGAAGCACGTAGGTCACAATAACAAGTTTCTTCATCAAAACCTCGATTTAAACAACCAAAAACACCACACACAAGGCGCGGCTCCTATTCATCTTGAAAGATACTCATTTATGGGGCGAAAAGGTAAGAGCAAGCAAAAAAAGAACTTTATTTTAGCTAATATTGCAGCCGTAGACAGTTCGAAAACCTCCTGTCTTAAAACAAAACTAGGAGTACATTATGAGCCGTTCCGACAAGGAACAGGAAGGCGTAGCCCTATTTGGCAGTCTACCGTCTACATCCTACCGTCTACTTCCTGCATCCTACTTCCTACTATATCCATGAAAAAAGCAATCGTTCTTTCCTCGGGTGGAGTAGATTCCACCGTATGCGTCGCCATGGCCGTGGCCAAGTACGGCGTCGAAAACGTAGCCACAGCCTCCATCTTCTACGGCCAAAAGCACCGCAAGGAGCTGGACTGCGCAAAAGCCGTCGCAGACCACTACGGCCTTCCCCATTATGAATTCGACGTATCGCCGATCTTGCAGTTTTCCAACTGCTCGCTGCTGGCCAATTCCACCCAGCAGATCGAGCACAAGAGCTACGAGCAGCAAATTGCAGACAACGGCATGGGAAAGGTTTCCACCTACGTGCCCTTCCGCAACGGCCTTATGCTCAGCGCATGCGCAAGCCTTGCCCAGAGTATCTTTGAAAATGACGATGTGACGATCTACCTGGGCGCCCACGGTGACGACGCCGCGGGGAACGCCTACGCTGACTGCAGCGAAGAATTCGTAAGCACCATGAGCAAGGCAATCTCCATCGGCACCTACAATCAGGTACAAGTTGCAGCACCTTTCGCGGGCCTAAGCAAGGCAGAGGTTATTCGTAAAGGTCTGGAGTTGAAGGCGCCCTTTGAACTCACCTGGAGCTGCTACGAAGGTGGCGAAAAGCCCTGCGGCACTTGCGGCACCTGCATCGATCGCGCCAAGGCCTTTGCCGCCAACAACGCGAAGGACCCGGCGCTGTAAGCATCCGGGCCAATGACAGGAACTGTTGAAAGCGTCGCTCTGCAACGAACTATCGCGCCGACATTTTAGCCCTTGACGTGAATGGCAGCGGCAAACTCCTTAAGAAGCGCCGGGTCATCCACCTTCTCCCAGAGGGTTCCAGTCACGATAATCTGGGCGCCTGCGGCAACGCGGATGGCGGCCGTCTGCGGATCACGAATACCGCCACCGGTAATGATGGTCATGTCGGTGGCCTTGCGGGTATAGGCGATGTGCTCCACGGGAACGGGTTCCTCGGCACCGCTGCCGGCTTCCAGGTAAACGTAGCGCATGCCCATGAGTTCTGCAGCAATAGAGTTTACCATGCTGAGCTTGGGTTTGTTGGCGGGCACCGGCATGGTATTGCTGATGTACTCCACCGTGGTACGCTTGCCGCTGTTGATCAGCTGGTAAGCCGTAGGAATCGCTTCCATGTTCAAGGCGCGAACCAGGGCGCCACCGCGCACCTGTTCATCGATAAGGTAGTTGGGGTTGCGACCACTGACCAAGGTCATGAAGAGCATGGCGTCAAAGCCCGGAACCACCTGGGATGCACCACCGGGGAACAACACCACAGGAAGATCCACATTGGCCTTGAGGGCGGCCACCTGTTTCGGAAGAGTAAAGTTACCCAGGTAGGAACCCCCTACCAGCAAAAGGTCAGCGCCATTTTCGGCAGCCTGGGAACCAGCCTTTACAAACGCGGCTTCGTCAGAGGTATCCGGGTCGAGCAACACAGCAAACAGGGCGCCGCGCTTTTCAATTTCCGCATTCAGACGAGCTTCAGTCTTTCCGATTTTCATAATAAAGCCTTATAAAGCGATTAGATTTCTCAAATATAGGAAACTATAATTTTATTTTTTCACCGTATGGAACTTTTTACCAAGATTGACATTTTCCCCTCTGAATTTAAGATAAATCACGAAAAAAAACTGTTTTTCGCAGGTTCATGCTTCGCAGAGAACATATCGGAACGCTTTACGGCGAGAAAATTCCATACCCTGGTGAACCCTTTCGGCATTATCTACAATCCCATTTCCATTGCCAACATGGTTCGAAATATTGCGAACGGCAAAATATACGGTGCAGAGGATGTTTTTTACGGAGACGGACGGTGGAACTGCTGGGATGCACACAGCTCGCTCTCCGCCAGCACCCCAGATGTGTGCGTTTCGGTTCTGAACAACGCCATCGAGAACGCCCGCGAATACTTAAGGACCGCAGACATAGCCTTTATTACCCTGGGCACCGCCTACGTTTACTTTTTAAAGGAAAGCGGAGCCGTCGTCAGCAACTGCCACAGGCAAGATGCAAGGCTCTTTGAGCGCAAGCTTATTTCGGTTGAGGAGGCCGCAAACGCATTACACGACGCCGTTTCAAACCTCCGTTCATTAAATCCAAAAATTCACATCGTATTTACGGTATCACCGCTGCGACACCTAAGCGATGGAGCCCACGGCAACAGCCTTTCCAAGGCGACACTTCAGCTGGCCGTAGATAAGGTCATGCAAAATCTTGCAAGCGAGGCGTCAACTAGGGACAGCAAAAACTGCGGCTACTTCCCCAGCTACGAGATCGTCATGGACGAACTTCGCGACTACCGCTTCTACGACCGCGACATGGTTCATTTATCTACAACCGCAGAGGATTACATCTTCGAAAGAATGTGCGAGACCTATTGCAGCGACACAACCATCGCACACATCAAATACGTTGAAAAATTCATGAAGGGCGCCACGCACCGCATTGAAGATACGTCATCCCCGCAAACGAAGGACTTCGCCCGATTGCAAATTGAACGAGCGGAGAATCTTGAACACACAATTGACGGCCTGGATTTAAGCGAAGAGAAGGAATACTTCAGGGAGTTCATTTAGCCGACCGCCGACAGCGAGATATAAAAACAGGCCCCTGCAGAATTGCAGAGGCCTTGTTTTTCGTCATTAGCCGAGCCTTGTGAGCCACAAGCGACTCATATTAATGAGTCGTGGTGGCGAGAGCGAAGCCCAGTCGTAGGTTCTTTTCTGAACTTAGGGCTAAGCGGTCAGTTTCGCACGGATCCAGTTGTTGGCGTCCTTGATAGCGGCTGCGATCTTTTCGGGTTCGCGGGTACCGGCCTGTGCGCGGTCCGGACGGCCACCGCCCTTACCGTTACATGCAGCAGCCAGGTCGCGAACCATGTCGCCAGCCTTGATGCCCTTGGCCTGAACATCCTTGCCCACGATAACAGCGATGGAGCCAGCGCCGTTTGCCTTGTTTGCAATGACAGCTACAGCGCCCTTGTCCAGCTTGTTCTGGATACCGTCCAGGAGTTCCTTTTTCTTGTCTTCCGGCATGTCGAATTCGCGAACGTAGAGCATGACGCCCATAACGTCCACACCGCCGTTCAGAACGTCGCCAGCAATCATGGTAGCCAGTTCCAGCTTTACAGGCTGGAGAGCCTTTTCAAGAGACTGAGTCTTTTCGAAGGACTGCTGGATACGATCCAGAACTTCGGCATCCTTACAACGGAGG
>JAZLKH010000035.1:0-10777 GCA_045597545.1 Fibrobacter sp.
GGATGAAGAACATCATATTAAACCGTCAATCCCTAGTGAATACGATGGAGATTTCGTGTATTACCAGGATGCCCGTGATGGGAAAAATTTTAAGTCGGTGGTGATTGGAAATCAAACCTGGATGGCTGAAAATCTGGATTATGAGGTGACGGAGTCGGTTGCCATTAAAAAGGAGAACTGGAATTCAGAATTAGAGACAGAAACTCATGGACGTGCGTACTCCTGGACTGCAGCCATGGAAGCTTGCCCCCAGGGTTGGCATTTGCCTAGTCAGGATGATTACAAGGAATTGCTTGATTTGGTTTCTACGCAGAGGCCTGATTACGTGGTCGAATCTTTGCTGGAAAAAGCCAATGAATGGGAAGCCCGTACGTATGACGCTTATGGCTTTGGTGCTACGGAAGATCGTACTCCCTACGATAACGGAGATCCCGAATCATTCCATAAGCTAAGTTCGGCATTCTGGACTTCTTCGGAAGGGGAAGATGCTTCGAAAGCGGTGGTGCTTTGGTTGAATTTTGACGAGCCCTTGAATGAAATTGGCAAGACCGATTATGCAGGCGTTCGCTGCTTGAAGGACTAAAAAATCCTGTTGCAAAAATGGTAATAAAAGAAACCCGAACCGAGAGGTCCGGGTTTTCTTGTTTAAAATTCTCGTCAATTACAAGCTATAAATCGTAATTCATAATTCATAATTGCGCGAAGCGCTTACAGCTTCATGTCGGAAAGGCGGGTATGTTCCACGGCGTCAAATTCGTCCTGTATTTCCTTGCTGGGCTGCTTGGTCAAAAGACTTACCACGATGATGGTAATCATACTGAATACAAAGCCCGGAACCAGTTCGTAGATCTGGAAGATTTCCCCGCTAAGACCGGAGAGGTAGAACTTCCATACGAAGGTGGTGATGCCGCCCACCAGCATACCGGCAACGGCAGCGGGCAGGGTAGTACGCTTCCAGAAGAGGGCCAGCAGTACCAGCGGGCCGAAGGTAGCGCCAAAGCCACCCCAGGCGAAGCTCACCAGGCTCATGACCACGTCCAGGAAGCTCTTGCCTTCCTTGGCGGCGCCTGCGGAAGGTGCACCCTGGAGTGCAACGAGAACGGCGATGATTGCGATAATGGCCACAACCACACGGCTTACCCACATCAGCTCCTTGTTGGAGGCGTTCTTGCGGAAGATGTGCTTGTACATGTCGTTACTGAAGGCGGATGCAGAAACCAGGAGCTGGGAGTCGGCGGTACTCATGATAGCGGCAAGAATGGCTGCCATAAGGATAGAGGCGATTGCCGGATGGCAGAGGGCCTGGCAGAGAACCATGAAAATGCGTTCGGGGTCGGTAACGGTGAGGCCGTTGGCGCTTACATAGTAGCGGCCAAGGAGACCAATCATCACAACGGCGCCAAGGCAGATGATCACCCAGGTCATGGCGATGCGGCGGGAGTGAGTGATTTCTTCGGCATTCTTGATGGACATGAAGCGCACCAAGATGTGGGGCATGCCGAAGTAGCCAAGGCCCCAGGCTAGGCTAGAGATCAAGGAAATGAAGCCGATTGCCTTGCCAGAGGAAGCGTTGGTGAAAAGGCTCATGAGGTAAGGGTTCTGTGCGTTCACCGCGTCCATGGTTGCTGCAAAGCCACCGCCAGAAACGCAGATGATGGTGGGAATCACGAGCACTGCGATAAGCATCATGGATGCCTGGATGAAGTCGGTCCAGCAAACAGCGAAGAAGCCGCCCATGAAGGTGTAGCTCACCACAACCACGGCGCCAATGATGAGTCCGGTGGTGTAGTCCAGACCGAAGATGGTGCCGAACAGCTTGGCGCTGGCCACGAAACCTGAAACGGTGTAGAACAGGAAGAATGCCAGAATGAAGAAGGATGCGATAACGCGGATAATGCCCTTGTTGTCGCGGAAACGGTTAGAGAGGAAGTCGGGGAGAGTAATGGAATCGCCGCAGAAGTGGGAATACTTGCGCAGACGACGGCCCACAATCTTCCAGTTGAAGTAGGTGCCGATCACAAGGCCTATACCGATCCAGGCTTCGGAAAAACCGCTCAAGTAGATGGCGCCGGGAAGACCCATGAGCATCCAGCCACTCATATCGGAAGCCTGGGCAGACATTGCCACCACCCACTTGTTCATGCCACGATCACCCAGGTAGTAGGCGTTGAGGCTGTTAGCCTTTCTGGAGAAGTAGGCACCGATGCCTAGCATCATCAGGAGGTAAAGAATAAAGACTACTACAGTCATTTGTTCCTCTTCTTGTTGCGGCCATGACCTGGACACCATCAAGCGGGACTGAGGCAAGAGTGTGGCAAGGCTGCGGCCAGTTTGATTCCATTGCGAAGATAGAAAAATTACTATATAATATATGTATGAATCAACCTAACGAATACAATTTCAAGGTCATCGCCCGAATTAGAAGCGACTTTCACGATAAATTCGGAATCCCTCGCCAGAGCGGACTTTTGAAAGGTCTTAAATCTCGAATTGTATTTGAACCGGAGTTTAGAATTGCCGACGCCCTCCGTGGTTTGGAAGGCTTCAGCCACCTTTGGCTTCTTTGGATTTTTTCAGAAAATGTAAGATCCGACGAAAAAGGTGAAAACCGCTGGAGCCCAACGGTGCGTCCGCCACGTCTTGGTGGCAACAAGCGTCTGGGAGTGTTTGCTACCCGAAGCAGTTTTCGCCCTAATCCTCTGGCCATGAGCTGCGTGAAAATTGAGAAAATTTTGCTGGGCGATTCGGGCTCTGCCGAAGACCGCGCCCAGGGTCCGCAGATTGTCGTCAGCGGAGCCGATTTGATGGATGGAACGCCCCTGGTGGACATCAAACCTTATCTGCCTTACGCCGATGCCATTCCCGATGCCGAAGGCGGCTTTGCCGAGGCGGTACGCTTCAACAGCCTGCAGGTGGAATTCCCGGAGGCGTTGCAGGCCAAGTTCCGCCGCGGTTTTGACTCCGCCGACGCTACCTTTGCCGGTGCGACTTCTGCCGACATCTCCGTTGCCGACGAAAAACTCCAAGCCCTCTACGGCCTCCTCTCCGAAGATCCCCGCCCCGCATACCAGCGGAACCCCGATCGCGTCTACGGTTTCAAGTTTGCAGGCTTCGAGGTGAAATTCAATGTCCAAGAGAATATTTTGAACGTTGTAGACTTGTCTGCTCTGTAAGTTTTTCATTAAAAAGTGCAAAATAGTGTACTAAGCCATCCTTAATTGCTCTTTTGGTGCATCAAAATTGCCGAAATAGAGACTCTGTCAGTAGTTGTTTTCTTTAAAGAGTGACTTTTGGTGTACTAAAGTCCTTAAAAATTGTTGTTTGGTACCACGATTTTGTCTTGCAGACTCTGAAATGGGGCTAAAAGAGACAGTTTGCTGATACTTTGTTTGTGAAATAATGCACTGAAGAGGCTCAAACAACATGTTTGGTACCACAAAATGACGAATTGTCCTTGTAAAATGCTGGCTTGACCCTCCAAAATCAGGAAAATCGCTGCTCGTACGTAAAACAAGTAAAGAAAATGAGTAAAATAATTTCAAAACGCAACCGCTAAAAACAACATTTTCTTATATTCAGTAAAAAATAACGAGGTTTTACAATGAAAAAGTTTCCTTTGATTCTTTCCTTGGCTAGTATCGGCGCTATGGGTCTCTTTACCGCTTGTAGCGACGATTCTGAACCGGATCCGACTCGCGCCGAACTTTGCGCCACGGGCCTTACCGCTGAGTGCTTGGTTGGTGAATGGGCTGCAAATGGCATGGCAAATACAGTTTCTGGTGAAATGCTTGCCGCTTTTAATTATACTGCAAACCCGGGTAAGCTTACCTTCAGCAAGGATGGCCAGTTTGAATATGCTCCGGCTGCTGCAAGCAAGTTGGCTAAGTCGGTTGACGTAGTTTATGGCTCTTGGACTATTGACGGCACAACCTTGCGAATGGTTGGTGGCACGAACAGTCTTGAACTGAGCTCAGCAACAAAGACTCTTACTCCCACCATCAAGGTGAATGGAGCTTTTGTTGAAATGTCCTTTGGCGCACTTTGGTTCATGAATAATGAAACTGACGAAGCTGCCATTCGCACTACAAGTACCGAAGTGTTTAGCATAAGCGCAGACTAATTTCGTTATAGTCGGATTTTTAAACCAAAAAGGCCCTGGTCATCGACCAGAGCCTTTTTGATACGCGTTCCTAAATGACTATTCGTCCATGCCTCGAGCAGCAACGTAACGAACCTCATCCTTGTCATTGATGATGATTGCGACTCCAGCCAGGTAGTCAAGCCACTTGCGAGACGTGATTTCGTGGAGCTTTAGATCGATTTGCTTGTTAGTTGCCCATGCAGTCAGCGGCATCAGCACCTGGTCATGGGATGCGACCATAGTGTATTTGGGCATCGATGCGTAGTCCTTCACCATGAGTCCGATAAGTTCCAAACTGCGAGCTTCTAGATCATAGAAAACGTCGGCATACTTACCGTCGTAAACCCAGGCGGAGTACATCATGTTTACGTTGGTAATGGTGTCCTGCTTGATGTACACATCGCGCAAATCCTTGTCCTTTAGAAACCAACCATCTCTCAGTTCGGGGATGGTGTCTGCTACGAATTCAGGGGAGGTTACAAAGAGTCGTTCCACATCCTCTTCGTCAAAGCCCATCTCTGCGGTATAGGTGATTTCGCCGCGCCCGGCGGCAACACCCATGGCAGTCTGCTTGGTGCGGGTCATGCCGGAGTAGATGTACTTGAAAGGCTCGGGGCCGATCAGCTTTTTACCTGCGTCTATTGCCGCCTGGAAACCGTCTTCAGTAAGGGTTGAGGCAGATCCTGTAAAGGACTGGCGTTCGGCATGGCGCAAAATGAAAACGACCTTTTCGTTGCACTGGATGTTCTTGTAGATGTCGCCTACATCAACGAACTGGTCCATGGGGAAGGTGAACGGAACTGGATTGCATTCTGCTCCTGGGGCTGTAGGCTGGCCTTCGCCGATGTCGCTGCTGGATGTGATTTCTTCGCCAGGAACTCCCGGTACGGAGCTGCTGGAGTTGGGGTCTACGTCGGGGTTGGCATGGCAACAGGTGGTGTCTATAGGCAGTTCTGCGCCCGGGTTGTCCAGCCCACCGTCTGTATTGGACGTGGTGGGGCTGCTGGAGTCGTCGCCGCAGGCGGTGGTTCCCATGGCCACGAGAGACATCATGGCCGCAACGGTCAGGGGGGCAAGTTTCTTCAAGTTCATTGGAAAATCCTCTATATTAACGTAAGCTAATATAAGAATTTTGCCGAATTGTAGTTGTAAACTAATATTTATCCGCTATTTATTGTTGTAATTCACGTCATTTCGGCGCTTCAGTTCTTTGTTCAGCAGCATATAGGGCGGCGTAAACACAATCCATCCGATAATCAGCACGATCCAGTGGTTCAATCCGAACCAAAGCTCCGTGTAACGCATGATGATGAACATGAATGGTCCCACCATCAGAAAAACGGGCAGCTGCCGGCACTGGTCGCCCAGGGAGAACCTGCTTTCGTAGCTCACGATGGAATTCATCATGGGGAAGCTGGTGCAGAACCCCTGCATAAAGCTCTTGATGACCATAAGACCGCCCACCACGCAGGCGATGGCCGGAGCCTTGATGTAGACTGGCAGGGGCGTCTTGTATCGCACGCCGGACTGGTATTTCTGCTTCTGGAACAGGGTCAGTCCAACCACGAAATCGAAAAGGCATGCGCCGAGGAATACTAGGTCGTTGTTCGGGGGCAGCAAGGGAAGGGTGAATGTCCCCGCAAAAACTACAAAGGCTAATCCCATAATGATGGAAACGATAATGTGAATTTTTAGTTTGTACGTAAGAAAGCGCACTAGGTTGGCAAAGAGCATGCAGTAAAACCCGGCAATTACGTTTGGTGTATCGATAATCTTGCCTACGGCCAGGTAGGCAAAACCGAAGGGAATGGGGATGGTGGCGGTGACCGCCTTGAGTTGGGGATCCTTCAAATAGGCGCTCACGGTTCCAAGAGCCGTGACCATAAAAACCAGCAGCCAGTCGTAAAAAGAAAAATGAAAATTCAGAGACTCTAACATTGTCAAACCACGTTAATCGCCGCCAAATTTAGCAATGAGACCCGAGGTCCGAGGTCCGAACTTGCTCATCCTGCCCCCTAACCCCTCAAAATCACCCCATATTTCGTGCCAAAATCTCTCATAATTCATAATTCATAATTCATAATTAAATATATTTACCGCAACGTCATTTCACCTTGGTATTCCCGACCAGTTAAATTCCACTGGGAGTGAATGTAGAATACTCGGGTGCAAACGTGTAAAACAGTAAAAACAAACAAACCAAAAGGAACAGGTAGTAAAATGGCTACTATTACTAAAGAAAAGGCTGCTGAAATCACCGCTAAGTTTGGCGCAAACGAAAAGGACACCGGTAACGTCCGCGTTCAGATCGCTCTCTTGACCGAAAAGATCAAGAACCTCACTGAACATGCCAAGCAGCACAAGAAGGACCACCACTCTCTGCGTGGTCTGACTGCCATGGTTGCCAAGCGCAAGACCCTCATTCGCTACTACGGCGATAAGGACATCGTTGCTTGCCGCGCCCTCATCAAGGAACTCGGTCTCCGCGGCTAATTTTCGCGGACTGGAGATAATCTATGTCTATTGACGCATATCAAGCCAAGTACGGCAAGATGCTCGACCCCAAGGAAGTGTCCGTGACGCTTCCCGATGGTCGTGTCATCACGTTCGAAACTGGCCGTATCGCTAAGCAGGCTCGTGGTGCAGCCGTTGCCAAGATGGGCGACGCCTTTGTGCTTTCCACAGTTTGCTACGGCGAAGAAAAGGAAGGTGATTTCTTCCCCCTGACGGTTGAATATCGCGAAAAGGCCTACGCTGCTGGTCGCCTCCCGGGTGGCTATTCCAAGCGTGAAGCTGGTCGTCCGTCTGACGAAGAAACTCTTTCTGCCCGTATTATTGACCGCCCGATCCGTCCCATGTTCCCGGAAAACTTCACTCGTGAAGTCCAGGTCATCGTGCAGGTCCTGTCTGCCGACAAGAAGTTCGCACCCGACGTTCTCGGCGTAAGCGCTGCTTCTCTTTCCATCGGTCTTTCTGAACTGCCCTTTGAACAGCAGGTTGCCGCTGTACGCGTCGCCGTTGTCGATGGTCAGAATGTCGTAATGCCCACCTACGAACAGATCGCCTGTGCCGATCTGGACCTGGTGGTCGCCGGTACCGAAGACTCTGTTTGCATGGTCGAAGGTGGCGCTTACGAAGTTTCCGAAGACACCATGATTAACGCTATCCTCGCTGGTCACGAAGCTATCAAGCTCATGTGCAGGGCCCAACAGGAACTGGTGGACCGCTGCGCTAAGCCCAAGATGGAACTGAAGCCCCAGCATGTTGGCGAAGCTCACGAGAAGCTCCTTGCTACCGTTAAGGAAGTGGTTTGGGATGAACTCCAGAAGGACGTTCACTCCAACATGGTCAAGACAGACTTCTATCCGGCTATGGCAGACCTCTGCGCCCGCATGGTTGCAGATCCGCGTATCACTGCTATTACCGGTGAAGGTGATGCCGCCGATGCAGCTCTCGTTGCAGACGCCAAGGCCATCTTCAGCGATTACGAACGCACCGCAATGCGCGAAATGATCTTGAACGAAGACGTTCGTCTCGACGGTCGTCTCACCACCGAAGTCCGCCCCATCGAAATCGAACTGGGCATTCTTCCCAGCGCTCATGGCTCCGCCATCTTCCAGCGTGGTGAAACTCAGGGTCTCGTAGTTTGCACTCTCGGCACCAAGAACGACGAACAGCGCTACGAAAGCTTGCAGGGCGAAGGCGACAAGAGCTACATGCTGCATTACAACTTCCCGCCGTACTCTGTGGGTGAATGCAGGCGTCTCGGCACCAGCCGCCGGGAAATCGGTCACGGCCACCTGGCCGAACGTTCTCTCGCTGCAGTTCTTCCGCTGCCCGAAGACTTCCCGTATACCATCCGCGTGGTTTCCGAAATTCAGGAATCCAACGGTTCCTCCTCCATGGCCTCTGTTTGCGGTGGCTGCCTCAGCTTGATGGACGCTGGCGTTCCTATCAAGGCTCCTGTTGCAGGTATCGCCATGGGCCTCATCTCCGAAAAGGGCTCCGTCAAGGAAGGCGGCAAGATCAAGATCTTGTCCGACATCACTGGCACCGAAGACCACCTCGGCGATATGGACTTCAAGGTTACTGGTACTGCTGAAGGTATCACAGCCTTCCAGATGGATATCAAGATCCGCGGTATCACCCCGGAACTCATGCGCGAAGCTTTGGAACAGGCCAAGCAGGGCCGTCTCCACATCCTCGGCCGCATGGCTGAACTTGGCCTCGCCGCACCGCGTCCCAAGGTTTCTGAAAAGGCTCCGACCATGATCAAGATGAAGGTGCCCACCAACAAGATCCGCGACGTGATCGGCTCCGGTGGCTCCGTAATCAAGGGCATGCAGGCTCAGACTGGCTGCACCATCAACATCGACGACAACGGTAACGTTGACATCGCTGCTCCTAGTGGTAAGGCTGCTGCAGTTTGCCGCCGCATGATTGAAGAACACACTGCAGAACCGGAACCGGGCCGCAAGTACAAGGGCAAGGTGAAGACGATCCAGCCGTTCGGCGCCTTCGTCGAGATCCTCCCGGGTCGCGATGGCCTCGTGCACATCTCCGAACTTGCCGACCACCGCGTCGAAAAGGTCGAAGACGTTGTTCACGTCGGTGACGAAGTTGAAGTTCTCTGCCTCGGTGTTGACCCGAAGGGCAAGGTAAAGCTCTCCATGAAGGCTCTGCTTCCGCCGAAGGCCGAAGCCGCCGCTGAAGCTGCACCTGCAGAGGCACCCGCTAGCGCTGCTGCCGAAGCTCCTGCCGCTCCGGAAGCTCCTGCCGAAGCATAACTTCTAGCGATTAGCAGAAAGCTTAAAAACGCCTGGCTCCAGTTTAACTGTGAGTCGGGCGTTTTTTATTTTTGTACTGCAAAGATGGTGTCGCGGATTTTCGCGAAATTATTGGCTTACGAAATGGAAAACAAGAACATCATTTGGTCGCACTTGGCAGGCTTTGGCGCCGGTGCCATTTGGGGCCTTATGGCGCCGATTGGCAAGGCCGCCATGGTCTCTGGAATTTCGGGCCTGGACATGGTGACTTTTCGCGTGGTGGGCGGTGCCATTTGTTTTTGGCTCACATCGCTTTTTTCTGTTCGCGAAAAGGTGCAGCCCAGGGATTTGCTGCAGTTATTCTTTGCCGGCATGTTTGCTATCGTCTGTAACCAGTGCTGCTTTACCATCGGCCTTTCCATAACGTCTCCCATTAACGCATCCATCGTAGCGACGTCGCTTCCCATTGCGGCCTTGATTGCGTCTGCGATTTTCCTTCACGAGAAGGTGACATGGAAAAAGGTCCTGGGAATTGCCTGCGGCGTGTGCGGTGCCTTGATCCTGATTCTTGGAAGTGCTACGGCGGTGAACGCCAAGGCTGGTAACATTGTGGGCGACATCCTTTGTCTTTGTTCCCAGTGTAGCTTCGCCATTTATCTGGCGCTGTTCAAGCCTTTGGTGAGCCGCTACCATACCATCACCTGCATGAAGTGGATGTTCACCTTTGCATCTCTTGCGATAGCGCCTTTTTCATTCCGTGAAGTAGCCAGTATTCCCTTTGCGGATATCGCCTTGGTGACTTGGCTGGAATCGGCTTTTGTGGTTCTAGGCGGCACCTATTTAGCGTACATCCTGATGATGCGGGCGCAAAAGAACTTGAGGCCAACGGTAGTGGCCATGTACAATTACGTACAACCTATCACGTCATCTGTGGTTTCCGTGATTGCGGGTCTTGCCATTTTCGGCATGAACCATTTGTTGGCCGTAGCCTTGATTGTTCTGGGTGTGTACACGGTGAATGCGGCCAAGAGTAAGTAGGGGTTAACTATGAATGAACGCTTAAGTCGAATGGAACTCTTGATAGGTGAGGCAGCCTTGAATCGCCTGGGTAACCTCCGCGTCGCCGTGTTTGGCGTAGGCGGGGTAGGTAGCGTTTGCGCAGAATCCCTGGTCCGTTCCGGTGTTCGTCACTTGACGCTGATTGATAGCGACTGCGTTGTAGAAAGTAACATCAACCGCCAGCTGCCAGCCATGATTTCTACGGTGGGCCGCCCCAAGGTTGAAGTACTTTCGGATCGCTTTAAGGATATCGCCCCCGAGGCCGAAATCATCCCGGTGCAGTCGCTGTATTCCATGGGCAACCAGCAGGGCTTTGATTTCAAGAGCTTTGATGTGGTAGTGGACGCCATTGATAGCTTAGCTCACAAGATTGATTTGTTGGCGACCGCAAGTGACGCCGGTTGCAAGGTGTTCTGCAGTTTGGGTGCCGCTGGCAAGCTGGATCCGACGAGAGTTCGCTCTGCAAGCATTTGGCAGACCGTGGGCTGCCCCTTGGGTAAACTGGTCCGCAACGGCCTTCGTAAGCGAGATTTCAAGGGCGACTTTTTGGCCGTCTACAGCGAAGAAAAGTCCATCGCCTACGCTGTCGACCCCATGGCCGAAAAAGCGGAATCCCATGGGGATAGCCGCAGGGCCTCCATTCTTGGAAGTGCCATGCCGGTGACAGCAACTTTTGGCCTGACTTTGAGTAGCCTGGTTATTCGTTCCTGCGTAGAATAACGGCTCCCAAAAAGGGTTTGTTGCGAGGTGTTTAGTAGCCTTGAAAGTTGAGTTTTTCTACCTTATAGCCTATGACAAAGTTTTCTGAATT
>JAZLKH010000036.1:0-29224 GCA_045597545.1 Fibrobacter sp.
GAAAAGAAGGAAGAGAAGAAGGAAGAAAAGAAGAAGGAAGAACCCAAGAAGCCTCGTAAGAAGGCTGGTGGCGGTGGTAAGCCCCGTGGTAAGGGTCAGCCCAACGCTCCCCAGACTCGCGGTGTGCTTAAGCTCTTGACCGCTCAGACCAAGAATGCCAGTGCCGGTGCTTATGACCTTATGAAGAACCAGAAGTTCTCTAAGGACATCGACAAGGTGCTGAAGGACGTGGCTGGTCTCCAGACTACGGGTAAGACCGTTCTCGGTGGCCGTCGCGGTAAGGCTGACGGTGGCTTTAACGAAGGTTACGCAGAAGGCGGTTCCGGTGGTATCGGTGACGGTTTGGCTGGCCTCCTTGGCGGTGGTGGCGGTGGTATGGCTACTAAGGCTAAGGGCTCCATCAAGACTCCGACTGAACGCGATATCGACATGGGCGCTGGTGGTGGTTCCCGTTCTGCTGCAGACATCATGAAGGTTGTCCGTCAGCGTACTCCGGGTCTCCGTCACATCTATAACAAGTTCCTGAAGAAGAAGCCGGGCTTCCAGGGTAAGGTTACCCTGAGGTTCACAATCGCTCCGGGTGGCGAAGTTATCAGCATCTCCATTGCTTCCTCTACCACTGGTTTCGGCGAATTTGATGGTGAAATCAAGACCGCTGTAAGCCGTTGGAAGTTCAGCAAGGTTAAGTCCGGTAACACCACTGTGACGATTCCGTTCACCTTCTCTGAATAATCGTTCGGATAATACTTGAAAAAAAGACCAGGCTGCGAAGTCTGGTCTTTTTTGTGCATTTTTACGTGATTTTGTTTAAATTTTTCTTGCGTTTTTCCTTTAATAAAACTAACTTTACTACAGAATTTTTAAGAGGAGTATTCAATGAATCTCAGAACAGCTGCTGCAGTTGGTGCCGCTTTCGGTATTCTTGGTGTGGGTTCTGCATTTGCAACATTCGCACGTGTTGAATCCATGGGTAAGAACACAACTTACATCATGGACGATGTGAGCATTTTTGATAACCCGGCAAATGCAAGCCTCTATTCCAATTACCTGATTGGTGGCTTTGGCGCCTACACCGATAACGATATGACTGCTGGCGGAAATCACGATCCTCAGCACCCCACTTTCGGTGGCATTTTCTCCTTGTCTTTTGGTGATGACAACAATCCGGATCCGAAGTTTACCATCGGTGGCTTGTTTGGCCGTATTG
Organism: Fibrobacter sp.; assembly: GCA_045597545.1. Taxonomy (GTDB): domain Bacteria; phylum Fibrobacterota; class Fibrobacteria; order Fibrobacterales; family Fibrobacteraceae; genus Fibrobacter. The sequence goes on from JAZLKH010000036.1 coordinate 1,208, forward strand.
ATCAGAACCTTGCCATGTACCTGCCTTCTTATGTAAAGACGGGTGCCAAGACTTACGCCAAGGTTCCTGAAACCGTTACTAACTTTGACGGTTTCCTTGGTGGAACCTTCTCCAGCGGTGATGCCTGGGGCTTGCACATTTACATTGCCCACCAGGATGGCGGTGATCTCGATGCCGAAAGCGGTTCCTACCAGCCGAACGAGGATGCTCATGCTTCTTTGGTCCAGTTGGATGGTGGTGTGAACTTCCAGGTCGGTAGTGGTACCTCCTATGAACTTTCCGCAGGCCTTGCTCGTATCCAGTATGGTCCGGAACGCCATGACTTCTTTGATGATGGCGATTTCACCTTCTTGGCGAAGGCCCGTGCCTTCTTCACTCTCGACGCTCTCGATGGTGAGCTGGTCCCTGCTGCTTCTATGAAGCTTGCCCAGGCTCCTGGCATCGACGACAAGCTCGCCATGGCTGGCATGGGCTTGAACGTTGCCATGGATCGAGGCTTCTTCTGGATGGGTCTTGACTTCATCTGGAATCAGAAGAAGGCTCATGACTGGTTCTATGAAAATGGCAAGGGGTGGGTCTATGACTCCCGTAGCGAAGACAACGAAGATCTCAACTGGGACAAGCGCTCCGACATCGGTGGCAAGATTAGCTTCGGTATCGAACGCAACATCTGGTGGGATTGGTTCGTTATCCGTGTCGGTGGCCAGAAGTCTATCCTCTATACCGAATGCGACGTGAAGAACAAGGGCGTAAATGGCATCTGCAAGGATGACGGTTCCTTCTTCACCACTAATCCGCTGGCAGATGGTTCCAATGATGACCATGTTGGCTTTGGCTTCGGTATCAACATCGAAGAAAAGCTGAAGATTGACGTTACCGTCGCAGAAGATGTTTTGTTCCGCAACCCGTTCCAAGGTGAAGGCCGCATCTTCTCTCGCCTGGATGCAACCTACTCCTTCTAGTCGAGTTAGACAAGGTTATACGAGACGCGCCTAAGGGTGCGTCTTTTTTTATCGTTTTGTTTTTTTTTATTTTTTTAGCATGAGGAAATTTCTTGTAATCGCAGTTTTGTTTGCGTTGATGGGTTGTGCTGAACCTACGGAACGTATTGAAAATAAGTTAACGCCCTATCTTCAGGAGGACCTGAAGTTTATGGTGGCAGAAACCATGCGTACCTCGTCCAATGACCGCGGTGCAATCCTTGACACTCCCTATTATCGTGTAAAGGATTTTAGGTTGTTCGAAGGAGCCAAGGCGGAAATTTACTCTGCGTATGCTGAGGTGGATTTCTTTATCTTCAAGGACATCGCCATGCACGAGAAGCGCAAGTACCGCTATGATGTTCACACTCGCCGTTGGGATCGTTACCTGAAGACTCTAAAATTTGGTAAAGATACATTGCCCTAGGCCATTGACGTTTTTCAATTAATTATATTTTCATTGGTTTAGTTTCATATTCAAAAAAGGATGATTACCCTTGTTTGGACTGTTTTCTTGCGATATTGGTATTGATCTTGGCACTGCAAACACCTTGGTTCACGTTGCAGGTCAGGGCATTGTAATTAACGAACCCACCGTGATTGCTGTAGACAGCAAGAACAACCGTGTTTCCGCTATCGGTTTCGAAGCAAAGAAGATGCTTGGTCGTACTCCCGGCGAAAGCCGTGCCGTGCGTCCCATGCGCGACGGTGTGATTGCCGACTTCGAGCTTGTGGAAAACCTCCTCCAGACCTTTATCAAGCGCGTCCAGAAGTATCCGCTTTGGATGGTGAAGCCCCGCGTTGTTGTGGGGGTTCCCAGTGGGATTACCGAGGTGGAAAAGCGTGCTGTGATTGACGCTGCCAAACAGGCTGGTGCCAAGGAAGTCCACCTGGTTCACGAACCAATGGCTGCTGCCATTGGCATGGGCATCCCTGTGGAAGATCCCGTTGGTAACATGATCGTGGACATCGGCGGTGGAACGTCCGATATCGCTGTGATCGCATTGAACGGCACCGTATGTAACGCTTCTGTACGCGTTGGCGGTGATGAAATGGATGAAGCTATTGTCCGCTACCTGCGCACCATGTACAACCTCTGCGTAGGCGAAAGCACCGCCGAACAGATCAAGATGCAGATCGGCTCTGCGAGCCCGCTGGAAGAGGAACTGACCATGGAAGTGAAGGGCCACGACTTTATCGCCGGTATGCCCCGCACCATGACTATCAACAGCGCGGAAATTCGCGAGGCCCTGAACGAACCTGTAACCGCCATTGTTGAAGCGGTGAAGCAGGCTCTGAGCATTACTCCGCCGGAACTTTCCGCCGATATTTACGACAAGGGTATCATCATGACTGGTGGTGGTTCCCAGCTGCGTGGTTTTGACGAACGTATCCGTCAGGAGACGGGTCTTTCTGTAAACGTGATCGACGAAGCCTTGATCTGCGTTTGTAAGGGTGCCGCCCGCATTTTGGAAGATCTGGACAAGTACCGTCCCGTTCTGATTGCTTCCTCCAACTAACAATTAGCTGCAATTCGATGTTTAGGGCTTTTCGCTTTATTGTCGACTTGTTCTCTCAAAGGCATGGCGTTGTCGCCTTTGCCTTTTTTCTGCTGCTGGGATTGCTTATGCGACAGGCTCCGACGACCGTTCGACAGAGCGTTGTGGCTACGGCTTTGGGCTCCATCTTCTATCCTGCCCAGTTGGTTGTTTCTTCGCTTAATGCCTATCGTGCAGTGGCGGATGAAAACGAACAGCTGAAGGAGGAAAATGCTCGTCTTCGTCAGGAGACGTACCATGCCCGCGAAGGCTTGCAGGAATTGGCTAGACTGCATACGCTGGTCCGATTTGACGACAAGTGGGACTATCCCATTGTGACCTCCCGCGTGGTGGGGCACAATCCCGGTCGCTTTTTGACGACTCTGGTAATTAATCGTGGAACGCAGCATGGCGTTAAGGAAAACATGCCTGTGTTTTCCATGAACGGCCTTGTGGGCAAGATTACCAAGGCTGCAGTTACTCATTCTCGCGTGCAGCTTTTGGTAGATCCCAACTTGAAGTTGTCCGTAATGGAGCGTAGAACTAGAGTTGTGGGATTCCTCGAATCCATGGATGGTCACATGTTGACTGCCATGGTGCCCACTCACGCTGGTGTTCAGGTGGGGGATACCTTGGTGACTTCCGGTCTTGGCGGTATTTTCCCGAAGGGAATCCCTGTTGGTACGGTAAAGGATGTGCGTAAGTCTGATCTGGATGTGATGCGACAGATGGATGTGGTTCCCTTCCAGGAATTCTCCACCCTTGAAGAAGTGTTTGTAATGGAAAAAGAGCCGGATTGGATTATCCAGGAGTTGCTCGATGAGTAATTTGAAGTGGCTTAAGATTCTTTTCTTTTTCCTTGTTGCTTTTAGTTTGCAGGCTACCGTTGCGGACTGGCTGCAAATTTTTGGCGCTGGTCCTGATTTCGTTATCATCTTTGTTGTGGCTGTGGCCATCAAGTGTGGTCCGGCTGCAGGCTGTTTCTGGGGATTTATCGCTGGCTTTGCGCAGGATGTGTACGCGCCCATTGAATGGCTTGGGGCGCATTCCATTTCCATGACGGTGCTTGGTTTTGCCGTAGGTCAGTTGGAGGAGCGTTTCTTGACTTTGAATATGCCTGCCAAGGTGGGTGTTCTCGGCTTGGGCTTTTTCGTTTGCGACATGATTTACTTTGCCCTCACGGGACTTTCCAAGGATACCATTACTGAGCTGTTTTTGACAAAGACGTTGCCTGAGTGCATTTACACCATGCTTATGGGGGCAATTGTGTTCTACCTGGACTTTGGCAAAAAGAAGAAGCATGTATAGCGGAAAAACTTCAGAAAACGAAATTCTCCAGAATCGAAATTGGAACGTCCTGATTTACATGGCGGGCGTTGTTATTTTGTTTGGAATTCTGCTTTTTCGCCTGTTTTCGTTGCAGTATACCCATTACGATGAAAACCTGCAGCGTTCGGAAAACAACCGTATTCGCAAGGTGGAACTGGTTGCGGAACGTGGCTATATCTACGACCGCAACGGTGAAGTCCTGGTGCGTAACCGTCCTTCGTATCAGATAGCCTTGCAGGCGATTTCTTTGCCTCGCCAGAAGGATTTGCGCGACTCCGTTTTTAACAGGTTGCTCCGTATTCGCAACAGGGATGGCGCTCGCATGTTTGACTCCCTTTCTGTGGATACGGCGTTTCAGCGCAGTCGATGGATAAAGAACCGCCCCATCAGGTTTTTTGAGGATGCCTCCCCGGAGCAGGTGTCCATTATCGAGGAACATTCCTCGGAACTGCCTGGTGTGGTGACGTTGATTGAGTCCCGCCGTGAATATCCTTATGGTACCTTGGCTTCGCATGTTCTGGGCTACACCAGCGAGATTTCCGAAGAACAGTTGAAGTTGCCTGAATACGAGGGCTATTCCCAGGGTGATCGCATTGGGCAGAAGGGCTTGGAACAGGGCTATGACAAGGAGTTTCGAGGCACGAACGGCATGAAGCTTGTGGAGGTGAATGCTTCCGGACGCGAGGTCGGTGTTGTTTCTGGCGTGGAAGATTATGCCCCGGTTCCCGGTTTACACTTGGTGTCTACCATCGACCTTCGTTTGCAGAAGGTGGCGGAGGAGGCGATTCCCGAAGGTGCAAGGGGAGCCTTGGTTGCCTTGGATCCGCGCTCCGGTGAAATTCTTGCCATGGTGAGTTCCCCGCGACTGGACCCCAACATTTTCTCGCTGAAGCGTCGTGAGCGTAACAGGGGATGGGCTCAGGTGGCTCTGGACTCGCTGCACCCGTTGACCAATCGCGCTATTTCGGGCACGTACCCTCCGGCTTCTGTGTTTAAGTTGGTGACCGCAGGTGCGGGCCTCGAGAACGGCATCCTTTCTGAAAGCAAGTATTACTCCAAGTCCTGTACGGGGGGCTTTCAGTATGGTGCCCGCTATCAGAAGTGTTGGGGTACTCATGGAAACTTGAATGTGGTTCACGCCATTCGACTTTCCTGTGACGTATTTTTTTACCAGGCTGGCCTTGATATCGACATGGAGCGAATCAATGAGTTCGGTCGTCGCTTTGGCCTTGGCGAAAAGCCTCTTGGAATAGACATTCCCGGTGAAAAGGCTGGCTGGCTTCCGGATTCCATATCGTTTAATGAACGCAATAAGCGCTGGGGATGGCGTTGGGCTCGAGGTCTAATTCTGAACTTGTCTATCGGCCAGGGGCAGATTGTGACTCCTCTGCAGCAGGCCACTTTGGTGGGCTCCCTGGCGACAAACGCAGGCGTTTATCGTCCGCACCTGATGAAGGAACTGCGTGATGACAAGGGGAACGTGGTGCGCCGCTATGAGCCCGAGATTGTTCGCTCCGGTAAGATGAAAAAATACACGCACCGCATTCTGATGAACGCCATGGATTCCGTGGTAAATCACCCCGGCGGTACAGGTAAGCGCGGAGCCATTCCTGGTATTCGCGTCGGTGCGAAGACTGGGTCCGGAGAATGGAAGAAGGGCGAGAAGACCCATGCCTGGTATGCTGCCGTCGCCCCACTGGACAGTCCTGAAATTGCCGTGGCTGTAATCATGGAAGCTGCTGGCGGCGGCGGTGCCGTTTCTGGTCCTATTGCCAAGAAGGTCATGATGGCCTACTTTGAGAATAAGAAGGAAGATGAAGAAAAGAAGAAGGAGGAGGAATAATGAATTCTGGAAAGTTTCTGGATCATTCCCTAAAATTCGACTGGTTCTTTATCTTCATGGTCCTGGCCCTGATGTCCTGTGGCGTGACCCTCGTCTATTCAGCTACGCTCTCTGAGGAGATATCCTTTGTCGATACCTACTGGTTTAAGCAGATTACCTATTTTTTTTCAGGAATCGTTTTTGCTTCGGCCTTGATATTTGTTCGTATCGACTGGTTGAAACGAGCTGCGATGCCCTTGTATGCGGTGGCCCTGGTGCTGCTTTGCATAGTGCTGTTCTTTGCGGGGGATGTGGTGAAGGGCGCAGGTCGCTGGATTGACCTTGGGGTGTTCAAGTTGCAACCGTCGGAGTTCGCAAAGATCGCCTACCTGCTTGTGATTTCGTATTGGCTCTCAAAACATCCCGTTAGTTTACACAAAATAAAAACTTTCGTTGTGCCTTTCTTTTTGTTCATTGTTCCCTTCGGACTGGTTCTTAAGCAGCCGGACCTGAGTACCGCCCTGGTTTTCATTGCCGTGACCATGGTGGGTTTTTTCTTTGCCGGACTGACCCTTACGGACATGTTCCTGATAGTAAGTCCGGTATTCTCGGTGCTGTTCTCCCATTCTCAGGACATGGTGTTCGAGGTTCTTTGGGGCCTGCTTATCTGCATGGTGGTCTTTGCCCTGGTGCGTCGTCGCCTGCCCAAGGTCTTGACGGGCTTCTTCCTTTTGGCAAATATCCTGGCTGGTTATGCCAGTAGCGCCGTGTGGAATATGCTGGAGCCTCACCAGCAGAAGCGCGTGAATACTTTTCTTGACCCCATGAGCGACCCTCTGGGTGATGGTTACCAGGTGTTGCAATCCCTTACCGCAATCGGTAGCGGAGGCCTTACGGGCAAGGGCTTTGGTAACGGAACACAGACGAACCTTGCCTTTTTGCCGGAGGAACATACGGACTTTATCTTTAGCGTTCTGGGTGAACAGTTTGGATTTGTCGGATGCGCTGTGGTGCTTGTCCTTTACGCGTTGTTCCTTTGGAGGGCCACGTCCATTTGCAAGTTGACCTCGGACTCCTTTGTAACGCTCATGGTCATGGGGGCTTCCACAATTTTCCTGTTCCATATCCTGGTGAACATCGCTATGACGATTGGTTTAATGCCTGTGACGGGTTTGCCGTTGCCTTTCTTGTCCTATGGCGGTTCCTTTGCCTTGACCTGCATGGTGCTGGTAGGTTTCCTGCTCTGTCTAAGGTATCAGGGCTCTCGTCGCTAGTTTGTAAAAGAAATTTTAAAAAATTTTTTCGACAAGTTGAGTGAAAAAAGCGTGTCTATAAAGACATGCTTTTTTTTGTGAGGCTTTCATGGAATTATTGCGGAATGTGGAAAATTTTGTTTTTGGTGTGGAGTGCCTTGGATGTGGAACGCCCAAGGCGATTCTGGATCCCTGGCTGTGTCCTCGGTGTGTGGATGATCTGGATAATCTATCGAAGGTGCCGTCGTTTCCGGGGGAGGACGTCCTTTGCCTTTATCCGATGCGCCCGTTGACTCGCAAGTTGATTCATTCCCTAAAATACAAGACGATTCCCGGCATGGCTACATATTTGGTGAAGCATTCGTCAGCCCGTAAGGATGGCTTGATGGGGGTGGAATTGGCGATGCTTCCGCAGCCGCTGTTCTTTGTACCTGTGCCGTTGCACAGGGCTAGGTTCAGGGAGCGCGGATACAATCAGGCGGAGAAGATTGCTGCGGCGCTAGCTACGGCAACTGGAGGCAAGGTTTGTCGATGGTTGAAGCGACGTAAGTTCGTCGTTTCTCAGACGAAGCTTTCTAGGGAGGAACGAGAGCGGAATGTGGCAGGAGTGTTTGAATTGCGAGCGCCTAGGAACATGCCATGCCGTGGTACCGTGGTTGTTGTGGATGATGTCTTTACCACTGGGGCGACAACGTCTTCTTGCGTTGCCGCGTTTGGTAAGGATTTCCCTTTGCCTATAAAGGTTTGTACGCTGCTGTATGACGAGCCTGCATCTGCCAAGGCGGACTTTGCCGCGGACTGTCGAATGGAGTGGGACGCATTTTCAAGGAAATGAAAAAGGACCAGTCTCCTGGTCCCTTGAGCGGAGGAAGAGGGACTCGAACCCCCAAGCCTTACGGCGGCGGTTTTCAAGACCGCTGACTTACCAATTAGCCTATTCCTCCATAGGTGGACAAATGATAGAAAATTTCGTGCTTTTTCGTCAACCGTTGAACCAAATAAAAGCTGTATTAACTAGATTTAACTCCGTATGATGGAAAATGGCGACATGCAAAATTTAGACTCCCAGAAGATTCTGGACCTGTTGTTCTCTTATATGCCGAAAATCGCGGCAGAACGCAAGATGGACAACTTGCTGGTCCTCATGGCTGACTTGGGACGTTCTATTGTGTCTGCAGACAGGTGCTCCCTTTGGCTTATTGACGAAGATGGCGGTGAACTGTGGACCAAGGTTGCCCACGGAGTGAAGGAACTCCGCGTTCCTCTGAATGCAGGTTTTGTGGGTTACTCGGTGAAAACTGCCGAGTCTCTGCTGATCGAGGATGCCTACCAGGACCCCAGGTTTGACCGTCGCAGTGATGAAAAAACTCATTACCGTACCGCTTCCGTGATGACTGTTCCCCTGATGAATTCCCAGGGCTCCGTCATGGGAGTGTTCCAGGCGGTGAACAAGGTGGGCGAGTCCGCTGTATTTTCCAAGGAGGACTTGGAACGCCTGAAACTTACCGCGGTCTATTCCGCAAAGACGGTGGAGTCTGCCATGCTCACCACCGAATTGGAAGCTACCCAGCGAGAGATTATCCACATTCTCGGTGAGGTATCTGAATACCGCAGCCAGGAGACCGGTGACCACATTCAGCGTGTTGCTGAGATTTCGGATAAACTGGCTACCTTTATGGGGCTTGCTCAGGCAGAGGTGGATCGAATCCGTCTGGCCACTCCTATGCATGACCTTGGCAAGATCGGCATTCCCGATGCTGTTTTGAACAAGCCGGGCAAGCTGACCGATGAAGAATACGCCATCATGAAGACTCACTCGGAAAAGGGCTACGAGATGCTGTGCAATTCTAAGCGTAAGCTGCTTCGCTTTGCCGCCAACGTAGCTCGCTCCCATCACGAGCGCTGGGATGGTCGCGGCTATCCCCTGGGACTCAAGGGCAATGAAATTCCGTTAGCCGGTCGTATCTGTGCCGTTGCTGACGTGCTTGACGCCCTTTCCAGCCCTCGCTGCTACAAGGCCCCGTGGACCGAGGAACGGGTGAAGGAAGAGTTTATCAAGATGAAGGGGGGGCAGTTCCAGCCGGAGATCGTGGATGTGCTTATCGAACACTGGGATGACATCTACTCCTGTTACCGCAACAAGCCCCATGAGGGAGATGATTCCACCGGTGAAAGTCGCCGCTGAGGATTTTGTGAACGATAAAGCTCTTGCCTAGGCAGGAGCTTTTTTTCGAATGAGGGCATGCTGTCGGAGGCGGGAGAGTGTGTGTAGGAAAAAGAAAAACCTCCGACTTGCATCGGAGGTTTTCGTGGCACCGGTCAGAGTTGAACTGACGACACGCGGATTTTCAGTCCGCTGCTCTACCAACTGAGCTACAGCGCCGAAATGGTAGACCAAATATAGAAGCTGATGTGAGGTTTGTCAAGGGTAAATAGAATATTACTGATATTTTTTCCTTTTTTCTTATAAAACTTCTAAATTTAGGGGCAGGGTGATGAAAATAATAGTCAGAAGTTTGGGAAGCTTTTGGCCAAACCTATAATTTGGTAGTGGCATGTACCTTTTTAAGAAGATAAGCAATTTTGCAACGTTGGGTTGCTTGAGTTTGTGTTTCGCAGGCTTTATGGCCTGTTCTTCGGATGATAGCTCGTCTACGGATCCTAGCAATGATGATCCGAAGCCGGTTATCGACCCGACTACAGGTGATACCATTGGCTACGAAAAGCCTGTGACGGGAACGGCAGACGATTCCATCCGTACGGTGGATCCGATTACAGGTGACACCATTTGGGTGAAGGATACCATTATCGTACCGGCGGATACGACCTTGCGCTGGATTGGCAATTCCGCTTTGGTTATTACTGAAATTTCCCCTGTCAATTTGGACTGGCTGGATGAAGAAGGCGCTGATCCGGGTTGGGTGGAAATTTACAATGCAGGTGATGTGGCTGCCAACTTGAAGGGCTACTCCCTTGTTGAAAACAAGAAGAGCGCGAAGAAGTGGGTCTTTGGTGATGAACTCATTGCCGCCAAGAGCTTCCGTATCGTATTTTGTGACAAGAAGAATTTGACCGAGGCTCCCGCCGGTGCTGATACCGAAACCAATCATTTCCGTACCCATACCAACTGGAAGCTGGAAAAGGAAGGTGGTTCTGTTTATCTTATCGATCCGTACTACGGAATTCGCGACTCCGTTCAGTATCCGGAACTGCAGCCTGGTGTAAGCTGGGGTATTGTGGATGGGGGTGCGTGGAAGTATTTTGACAAGCCCACTCCCGAAAAGCCGAATACGGCCTCCGTCGCCTACGATGGTGTGGCTCCGTCCTTCTCCTTTAACGGTGCGCAGGGTGGCTTCTACAATGGTGAAGTTGTTCTTAACGCACCTGCCACGAGCGATGGTCTTAAGATCCGCTGCACTCAGAATGGTTCCGCTCCCACAAAGGATTCTCCGGAATTCAATAGTGCCATTACCATTTCCAAGAATACGGTTCTGCGTTGTGCCGCCTATAAGGATGGTCTGCTGACCAGGAACGTGGTAACCAACACTTACTTTATCGATGAAACTGTGAATATGCCGGTCGTGGCTGTTAGCGTTGATTCTGCCTTCTTTAGGGATCATTATTTGACTCACTTGAGCTGTTCCGATCCCAAGACCTGTCCTAGCGGCTTGATGGCCGATGTGGAATTTCCCGTTCACGTGGAATACTTTGCCGAAGGCAGCAAGAGTAAGGAAAAGGCTTGGGAAATCGACGCCGGTATTTCTTTGATGGGTAACTGGAGCCGCGTATTCGACAAGAAGACCGTGGCTATTGCAATGCGCGAGGAATACCAGGACGGTTGGCTCCACTATCCGTTGTTTGAAACTCGTAAGGGCGTAAACGACAAGTACAAGGCCTTTAATCTTCGTAACAACGGTAACCGCTTTGCCAGTGACTATATCGAAGATGCTGTGGGTGGCGCCATTCTTGAAGGCAGTGGTGTGGACTACCAGCGCAGCCGTCAGGTTGTAGTTTTCTACAACGGCAAGTATTATGGCATTCATGACATGCGTGAACGCTATAACAAGAGTTACGTGGAAACCAACTATGGTATTGACGCCAGTACGGTGAACTTTATTAAGCATTTGGGCAAGGAAATTACTGCAAGCAACGGTACTGTAGACAACTATACCGCCATGGTTCAGTTTGTTGGTGGCAGCGATATGGCTATTGCCGAAAATTATGCTATGGCAAAGACTTTGTTGGATGTGGGCAACTTTGCCGACTACATGGCTACGGAAATCTTTAGCCATAATGGTGACTGGCCTAACAACAATGTGCGTGCTTGGCAGTCCCCCGAACAGTCCTGGAAGTTCATGGTCTACGACTTGGATCATGGTTATGGTTGGCAATGGGGTGCCGGTTCCTTTAGCGATCATACCAATATGTTCAGTTGGATTAAGGATGGTGGTTCTTCTGGTTGCAAGGCTGTTCCTTGCTTTGCCAGCTTGTACAACTCCTTGATCAAGAGTGATGAGTTCAAGCGCCTGTTTGTAAACCGTTCTGCAGTGATGCTTGAAAATTACCTCAACGGCGCCAGGGTCGAGAAAGTCGTGGATGCCATGGTGGCAACGATGGATGCTGGTGAAATGGAACGCGATCTTGAAAAGTTTAAGCAGGATGAACGCTACTATCCGGATGGCTTTAGCAAGAGCGGTTCTATCCTTAAGTCCTGGGCGAAGGCCCGCGATGCCGCCGTCAAGAGCGAGTATGTTTCTGAGTTCAAGCTTTCTAGCGACATCAAGGTGACCATTTCTTCAAACGGTAGCGGTGAAGTGCTTATGGAAGATATGCACTTGCCCGGCAGCACCACGAGTTCCACCAGTTACACGGGTACGTTCTTTGGTGGCTTGCAGATGGAATTGACTGCAGTGCCTGCCGCCGGAGCCATGTTCATCGGCTGGTCTGACGGTGCGACGGAAAATCCGCACGTCATTACTCCGACCTCTGGAACAACCATTACCGCAAACTTCAGCAACTAGTTTGACTTGATTGGTTTTTGTTGATTAGAAAGGCTATGTCCCCCCAATGTGTGGATGAGGCAAAAAGTTGATTTGTGACATATTATAAACTATATTGTGATAAAGATATTGTAAGGAGTGTTTATGCCAGTCATTTGTGTATTTGAAAACGAAAACATAAAGGTGTATATTTATAATTTCGACCACAAGAAACCACATATACACATTGTAAAAAAGGGTAAGACCTCAAAGAAAGGTGTGGATATGCTATTTGACGGAACCCTTCCGCACGGTAGTGAAGGTTTGAGCAATAGCGATATTGAAGTAGTGCGTGAATGGTTGTTAAGCCATCTTGAAATTGTGAATGAAGATTGGAACCTTGCTGAACAAGGTCAGTTGGTTGACAAGAAAATAGACACAACATCTCCTATTGACACTACGCCCAATATGTCAAATGAGCAAGAATCTATCAATGAGTCGGCTAATACTTGGAGTTTTGATGATGACGATGATGTCTATGTTGTTGACGCAATTCCTCTTCCACATCATCACTTGCTATGCCAATACAATAACGGAAGTTGGAACTTGGTTGATTTCCGTCCTCTGTTGCAATATCCTGCATTCAAGGATTTGACATCTGAGCAATTATTCTATGATATTGATTTTTCCAATGGTGTTACCAATTGGGACAATGAACGAATTGATATCGCACCAGAATATCTTTATAAAAATGGTGTGGCGTTATCTGCGGATAAAGTCGAATTCCTAAAGTTTATCAAACAACTTAATTCAGATAGAGATGCTGATTTGATTGGGGCAATAATTGACGGCTTTATTGCTTGCGTTGCTTAAATGGCGTTTGTGTCATAATAAAAACATCTAGGTCGAATAACCTAGATGTTTTGTTTTATATAAACTTTATTGAACGCTTATGTAGGTGTATATTCGTATTATGAAGACTATCTATGATAAACGCAATGGAATAGAAAAATACCCGAATACCAAGACCGTTCGCACATTTAACGATTCTAACGGAAAACAACTTGGTCGGTACCAAATTGTCTCAACGCAAAAGAACATTTTATCAGCAAGTTTTGATAACATCGGAGATGCTAGAGAGTACATTGAATCATTGCGAACTGTCAGTGATTTTGGCGAGGTGTATTTGTTTGAGACACTGTTCATCGGCAAGTCCTGACATAGCTTCTGCATAAGCTATGTCAAATGCGGTTTTCGACTTGAATAAACAGCTTCCAAATAACAGATTAGACTCATTAGTATAATCGTAGTCGTCATAGGCAATTTTACCAATTGAGTCATCTTTATAAATAACTCTTACATACTCAATTGATTTGTGTTTAAAACGATATAAGCACAACCTATAAAAATTTGTATTGTCATTTATGTAATCATCAATCGTAGCGTCACATAAAAGATATGGGATTAACTTATTTTTCAAGTACCATTGAAGAGCGTTTAAAACGTTATTGTACGTCAATTTTTCAGCCATACACCAAGAATAGTAATTTATGCGACAATCGGAAGCGGAATAGGCGAACGGAACATATAAGTCCACTTGGAATCATCGTATACAGCATCGGCACTATGCTTACACCATACGGATTCCTTGAAGTTCCTGTCCCCATCGGCATAGTTCTTTAGGTTGTGCCACACAAGGTAGTTGTTGAGATACTTGGTTGAAACACCATTGAACCTATCAATGAATTTCTTGAGTTGGCTATGGTAGTTGTTGATGTGCTGGATGCTGAACATTCCATCAACTCGCTTGTTCGACTTCAGCTGGATAACATTGATTCCTTCGTGTTCGGCAAACGGAACATAGCTATTCATCTTATCGGTGCAGAGGATAGAATCTGGTGTGATTTTACCACCGAGAACGGCAGAGATACTAGCCACGGAAGGTCTGCCAAGATTGCTGATGTTTGCGATGGATTTACCGCTACGATTGACTGCACAGGCTACACAAACCTTTTCCCTGCTGATACCCCTTTTCTTTGCTCGTTCACCTCTCTTATGGGCCTCACGGGGCATAACGAAGGTCTTGCTCTTGGAATGATTGCCCTTGAACGAAATCGGGAAATAGGTCTCGTCTGCTTCAACGATACCATCCAAGCGAACCTTGTCCTGCATTTCCTGCAATGCATCCAGAATCTTATGGCGAAGATAGAAGGAGTTGTTCTTGGTAATATGGCATTCCTTCGCACTATCACGGATGGTCATTCCTCGCATCATACAATGGATGTACTGGAAATACATATTCAGTTCCTTCTTGGCTCCATTGAAGATTGTTCTAGAAGCATAAGTGAAGGTCTTGCCACATCCCTTGCAACGGAATCGCTGATGACCACACTTGGTATGACCGCACTTACAGACATCAAGCAGACCACAATGTACGCAGCAGACCTCTTGGTTCGGGAAGCGGTGTTTAGCTAGAAATTCTTCCATATCGGTGGAATCAATGATTTCCGTCAGTTCCGTGGGCATACCAACGAGGCGAAGGAATGTCTCCTTCTCCTTGTCACTCAAGGACTTAAACATCTGGAATACTACATTTGCTTCAGCCATTTTTCTGTCTCCTATACCTTTTATCGTATAGAATATGGAAAATGTCAAAGAAAAAGCAACATTTTGGGGGGACAGAGCCATTAGAAAAAGGCGCAGGCATTTGCCTGCGCTTTTTTCTACATTTGGTTCCATGAAAAGTCCTGTTCGCAAGATGTTCGATGAGATTTCGAAGCGCTATGATTTCTTGAATCATACCCTGAGCTGCTTTCAGGATATTCGCTGGCGCAGGGCCTGCTGCCGCGAGGTGAAGCGAATGAACCCGGGGAAGCGCCTGCTGGACCTTTGCGGAGGTACTGGTGACTTTGCCGTTACCTACGAGAAGTTTAACGGCAGGCAGGATGTGGCTGTTCTTGGGGACTTCTCCTACGGGATGCTGAAGGGCGCCGAGGGCAAAAGTACCTCTGCAGTTCCCGTGCAGCTGGATGCCATGAGGATGCCCTTTGGCGATGCCGCCTTCGATGTGGTCCTCAACGGCTTTGGCATGCGCAATGTGCCCGATGCGCAAGTGGCTCTGAGGGAATCTGCACGTGTGCTCAGCGATGGCGGCTACTTGCAGATTTTGGAATTCTTTGCGCCGCGGAACGCCTTTAACAAGTTCTTCTACAAGGTTCTTGCGCCCATGTTCATTCCGGTGCTGGGGGCATTCTTTAGCAAGCGGGACGCCTACGAGTACCTGGTGAACTCGGTACTTCGTTTTTTGCCGGTGGCGGACTTTGCAAGCCTTGCCCAGCAGAACGGCTTTGACGTGGTTCATGTGAAGCCCTGTTTTTGGGGCGTCGCCTACAGGGTGCTTTTGCGTAAGCGTTCGAATGAGCGGAACACGGACGCAGAGGACCTGTAATGGCACGCTTCGTTCTTGGAGTTACAGGGGCCAGCGGTGCGATTTATGCGGCCCGCACGGCATTCCACTTGAAACGCCTTGGGCATTCGGTGACGGCTATCGTTACAAGGCCCGGTCGGGAGGTTCTTGCCTACGAGGAGCAGAACGCCCTGTACGATTACTGCGATGAGTTGCCGGACGTGGATGACTTTTTTGCGGAGTGCGCCAGCGGAAGCGCTGACTACGCGGCTATGGCCGTGGTGCCCTGTACCATGGGGACCCTTGGCCGCATGGCGGCGGGAACATCGGATAACCTGCTGGTTCGATCGGCGGATGTTTTCTTGAAGGAGCGCCGCCCCCTAGTCGTGGTGCCCAGGGAAATGCCCTACAATTTGATTCACCTGGAAAACATGGAGCGCTTGACCCGTGCTGGCGCCGTGATTGTACCTGCATCGCCGCAGTTCTACAGCAAGCCGCAGACGATTGATGAACTGGTGGATACTGTCGTGGTGAAGGTCCTGAAACACTTGGGTATATCTGCGGAACAATTGCGCGATATCATTAAACCATGGAACAATGAACAATTAACAATGAAGGATGAAGGATGAAGAATGTTTTTACTATACACTTCCTACATCCTACTTCCTACTAACTACTAATTCATGTTTAAGAAAATTCAAGAATTCGGTCACATGGTGCGCTTTAGCCATTCGCTGTTCGCCATGCCCTTTGCGCTTGGCTCCATGTGGGTGGCGGCAAACGGCTTTCGCGATATGGATGCCGCGGATACGGCTCGCATCGTACTGCTGATTCTGCTTTGCATGGTGACCGCCCGTAACAGCGCCATGAGCTTTAACCGCATTGCCGATGCAGATATCGATGCCAGAAATCCCCGTACGGCTGGGCGTCACTTGCCCTCGGGTCGCCTGAGCAAGGCCTCGGTGATTTCCTTTTTGGCGGTAAACGGCGTATTGTTTGTGGCGTTCGCCTTTATGCTGCAGCCCCTGGCCGGGGTCCTGGCGTTGCCGGTGTGGTTGCTGTTGTTGTCCTATTCCTACTGGAAACGCTTTAGCTGGCTTTGCCACTGGTTCCTGGGCTTTGCTATCGGCATGAGTCCTCTTGGCGCCTGGATTGCCATTCGCGGTGAGTTCGCCTTGTTCCCCATATTCCTTACGGTGATTCTTACCTTGTGGATGGGTGGCTTTGACATTATCTACGCGACCCAGGACGAGGAAATTGACCGCGAGATGGGGCTGCACTCGGTGCCAGCCCGCTTCGGTCGCAAGCGCTCGCTGCAGATTGCCCTTTGGAGCCATATCGCCATGCTGGCCCTTTGCGTGGGCTTTGGCTTTGTGTGGAATATGGGGATTGCCTGGTGGGCGGTAACGGCCCTGATGACGATTTCCATACTCTACATTCACCTGTTCAGGAAGTCCGATGACCTGGATTCCTTGAATAAGGATTTCTTCTTGGCAAACGTGGCGGTGAGCGTACTGGTGATGATTGGGCTTATCGCTTGGATTTTAACGGGAGGTGACGTCAATGCCCTTTACTAACGAAGACAAGGTTAAGATGTTTGAACGCCTGGGTTCCCTGGGGGCCGTGATGGCCTTGATCCTTGTGGTGCTCATCGAGACGGGCATTGCCACGGGCGAAAACCTGAAGCTTGCCGATATGGGGCTCACGGCTATGATCGTTGTGCTTGCGGTGTCGCTGGTAGGTAGCGTCTGCTTCAAGTCCAAGCGGAAGGACAAGTAGCTTGTCCTAAATTTCCAGGTCGGCGGAATATACGGTGATGGTCTCGCCGTCGTCGGTCCTGAATAGCAGACTTCCGTCGGGTTGCATGTCCAGTATGCAGCCCGTTTTCTTTTGGCTTTCTTCGGGGTGGGCGAGGCCTTCGTCGGTGCAGCGGTTGTTGACGATGACTGTGCCCCGTGCTCCGATGAACTTGTCCATCTTGCGCCAGGCTTCGACCCAGGGTGTGATGCCGAAGGCCCTGAACTGGCCCATGGCCCGTTCAAGGGAGGCCACCAGGGCTTGCAGGAGCTTTTCGCGGTTGACGGGGCGACCCGTGATTTCCCTTAGGGTGGTGACGGCCCTGCCCAGGGAGGCGTACTCGGCGGAATCGCTGTTGACGTTGATGCCAACGCCCAGGTTGAGGGCGGGGATTCGCTTGCCCTGCCCTGCGTTTGGTACGAAAACGATTTCGGCCAGAATGCCGCAGAACTTGCTCTTGCCGAAGAGGATGTCGTTTGGCCACTTGACGGTGACGATGCTTTCGGTAGCTTGTCGCCCGGCTTCGTCTTGAATACGCTTGAATACTTCGGCGAAGGTAAGGGCGGTGACTTGCGTTATCTGGGCGAAGCGCGCGGAGGGAATCCCTTCGAGGGGGAGCAGAAGGTTGAAGTAGAGGTTCTTGCCTGCGGGGGAGGCCCAGGTGCGTTCGTGGCGGCCGCGGCCAGAGGTTTGCTGGTCTGCGACGATGAGGGTGCCTGGCTGAAGTTCTCCGGCGACGGCGCGAGCCTTCATCTGGCAATGGGTGCTGTCGGTGGTTTCGAAGATGATTGCTTTCTGGCCGCAAAAGCCTGCGAGCGCCCAGAGGTTGATATTTCTTTCGGAGGAGAACATCTTGAACCAGGGGCGGGACGATGCTAGTCGTCCTTGCGTTCGTCTTCGATCATCTTTAGCGCCTCTTCGGGGAAGATGGCGAAGTATTCGCGCTTGCGGTCTTCGAACAGCTGCAATAGGCGTTCTTGCTCGAATTGCTCGCGGTCGATGTTCTGCATGAAGAATTCATCGCGGGCGAAGTCGCGGGTGGTCATCAGCTTCTTAATGTCCTCGGAGAGGTCCACGTCGTCCCAGAGGATGTAGTAGGATCCTACGATGCCGTCGGCGAAGATGTCCACGTTCAGGGTGACAGAGTTGCTCTTGGTGGAATCGACCAGCTCCACCTTGGTGTCGCGCTTCTCTGGGCGAAACACGTCAACATCGTTGACTGGCTTGTCCAAGTCCTGGGACCAGCCGCATACGGCAAGCGTTGCTGCCAACAGTGCGATGAGCTTTACCTTAGAAGTCATGACCATAATATACAATCGTTATCTTATTCAGCCAAGGGCATCCAGGGCTTGACCACCTCTACGGAGACCAGTTTGTTCTGGCGGACGCGGCGGATGGCGGCGGCGGCAATCATGGCGCCGTTGTCGGTACTTAGGCTGCGATCGGGGATGCAGAACTTGATGCCGTGCTTGCCGCAGTAGTCCTGCAGGCGGGTACGCAACCAGGCGTTGGCACTGACGCCGCCACCGACGACGAGGGTTTTCATCCTGGTTTTCTTCAGGGCGTTGATGGTCTTTGTCACCAGGCTGTCTACGATGGCGTCTTCTAGGGAGGCGCAGATGTCACCCAGGTTCGCCTTGATGAACTCGGGATCGTGAGTCTCTGTGTAGCGGAGTACTGCGGTCTTTAGGCCGCTGAAGGAGAATTCGCAGTTGTCGTGGACGTGAAGAGCCCTGGGGAATTCTACGAACTTTCTGTTGCCGTTCTGGCCTAGGCGGCTGATGGTTGCCCCTGCCGGATACTTGAGGCCAAGGAGCTTTCCGCACTTGTCGAAGGCCTCGCCGGCGGCGTCGTCTCGGGTGCGACCGATGCTCGTGTACTTGAAGCCGGGTTCCTCGAGAACCAGTTCCGTGTGGCCGCCGGATACGGTCAATGTCAGGAACGGCGGCTCGATTTCGGGGTTGCTGAGCCAGGCCGCGGCCAGGTGGCCTTCCAGGTGGTTCATTCCGTAGGCGGGAATCCGCAGGTCTCGGGCAAGTCCCTTGGCAAAGCTTGCGCCAACCAGCAGCGGTCCCATGAGACCCGGGCCAGTTGTATAGGCGATGGCGTCGATGTCAGTCATCTTGATGCCCGCTTCCCTTACGGCGGCCTCGGCGATGGGGGCGATCTTTTGCAGATGGGCGCGAGCGGCGATTTCTGGGACAACGCCCCCGTACAGGGCGTGCTCATCGATTTGGCTGTACAGCGGATTTGAAAGGACCTTTACGGGGTCGTCCTGCAGGATGGCGCAGGCGGTTTCGTCGCAGCTTGATTCAATACCTAACCAAATCATTTGGACTTCTCCTGATGGGTGGATGAATCCGCTTCGGTAGGTTTCGCCTCTACAGATTGCAGCCGGACTTTTTCGGGTTTTACCTGGATGGCCTTGATGGCCATTTCCCTGTTGATGTTTGCAGGGAGCATCAGCTTGACTGTGGGGGCGAGGCTGTCAACATCTTCGATGGCGAAGCGGTTGAATTCCAGTACCAGCTGGATGTCGTTTGCTGTAATGGAATCCAAGGCTTGTTCGCCGCCGGTGATTTCTACGGATACGGTATCCGGTGCCAGGCTGTACTTGTTCTTGTCAAAGAATCCGATGAGGTTTACGGGTATGCCGTTGAATTCCTTGTTGCCCATTTTTTGAATATTGACCGAAATTTTGACGGTGGAGTCGCTGGGATTCACAAAGGCGGGCAGCGAAGAGAAATCCAGGGGGATGTTGAAGGCCTGGCTATCGGTCAGGGAGTCAAAGATGATGGAGTCGGTGGGAATGTCGATGATTCGGGTCAGGGCGTTGCGTGCGCCGGACACATTGAGTTCCTCGGGATGGATTCTGGGTGCATCTGCCAAAAGGTAACCCTGAGCCGCGTCGAACTGGGCGTTGGACTTGATAGGCACATTTCTTGCGATGCGGGTGTCTATATCCAAGTCGATAAACAGTAGCTGATTCTCGGGTTCCACAAAGCGGACGTCGGGAAAGCTCGGGGCGCTAAAGTTCTTTTCGTCAAGGTGGATGCGGGAACCGCCCAATTCCTTGTTATGCAGGTCCACCACCATGGAGATTACGTTGGGCTTGTTTGCCTTGATTTGGTGTTGTAGGCGAATGAGGTCCCAAGATTTGCCTTCTACGACGATGCGGAGTGTTTGTGGTGGCCTAGAGGCGATAGCCATGTTTTCGGGGAGCTTGACAAAAATCAACGGGGCATCCACGGTAAGCTGGAAGTCCTTCTGTGAAATCACCAGAAACCAGAGGGCAATGCCAAAGATCAGTGCTGTTATCTTTAATACGATGTTTCCCATAGTCGCCCCATAAAGAACTGTCTAAAATTTAGTTATATTCCCGTCGTGTTCGGACAACTCGGTTATTTAATATCTGAATCTTTTAGAGGTATGAAGCAGCACCGCACGGTGATTTTGCCGTCGTTGGTGACAATATTTCTCTGTTCCCTTTTGCTGTCGGCCTCTTTCGTTGTTTTTGGCGGCGTGACCAAAGTGCTGTCTGCCGAAAAGAAGCTGTATACCCTGGAGGCATTCTTGACGGAATCCGTGCCTGAGGATTCCCTGGCCCTTATCAAGAATCGCCTGGAGCATTACAAGCATGTGGAGACGGTGACCTTTATTAGTGCGGACTCCGCCCTGGCGGATTTTAGGAATCACTTTTCGGCTGAAATGCTCGACCTTGTGGAGGGCAACCCCATACCGCCTTTCTTTCGACTGACCTTGGCCGAGTCCAGTCAGAATCCGGGGGACCTTATGGAAGTGCGCAACGCCCTTGCCGACGAGGATTTCTTTGACGAGGTGCAGGCTCCCGTGGAGTGGGTGGAAAAGATTGCCGCCTGGAAGTTCAAGATGGTCTTCTGGCCCATTTGCGTAAGCGTACTCCTGCTGGTAACCCTGTCCTTGATCATCTGCAACTCGGTGCGACTTTCCCTGATGTCTCGAAAGCTCCTGGTGGAGAATATGAAGTATGCCGGCGGCAGTCACTTCTTTATCGAGTTCCCCTTTGTGCTGCAGGGGGTAATCCAGGGTTTTGTGGGCAGCGGTCTTGCGGTTGTCCTCTTGTTGGCCATTGTGCGGTCTGTGGCCGAGGCGTTGCCCATCGTGGCTGCAAACCTGGGTGGGCTTGGGCTGATTTTGGCCTCGGTGATTCTGCTGGTCACCGTTCTCTCGGCTTACTTTAGCTTCCGCACCGTTCGTGGATTCTTGACCATAAAGCGTAATGAACAGGAATAGTCCATGCGTTTGATGGTTTTGGTTCTTTGCCTTTTCATTGGCCTTGGCTTTGCTAAGCCTGCGAAGTCTGCAACCAAGGCTGGCCCTGCAAAGTCCAGCACCAAGGTCGTGACCAAGAAGACCGACGCCCAGATCAACGAGCAGAAGAACGCCCTAAAGAAACTGGAATCAGACTTGGCGAAAAAGCGCCAGGAATTGGCCGTGCTGGAAACCGAGGAGAAGGGCGTACTGAACACCATCTCCCTTTTGGACCAGAACCTGAGCCAGACGCGAAACTACATCCATGAGCTCTCGAAGAGCGAGGGTATGCTGGAGCGGGCCATCGTCCAGCTATCCGCGGACATCGATTCCTTGGATCGAAAGATTACCGATCGCAAGGAGGTCATGAAGAAACGTATCCGCAATTTGTATGTAAACGGTCGAAGCAGCGAAGCCAAGGTGCTGTACAGCCTGCTGACTCAGGAAGGAAACCCGGAAAGGCAAGTCTACTGGGTTCACCATATTCTGTACCAGGACCGTGAGGAAATTGATTATCTGCTGCAGCTCATTGCGGAACGGGACGAGAAAAAGCAACAGGAACAGCTCCATCTAGCCGATCTCAAGAGCTTGCGCACCAAGAAATCCGCCGAGGAGAAGGGCCTAGTATCCCAGATGTCCGGGCAGGAAAAAATGCTGAAGTCCCTGAAGCAGGATCAGAACATGCAACGTCGCGCCCTGCAGGAGTTTGAACAAAATCAGAAGACTATGCTGGCCCTCATCAAGAAGCTGGAGGAGCGCCGCAAGAAGGAAATCGAGGAAGCCAGGAAGGCCGAGGCCGAACGCAAGGCTCGCGAGAAGGCCGCCAAGGAGAAAAAGAAGAAGGGCCAGAAGGAGCCGCCGCCGCCGAAGGTGACAAAGCCCAAGGTTACCGTCGCCGAGAGCGTCAAGGGCCCCAAGTGCACTCCGCTGGAAGGCGAAATCATCAGCCATTACGGTCTGCAGGAACACCCCGTGCTGCACATTGCCACCCGTAACCTGGGCGTAGAAATCCGGGGAAAGAAGGGCGGCCAGGTTCGTGCCGCTGCCGCCGGTACCGTGGTGATGGTCAGCGAAATTGACGGTCGTGGCCCCTCGGTGATTATCGAGCATGCCGGCGGAACCTATTCCGTGTACGGTCATCTGAAGTCAATTCGCGTTCAAGAGGGCAAAGAGGTCCGAAATTGCGAGGAAATTGGCGAAGTCGGTGACGTGGCCTCGCTAAATGGAATTAAATTGTATTTCCAGGGTAGCGAAGGCACTCAGACGATTGACCCGCTACAATGGTTAAAGACGAAATGATGCAACTGCAGTACACTTTGAATGGCCCGGCGTCTCAGGAACGCGCACGCATCCGACTGATGTCGGCCCTGCGGGAAAATCGCTTTCCCCAGTCCATCCTGATAGATGGTCCGGCGGGCATTGGCAAGAAGGCTTTGGCCATGGAACTGGCCAAGGCGCTGCAGTGTTCCAATACGGATATGCGTCCCTGCGGCCACTGTTTTGGTTGCCGTATGGCCATGGATAGCGGCGCTACCGAGAACTGGGTCATTCCCCTGGATACCAAGGAGGCCCATGCCAGGAGTGCCGACGAGGTCTCCGCAGGCAGCACTGCAAAGACTGTCGAGGATTTCAAGAAAACCTACATCGAGGAAATCCAGAAGAACCCCTACCGGGTGGATCTCTTTGGGACAAGCGCCTTTATCTCGGTGGACTTGATCCGCTCCATGACGGGCAGCTTCGCCATGAAGGGGGACCGCACCCGAGTGGTGATTATCGCCGAGGCGGACCGCATGAACGAATCCGCTTCCAACGCCTTCCTCAAGACTCTGGAAGACGTACCGCCTGACACCTACTTTATTTTGACGACATCCTCCCGCGAGAAGATGCTGCAGACCATTCGCTCCAGGTGCCTTGCCCTGCATCTGCTTCCCCTGACGGATGCGGAAGTCCGCAGCGAGTCCGCGAAAGTCGGCGGCGAGGAATTTGACGAAGAAACGCTTACCGACGATGTGGTGGGATTGGCCGTAGGCTCCCCGGGAAAGGCGCTTTACTATGCGCAACATGGTTCAGCCTGGTGTAAGCTGGCCTCGAATTTTATCCGCAGGTCCCTGCTTCAGGAGTACACGGACCTGTTCTTTGAGCTGAAGGACGCATCGCTGGATGACGCCTACGAGGCGAACCGTTTTTTGGAGGTGCTTTCGTTTTTGATTGCGGACCTGCTCAGGTTGAAGGCCGGTGCCGTCCTGCGCCTACCGGAAACCACCATGAACGTTGGGATCGAAAACTTCCCCCGCGTCAATGCCACCGCTCTTGACCTTGCCCTGGTGACGGTTCAGGAAATCATGTCCCGCATCGAATCTCGTCGCGTAACGGCGTCCATGTGCCTGCAGAACCTGGCGATAAAGCTTTTCGAGGGCTACAAGTAATGGATTGTTGCTCTACAGACGAACAGCTGGCGACGGCCCTTGCCCACGGCTTGCGCATACCGCACCTGGTAGCCCGATTCCTGGTTTCCAGGGGTGTTCGCTCGTTGGGGGAGGCTCGCCACATGCTCTGTGGGAGCATAGACGATATCCTGGACCCGTTTTTGATTCTTGGAATGGAGGATGCGGTCCTCTGGATTTTGAATGTCCGTGAAAAGGGCGAGAAGGTTTTCATCTTTGGCGACTATGACCTGGACGGCATGACTGCCGTGACCCTTCTGACCAAGGCCTTCGAAGAGCTTGGCATCCCGTCGGATTGGCGCTTGCCCAACCGCTTTGGCGACGGCTACGGCCTATCTGCAGCTGCCGTGGACGAAATGTACGAGGCCGGCGCACGTTACATCGTCACCGTGGATACGGGCATTACCGCCAATGCGGAGATTGCCCACGCCAAGGAACTTGGCATGGCGGTCATGGTCATAGACCACCACCAGCCTTCTGGCGAGGGCCTTCCCGTTTGCGACGTGCTGCTGGACCCCCATCAGGATGGGGACGACTATCCCAATTCGGAACTGTGCGGCGTAGGAGTCGCCTATAAGTTCCTTTGTGCCCTTTATTCTCGCCTGGGAATGCCTACTCCCGAAAGGTTCCTTGACCTGGTGGCGCTAGGCACCCTTGCCGACCTGGTGAAGATGACCCCGGAGAACAGGGCCTTTACCAAGAGAGGTCTGCTGGCTTTGGAACACAGTTGCTGGCCCGGCATCCAGGAAATGTACGCCGCCCTGATGAAACCCCATAGCAGCGTAGGTGGCATCGACGTGATGTACAAGATCGCCCCGCTGCTGAACGCTCCCGGTCGCATGGAACGCCCGGACCCAGCCCTGAAGCTCCTGCTTTGTGAAAACAAGACCGAAGCTGCCGCCCTGCTGACGGAGCTCAAGGACTGGAATTCACGCCGCAAGCAGAAGGAGGCGGAAATTACCGACATGGCCCTGGATCAGGTGAAGGCCGTTTATGGTGAAACGCTGCCGCGGGTGCTTGTGGTGGCGGGTGACAACTGGCATGTTGGCGTTATTGGAATTGTGGCGGCAAAGCTTGCTCAGGAATATCATCGCCCGGCGGCGGTCCTTTCGGTATGCGACGGCATGGCACACGCCAGCGCCCGTGCGGTGCCCGGCTTTAACTGGCATAAGGCCCTGTTCGATTCCAGGGAACTGTTTGATCGCTGGGGCGGACACGCCAACGCGGCTGGGTTCTCCCTGACCGCGGACAAGGTGGATGAACTTCGCAAGCGCCTGGAGAACTCCGCAGACTGCC
Source organism: Fibrobacter sp. (assembly GCA_045597545.1). Lineage (GTDB taxonomy): Bacteria > Fibrobacterota > Fibrobacteria > Fibrobacterales > Fibrobacteraceae > Fibrobacter. The sequence goes on from JAZLKH010000036.1 coordinate 26,342, forward strand.
AGGGTTATACGGGCGAAGAGGAAGTCTCCACGGAACAGTATCCCTTTGATATCGAAGTGGCGCTCCACGAACTGGTGGTGGAATCCTGCCAGTACATGCCCGTGGGACGTGGCGTAAGTTCAAGCGCACCGCAGCTGATTTCCGTGTTGGACTTCTTTGACCGGCTGGAACCCTTCGGCGGCAACTTCCCGTATCCCACATTCCGGGCCGACAACGTGAAGGTTCACCGACTCCGTGAAATCCGCGGTGGCCACTTGCAGCTGGAAGTTTCCCAGGCTGGCAGTCGCATCTTCCCGGCCATAGCCTTTGGACTTCGCAAGAGCAAGGCGCTGCTTGGCAAGTCCAGGCCGGTATCGATTGTCTTTGAACCCACCTGGAACTACTACAACGACAAGAAGTCGCTGCAGCTTTGCATCAAGGCCATAGAGTAGCTAGATAGATTCCATGATCAAACGCAATTTCCCTCTGCTGTTGCTGATTCTTGTGTTTGCCGCCTTGTTTACGGTGCCTTTCATGGACTACAAGGAGCACACCCTGTCCGCGTCCATCGAGCCGGAGCCCGAAGAGGTAAAGTCCTTTACTGGGCGCATGATCATGCCCTCCCTGGATGACCTGTATGTGCTGGACAACTCCGCAGGTCGTGATCTTCTGCAGTTCGAGAAGTTTTTGCAGGGGCGTGCCGCGGGGCTACACTGGCTTGCCGTGGAACATTTTAAAAAGGAAAGGGCGGAGCTCAAGCAACAACGCAAAAAAGGCGCTCCCCTTAAGGATATCTACATCGGCCTGAAACTTACCCTGGATTCCCTGGGGTACTTTGCCGAACCCGAGATCCTGTTCAGCAACTCCGACGACCAGGATTTCGTTTCGCTGGTCCAGAATCATATCAAGGCGTATTGGCGTTACCCCCGCAGCACCCAGGGCAAGCTGGAAGTCTGGGTGCCTGTAATCTGGCGCGGCGACTGGAAAAAGTAAAAGGCCCCCTGTGTGACAGGGGCCTTCGTCAGAATCTTTTATGAGGTCTCTTAAGCCTTGAGGATTGCCAGCAGCTGCTCGGCGCGCTTTTCGATAAGGATGAAGGCTTCGAACATGCGAGCCTCGCGCCACTTTACCAGGTACTTGGCGCGCCACTCATCGGCGACTTCCTCTGCCTCTTCGTGCTTCTCCTCGTTGCGGTACCATTCTTCCTTCTTGATTTCCTTGATCATGTCGCCCAGTTCGGCTGCAGGCTGCAGGGAACCCTTGCAAAGGAGCAAAGCGCGGAGGTTGTCCAGGAGGATCTCATCGGTAGGATTTTCGGCGTCGTCGCGGGCGCAATCCCAAATTTCGCCACGGTGGCGTTCAGTCCAGCCCATGAGGTGCTGTTCCGTCTTCTGCAGCTCACCCTTGGCCAGTTTTTCTTCAACGGCTTCGCGGGGATAGTAAATGCTGTTGGGATAGAAATCGATCATGGTTGAACTCCTAAAGGTTGCCTTTAGTGCCCGGGGCGGGACTTGAACCCGCACGGAGTTGCCCCCAAGGGATTTTAAGTCCCCAGTGTCTACCATTCCACCACCCGGGCTTTAGGGCGTGGCCAAAATATACAAAAACAAAGGTCAAGAGGGAAACATTATTTTCATAAAAACCGGTATATGTGGCAAATGGCGTCACCTTTTGCTAAATTGATTTCCATGAAGATCTTTAAGAAACCATTGATTCTGCTAGCCTTGCTCGCAATGACTATGCTTGTTTCCCCCATCTTTGCCTACGATGGAGACATGGACGAGTACCATGAGTTCAAGGAGGATCTGGCTCTGGTCAAGGATGGCTATGTCAGCGCCATGAACGTGGCCATGGATGAAAAGTCTGTGGAAAACGCTAGCTGGGCGGACATCGAGTTTGAAGCGCCCGACTTGAAGTATGTCAAGCTGTCGGAAGTTCGCGGAGGATTTAAGCTGGAAGGCTCCCATGGCGCCTACAAGCTGAATGTGGAAGTCAAGGTCACTCCCGGCGAAGACGATATGAAGTACAGCCTTAAGTTCCTAAAGGGATGCAATGCCCCTGGCAAGGAAATCGCCGGGGAAGTATTTAGATGATTTGTTTGTAATGCCGAACTTCCGTTGGCATGACAGGATAACGTAAAAAAGGCCGGACCGAAGTCCAGCCTTTTTTGAAAAGGGAGCTCCCGGCTCGGTGGCCGGAATGACATCGCAAGTTGGAATGACTTTGCAGGTTACTTGATAACCAGCATGGAGTCATCCCAAGCCTCATGCTTTTCGAAGCCCATGAGGTTAGCAGTGGTTGCTGCCAAGTTGGACAGACCCCAGTCGCCTTCCTTGAGCCCAAGCTTGCCGCCGGTAACGTTATCGTACAGAATGCAGGGAACCTTGTTCAGGGTGTGGCTGGTCTTAGCCTTGAAGGAGCCATCCTTGTTCACCTTGGGCATGCCGGTCTTCTTGTCGATTTCATACATTTCGTCGGCGTTACCGTGGTCAGCGGTAATGAGGGCAACACCGCCGGCTGCGTCGATCACCGGGAGGAGACGAGCGAGGCCGATGTCCACAGCTTCGATAGCCATGGTAGCAGCACGGAAGGAACCGGTGTGGCCCACCATGTCGCCGTTGGGGTAGTTGCAGCGGAGCGTCTGGTACTTGCCGCTCTTGATAGCTTCGATCATGGCGTCGGTAACTTCTGCAGCCTTCATCCAGGGGCGCTGTTCGAACGGAACAACGTCAGATTCGATTTCCAGGTAGGTTTCGCCGTCGAACTTGCTGGAACGGTTACCGTTCCAGAAGTAAGTCACGTGGCCGTACTTCTGGGTTTCGGAGCAGGCGAACTGCTTGATGGCGGATTCAGCGAACCATTCACCGGAGGTTTCCTTGATTGCCGGAGGAGGAACTAGGAAGC